>JAIPBW010000078.1 GCA_021738505.1 Bacteroidales bacterium | reverse complement strand
A
The DNA here is from genome assembly GCA_021738505.1 of Bacteroidales bacterium. Lineage (GTDB taxonomy): Bacteria > Bacteroidota > Bacteroidia > Bacteroidales > PWNQ01 > PWNQ01. Next base: position 14,534 of record JAIPBW010000078.1, on the reverse strand, counting down.
GGGCAAAACAAAAAGCCCTTACAAAATTTAATTGTAAGGGCTTGTTTTCAAGTGCTTCTGCTCCGACGGTTGTCGGAAACTCGGGACCCTTCCGATGAAATCGGAAGGGTCTTTCCTGAGCCAGGGCAAACAAAAAGCCCTTACAAAATTTAATTGTAAGGGCTTTTCTTTCAAGTGCTTCTGCTCCGACGGAGTCGGAAACTCGGGTATTTTGTTCAAGTGATTCTGCCGAGGCTCGAACTCGGGACCCTCTGCTTAAAAGGCAGATGCTCTACCAACTGAGCTACAGAATCAATAATTTTGGAACTTTTTGTATGCGCTTTTTGCGCTAACGCGGGTGCAAAGATAAATACGTTTTTTTAGTTTGCAAATGTTTTTAGGAAAAAATTTGCATAAATTTGCAATGCGTTGGTTTGTAGGTGGTCTTGAAGGAACTTTTTTTTGTTTATAATTTGGTTAACGAATTCCCTGTTTGTAATGGATAAAAGGTGTATTTTTGGGTTATACTTGTATCAAACATCATTTGTATGAAGGAAAAAGTAGTGATTATTACAGGAGCATCTTCAGGTATAGGGAAAGCCCTGGCGTGGAAATATGCTTCGGAGGGTTTTAAGGTAGTTATAGCTGCCCGGCGTAAAGAGCAATTGCAGGAGCTGGCCCGGGAATTGGAAAGTGAGGGAGCTGAAGTATTAGCGGTCTCAGCTGATGTTAGCAAGGAAGATGATTGTCGCCATTTGATCGATCAGACAGTGGAGAATTATGGCAGAATCGATATTCTAATTAACAATGCCGGTGTTTCCATGCGAGCTGTTTTTGAAGACCTTGAGTTGGATGTGTTGCATAAGGTGATGGATATTAATTTTTGGGGTACCGTACAGTGCACCCATGCTGCCTTTCCGTATTTGCTCAAAAGCAAAGGTTCTGTAGTTGGCGTTTCTTCGGTGGCCGGATTTCAGGGCTTGCCGGGACGAACCGGTTATTCCGCAAGTAAAGCAGCGATCAATAATTTCCTGGACGTCATTCGTCAGGAAACACAAAAAAAAGGGTTACATGTTCTACTGGCATGTCCCGGATTTACATCATCTGATATTCGTAAAACAGCATTATTAAAAGACGGAGCGCAACAGGGTGAAACACCACGTAATGAATCAAAGATGATGTCGGCTGAAGAAGTAGCTGAGCATATTTACCGGGCTGTGGTAAGACGTAAGCGTACACTGATCCTTACAAGAGTAGGGAAAATGACCGTGATGCTTAAGAAGTGTTGCCCCAGGCTTTTAGATAAAATTGTATATAAAACAATGGCTCGTGAACCAAACTCGCCTTTTTAATAGATTTTACTTGTGTTATGCAAAATCTTGTCGTATATTTATCAGTCAAAATCTGAAACGAACATGATAGCCTTAAACACACAGATAAATGATTAAAGTTAGGCTATTGCATGTGAGTTCCCCCGCAAAAATGACGGGGTAAACAGAACACCTATTTAATAAAATTTAATTATATGAATAGTTTTAACGAAAAATCCATGGATGAAACAGGGGTATTTAAGACTTAATGGGCCTGCTTTTCATTCTGGAAAAAAACAATACAAAAACAATCAAATAGTAAAAAAAATGAAAAAAATGAAACTGGAAATCCATCCCCACAAAGGATTCGGGGATTTGGAATTTGCTGTTACAGATCAACAATTAATTGAAAGACTCGGCGATCCGGACTCAACCGAAATGGTTGACGATGACCAGGAAAGTATAAATACAATACTTTGGGATTATTTGGAACCCGGGTTTTCATTGTTCTTAGAAGGTGACCATACGGCCAGGTTTTCAGCATGCGAAACGGATAACCCGGAAACAACCTTGTATGGTAAAAAGATTTTTGAAATGTCGGAAGCTGAGATTATAGACCTGATGAAAGAGAATGGTTTTCAAAAAATCGATGTCGATGATGAAATATGGGGCGAAAGACGGGTTTCTTTTGATGATGCTTTGATTGATTTCTACTTTAAAAATGACCGGCTCACTTCCGTCAACTGGGGTGTTGTTATCAATGAAAAAGGTGAAATCGAATGGTATAGTGAATAATAATCACTTATACTGGCTTTTAAAACCTCCTAAGTCATTAAAAATTTAACCGGCTATTCGATAAATATATTCCTATTTAAATGGCTTATATGGTTAAAAATCGTGATATTTTTTTAACCGTTTAGCTCATAAAGGTTTATGGTAATTTTTTCTAATTACCTGAAATAAAAATCAGAATGGTTAGTGGTTGCTCAAATATGGTATAATTGTTGGTTAATATTTCCTTTTATTATTAAACAGGCATCCACAATATTCCGAAATATGAGGAAATATATTTTTAGCTTGATTGTCATATTTATTTTGTTATTGAGCTCTATAGAAAATAGCTTTGCCCGGAGTGTGAATTCGGAATATGATACAGTTATCACAAAACAAGGCGACTCTGTGCAGGTATCAATTTTTGGCGAATATGGTCAGGTGAAAGTATTTACTCGTCCTTTCAATAAGAAAATGGCAAGCCCCCAAACGTTTTATGAACAAAATGATATTCCCATTACAGTAAAGAGATATGATGATGGATTAAACAAAAGACTTAACTGGCAAGATACTAATAATAATAGTATAGCCTATTGTAAGTATTATGACGGGCTGCCTTTACATTATTTTGTGAAAGGTGTTTTGGAGTTGAAGTATACTCCTTTTGGAGAAGTGAAAAGTTTTAAGTTTTTTAATAATTATCGAAAAATAGCTATCTCAAAGGGCTTTTACCGGAATGGCAACATACGTCATTTGGGTTTTCAAAATGCAAACAAGAACAGTATTAGCCATGTGGATTATACAGACCGGGGAGATATCTTTTTCATATATTCAACTTCCCATCGTAACCCGGATAGTTTGAAGGCAAGCAAGTCCTTGGTAAAAAAATATACGGATTCAACAGGTTGGACGTTTTCTCCAAACCCGTTTTATACAGATACGTTTCGACATGGTGAATATACATTGTATTATGGCAATGGAGAGGCAATGGGAATTTTGAATTTTCGCTACAATCTATTGCATGGTGATTTTGTTTTTTTTGATGCCTTTACGGGGGATACTCTTGTTTACCGCCATTTCTCAGATGGATCACAAAGAGGATATTTTTTGGACAAATTTGCAGGCAAAACGATACTTTATCAGGGAGCTCACGAGCGAGGTCAACCAGGATTCTGGTATGAACGCTATAAGTTTGATGGCACACCGCAGGAAAAGCAGCTTATAAATCTATCGGATAGTTCCTACGATCATTATGATTATTATCCTGACGGGCGATTGAAAACCCACAAAAATGAAAGCAGAAATATGTATGAAAGTTATTTCCCCCGGGGGAACATATCTTCCATAACAATGAATCTAGAGCCTGAAGGGAACAAAAGGAAAAGAATAGATTTTTATAGAGAAAACAATCAGATAAAATCAATCAAATACTATGCAAGCAACGGGCAGTATAGCATTGCTGAAGGGTATTATAAGTCCGGTCGTCTTCATTACCGGATGAATTGGGAAAAAGGGAAACGTCAGGGACCTTTTGTCGAATACACAAAAAATGGAAGCCTGAAACAGAAAGGGCAGTTTGAGAATAATAAGTCTCATGGAATGTGGTTGAATTTTGAAGACGGGCAAGTGGATACGGTCTACTATGATCATGGAAAACAACGGGTTAAATCTTTGGGTTTCCCATGTGCATGCGTTGATACGGCTCAGTCAGGACATGAAGTTAATTATATTCCGGGACTGACACGTTTACTGGATTATGATGAGTTTAGTATTTTGACTCCACCGTTTATAAGTCCACCGGACAGGGAAACCTATGAAATGTTTTCTTATAGGGGTTTTCATACCGGAGGCTCTCGCAATAATTTTTATGCAACTTTAAAATTGTGGATGTACGATGAGTTTTCTATACGCTTTCCGGCTGATGATCAAATTAAAATGTGTTTTAATCCTTGCCGGACAGATGGTTATGTTACTAAGATGGATGTCGTTGTTAAGCAAAATAATTATATTAAACACGGACAATCAGCACAGTTGAAACCTTCCCGGATTTCTCTGGAATTTCTGAAAGGACCTCTAAAAAGTGCAGATAAGCATTATGAAAATTTTACTGCCTTTTTTAATGTTGATGCAATCAATATTAATCATCGTGAAAAAGTGTCTGTTAATTTGTCTGAAGATCCCAAATCATGCTTTATTTCAGGAAAGATAAATAATTTTATTAAACTTAATATCCGGGAAGCCAAACCACTTGTTTTTGATGATATCCAGAAAGAAGGAATAGATTACTTAAAAGAAGAGTTACAGCTGGAAGAAAAGGATTTTGAGCGTTTTTTTGGAATAATAAGCTATGATGCGGATTTTCAATTTGAACACAAAGAGAACGGGCAATTGCTTGAAATTGAGGCAACGAATGAACTTTTACTTGGCAGTGGTCATTTTTTTGCTGCAAAAATTAATATACCCTGTCACAAAACAGGTGAAGATACATTTACAATTAATCAGGAGCAAGATCAAATAACCCGAAAGGCTTTGGAACGGACAATGGAACAAAATGGATTTTCCCGGATAAAATTTGACTATAACAAGAACTCCGAAGTGTTGAGTATGTCCTTTTTTACAAAATAAAGAAAGTATAAATCGATGAATACCCGTACTACTATAACGTTTATTATAATACTTTTAACAACCGGAGTTGCCGGCGCTCAGATAGATGTGTTCCAAAATACTAATTACGAAACAATACGGCTTGCTAAAAGTGTACTGCCTGAAAATGATCATATAAGCGGTAAGGTGGATGTTACATATTTTGGTCTGCAGCAACCTGCACCGGAAGGGACTGTGGAAATTAGCCCAAAAATATTTGAACTTTGCCGTAGATGGGTTGATAACCCAAAGGAATATCTTAAACTCCATAAGCTGGCAGAAGAGCGGCTTGGTGTTGTAAAATATATAATGAGCATAGCAGAGGATTTGAATGTGCATTACAACGAACTGAATGACTTGACCTTTGGACTTAAAAGTATTGATTGTAAGCCGATATCAGTAGTGGATAGCAAAATGTTTTTTCACGTGGAATTTGAATTTAAATTATTCAACAATCCATATTTCCGGTATTACGAAAATTTTGTTGTTTCCAAATTCTTTACGGTTGATCTTCGGAATGCTGAAGTTGCTTCCGTGAAAGTTAATTTGACAAATAAAATGACAAGAAAAATTAAAAAGCAAATTTCTCCGGCTTTGCATAAATTGTATGATACTTTATCCCTAAAACAAAAATTGTCAGGGGGGCAAATGTTACTTTCGCTCGATAAATATAATTATATGTCTGAACCAGAGCGGATCAGGGCAAAAGACTCTTTGAAGGCAGTTGATACCGAAAAGAATATTTTAAAGTATATTAACTTAAATGAGGCTGATTTTTATTGGTATGGCTGGGGTGTTATGGTCCGTTTTCAAGAGTATACAAAAAGCAGTAAAATATTTTTAGGGAATTCGGTTAGCATATTTATTCCTTATGATGAAGCACGTAAGATATTTTCAGATGTTTCTGAATTTACTTTCCTGCAAGAACTTCGCAAAAAACCAGTTAAAGTGGAGAATTTCCATTATGATTATAAAGACCGTATTAATGGAATACATGAATATACCACACAGCCTGATATACATGATCTGATAAGAATTAATAGCCCTGATAAGTTACCCGAAATGATTGTGCGTAAGTCTTATTACAAAAAAGAAAATGGAGATACTTCATTCCATGAAAAATCAACCTGGACCTTTGATGAACAGGGTAAACCAATTGTTTATAAAACCTGGAATTTGCAAGGTCTCTACCGTTCAGTATTTTATTACTATAATGAAGCAGGAAACATCACACGAAGAAAAACCAATTTCGAAACGGGTAATAAAGTCTATGTTAAGGAATATAGTTATGATAAAAAAGAAAATATTGTTCAGTGGGAAAGCTTTGAAAATTTTAATTTTTCCAGGCGTAGATTTTTCTATAACGGCAATTACGGTTATTATTTCGATCACTTGAACTCAAATTACAATAGATTAGTTCCTGAGTATGGCATTGATGAGCTGTGTTTTGAAACTGATAAACTCTATGTTAATGATTTCTGTTATTACTTTAATGAAGAAGGAGACCTACTTGGTAAAAAATCAGATAAATATGTAAGCCAGAAATTGTTACTGGCCCGTGATGAGAAGGGGCGTATATCGGAAAGCTACAGAGAGGGTGAACGGGATGCAAATTATTATTCATACGATAGCCTCGGCAGGCTAAAATCATGGATTTCTGACAAAAAGAAAGTAACTTTTAATTATACTGACGACTCTTATTTTCCTTCTAAAAAAACCGTTCAAACTAATGATTATTATCGGCCTAATATAATTAGCACTTACAAAGTCAGTTTTTACGAATAGAATTTGTTTTGTAATTTTTATAACCAAATAATTATCAGGTGTTTGTATCGACTATTCGTCAAATATACTTTTACTTAAATGGCTTATATGGTTAAAGTTCAAAGCAACCCCTAACTAGAGTCTGTCAATAAAGTCGAGTGTCTGATTTATAATGTTCGAGTTCAAAGCCTGCCCCGCATTTATCTGGGGCTTGCGAAGTTTTTTATCATCAGGAGTCCCGATTGGAACATCGGGATGACTGTGATAAAAAACGAGCGTAACGCAGAAATCGGACATTATAGACAGACACTAACTATTCCTTGCTTTTTTTCCACTCATTGGGTGATAATCCCGGATTGTATCGCGTAGAAAATGACGATCGAGGTGGGTATAAATTTCTGTGGTTGTGATTGACTGATGGCCCAGCATTTCCTGAACGGCACGCAGGTTAGCTCCGCCTTCCACAAGATGAGTGGCAAAGCTGTGGCGGAACGTATGGGGGCTTATGTTTTTCTTTATCTCTGCTTTTTCTGCTAATTGTTTGATCATCGTAAAAATCATCACACGGGTAAGCTGTTTGCCGCGTCTGTTCAAAAAAACAAAATCTTCATGTCCTTTGGCTATAGATAAATGCGTGCGAACTTGTTCCACATAGGTTTGAATTTGATTTTGAGCATGGGGGCCAATGGGTATCAGGCGTTCTTTATCGCCTTTTCCTACAATACGTATAAACCCTTCATCAAAAAACAAATTGGTCAGTTTCATATTTATCAGTTCGCTAACACGCAAACCACAGCCATACAGAGTTTCAAGAATAGCCTTATTACGTTCGCCTTCGGCAGTACTTAAGTCGATGGCCTCGATAAGACTGCTAATTTCATCATAACTTAATGTGTCGGGAAGCTTACGTCCGGTTTTGGGCGTATCGATTAGTTCGGTGGGATCCGCAGTAATGATATCTTCCAGCAGCAAGTATCGAAAAAAACTTTTTACTCCGGATATTATCCGGGCTTGCGAATTGGCTGCTATGTTCAGGTCATAAAGGTATTTTAAAAATTCTTTCAGGTGTTTTTTTCCCAGCTCATGAACCGACAAATTAGGGGCGTAGTCCTCCAGAAAAGTAGTCAAATGATGAATATCGCGTAAATAAGCCTGAATCGAATTATGCGACAGGTTGCGCTCCAGCCTGAGGTAAGTTTGATATCCGTTTTTTAAGGAGTCCCACATAAATCAATAAACGATTTTTGGTTTAATATAAAATAGAAACATTAAAACCCAATATTAAATTGTGCGCCGAAAGTATGTTGCTTTCCGTGATAAAACTGGGGTGTATATTTCATCAGATATTCTTCTGCTGTTTTTCCGTCAACATCAAAACCGCGGATATTGCTGAATTCATAGAATAATTTGCAATAGACATTATTGAGTAATTCATAGGATGCTGTAAACTCCAGACTTTCTTCCTGCCATGTAATATCCTCCAATATGGGTAGTTCAGCAATCGGGACGGGATAATTAATGTCGTATTGATAATCATTCCCGGTAACTGCATTTTTATACCGGGCCGAGAGGCGCAGACGCGACATGGGTTTATAAGTCATACTTGCTACATGTTCCCGGCTGTTATCCCTTAGATAATGGCCCAGGTTATAATTGTTCGTCTCAAATGTAGTTGTTGTTATGCGATGCCGAAAGGTTAAGGGGTTCGTATGTGTAAATTCGTAATTGACAGAAAGGTTTTGTAATGGCCAGTTGTAGACCTTTGCACCGGCTTTATATGAAAGGAAATTATGTTGACTGGAATTGCCTACCCGTGTAGTTGCAAACTCATCGACAAAAATACTTCCATATAAATGTGTATGCTTTAGCCAGCGATTGCTGACATTGAAAAACATTTGAGAGTTTTGATTCTGGATGGCGTGATTTAATGTATGATCAATTGATTTAAAAAACATAAACGGGATCAGATAAGCCGGATGTGCGCCGCCAATATCGCTGTATATAATGGAGTTTCCAATTGAGAAGCTGGTATGTTCCCATGGATGAATGGTAAACATATTAGCCGCAATATTTTTGGGTCGGAATCTCTCGCGGGGTTCACCGAACTGAGAGATATAAGAATTTGTGCTATCAATGACTTCCGATACCAGCCAGCCATGGAAATAATTAAACTCAAACCAATGCACAGGTTTCATCTGTAGTTTGATCATGGCAAAGGAAGGAGCCCTTGAATCAAAAATATTGGGTCCGTGATTATGGTCGCCCCATTGCAACTGGTCTTTGACTAAGCCAATACGCCCCCAGTTCCAGGAATAAAAGGCACCTCCGCGCATTTCTGAATAATCACCTCCTTCGCGTCCGGCACCTGCCGATTTATAATTCCCGCCTTCTGCCCGGGTAAATGTTTCCGGCAAACTTAAAATTTCGGTAATGCTATTATCGCGCAAGCTGGCATAAATCCCCCAGTGCTTACCTATCGTAGCATAAGCTTTTAAACCGCCCCAGAAGTGACGAACCGATCCACTGTCATTCATGCGGTAATTCACGCCCCAAATCGGTTTTACTACAGCCGTGAACAATGTATCTTTATATACAAATCCTAATTGCTCTAGAGGAAGAGCTCCATACGACTTATTTTTTTCGGTTAGGCCAAGACGTGTTGCTAAATCGAATGAAGTCCCCTGAAAGGGATTTGTGGTAGTGTCAGAAAAAATTTGATATTCACTCAAATAAAATTGTAACTCTTCTTTTTGACGTTTGTTTAATAAGCTGTCTTTGGCTTTTGTGGTTTGTAATTTGTCGTAAATAAGCTGTTTGCTATAAGGTTTCACGGCTGAATTAAGATGTATAATCTTTTCAGCTGCAAGTTCATCCAGGTAGTCGTAAATCCCCTGATTGGAAACATGCTCCGGAATATCTTGTCCATGCACTTTTGTTACTAATGATAATCCCAATATTATCAGTAAGATATGTCTCATTGAGTTAGTTTTTATATTAAACTTGAATATTCTTTTGGCTTGCAGGTCACAGTTTTGCAAATATCAAATCTACAAAATTTTAAAACAAAGGTAATTTATTTTCCCCTCATCATGCTGAATAAATTTTATATAATCAAGAGATAGAAGGCTAATCAAACAATTATTTTTCTTACATTTGTTAATTGAATAGACTAGAGAATGTTTGTAGAAGAAAAGTGTTTACCGGATTTCTGATTTGGATGTTAGCTCAATGATGTTCGGTATATAAGGAATAAAACAAAGTCACAAAGATAACGGAGAATTATGATAAAGAATTTTGCTTTGATAGGTGCTGCGGGTTATATAGCTCCGAGGCACATGAAGGCCATAAAAGCCACGGGTCATAATTTAGAAGCTGCATTGGATAAGTTTGATAGTGTTGGAATTATAGATAGTTATTTCCCTGATGCTGATTTTTTTACTGAGCCTGAGCGTTTTGATCGTCATTTAGATAAATTGAGAAGAAAAGGGGATAAGAAGACAGATTTTGTCAGTATTTGTTCTCCCAATTATTTGCATGATGCACACATCCGGTTGGCTTTAAGAAACGGAGCGCATGCTATTTGCGAAAAACCCCTGGTTTTAAACCCCTGGAATGTTGATGCATTGAGTGACATTGAAAAGGAGAGTGGTAAAAACATCTATACGATCCTTCAACTAAGATTGCATCCATCGATTATAGATTTAAAAGAAAAAGTTCAGAAAGCACCGAAAGATAAGGTTTTTGATATTGATTTAACCTATATAACAAGTCGCGGAAACTGGTATTTCATTTCCTGGAAAGGAGAGTCCGAAAAATCCGGTGGGATAGCAACGAATATAGGGATTCATTTTTTTGATATGTTAACCTGGATTTTTGGTGATGTAAAAGAAAACATTGTGCATTTAAGCGAGCCTCATACAGCAGCCGGTTATCTTCAGTTGAAGAATGCCCGCGTTCGGTGGTTCTTAAGTCTTGAGCCGGATAACCTTCCGGAAAAAGTGAAAGCTATAGGACAGCGGACCTTCAGAAGCATCAAAGTAGAAGATGAAGAGATAGAGTTTAGCGGAGGTTTTACCGATTTACATACCAAATCGTATGAGCATATCCTCAATGGCGGAGGTTACGGTCTTGAAGATGCCCGTCGTTCTATCGAAACGGTTTATACAATTCGTAATGCACAACCGGTAGGCTTGCGTGGCGAAGTACATCCAATGGCCCGGAAAATTTTGGATTAAAATCCGGATGAGAAATAATCAAATAGCGCAATTTAGAAAAGTCTTTTCAGATTTGCTTTTTATCAGATTGTTTGATCTGAAAGTTTTTCTATCTTTGTTCATGTATTTATTTTGATAAATAAACCCTTGAGAATGCGTAAAAATAAACTTAGCTTAAAACTAGCATTGTGGCTTGTAATGTTTGCAGTCCTTGCATCCTGTACGCCCCAGAAAAAGATGATATATCTTCAGGATAAAGCAGAAGATCAGGCCACCACTTATGATACGATGCCATCTCCGTATCTTTTAAAAAAAGGGGATATGGTTTATCTGGATATCCAAACCTTTAACCTTGAATCAAAGGAATTTTTACAAAAAGACCAGTCAAACAATATGCGGGGAGGAAATACACAAAATTCTATTGGAGATCCAAGTCTTTATGTGAATAGTTATGCCATTAATGACACAGGATATGTAAAAATGCCTGTTTTAGGCGCTATAAAACTTTCCGGTCTTACGGTTGCTGAGGCTAATCAGGTTATACAAGATCATGTGGATTTGTACCTGAATAATGCAACTGTCCAATTGCGATTGATAAATTTCAAGGTTAGTTTGCTGGGAGAAGTAAATCAACCCGGAACATATTATGTTTATCAACCTTCGGTAAATATATTGGAACTTATTTCAAATGCCGGGGATATGACTCCCTATGGCAACCGGCAAGAGGTGATGATTGTCCGTACCATCAATGGGAAAGAGAAAAGCATATTTTTGGATTTGACCAATCGCAATGTGTTGAATTCACCGTTTTTTTATTTGCAGCCGGGAGATGTTGTATATGTTCAGCCGAACCGGTTAGCCAAAACAACAGGATTTGCTACCATTCCCTGGGGAACTATTTTCTCGGCAGTGTCATCTACAATTTTGATTATTAACTTTTTACAATAATGAAAGAACAAAATATACCTGAAAACTATTTCTCAGAAAATTTCCAGCCTGATGAAGGCCTGGATATCAAAGCGATTATTTTTAAATTTTTAAATTACTGGTATTGGTTTGTTTTGACATTAGTAGTTGCCATGGCAGGGGCTTATTTGTTCAATAAATATGCTGAGCCTGTTTACAAGGCTTCCGGTACTGTCTTAGTATCAGATGAGAATCAAAATGAGAGTACGTTATTTAGCAAGTCCGTCAGACCTCTTTTTTCTCGTCGTGTAAATCTGGAAAATGAAATAGCAGTATTGAATTCATATAAAATGAAACTTAATGCGGCCAGAGAAATGAATTGGCAAACAACTGTGACGCGTCAGGGGCAGTTCAGACCAAATGAAGTTTATGAAAACCGGCCTTTTATTATTGAGTTTGATACTTCTCATGTGCAACCAGTCAATACAAATATGCATGTTGAGGTTGATAATTTATCGCACTATCGTTTGACCTATGGCAGACAGGAAAAGGATGCGCAAATTTCTTTGTATGATTTTCAAAAAGAAAAAGAAGTAAGTAAAATCCATATCCCGGAAAAAACAAAAAAGTTAAAGTTCGGAAAGTGGTATACTACACCGCATTGTTCTTTCCGCCTTGTCGTCAACAAATCGTATAGTGATTTTGCTGACGGCGAAATCAATACGGATGATGATAAAGTATTTTGGTTCACGTTTAACTCACTGGAATCTGCAGTAAAGCAAAACGGAGGCTTTCAAATAGAAAAGCAAAGCCAGGAATCTGATATTATAAAAATTGCCAAAGAAGGGGAAAATAAAAACAGGGCAACAGCTCAGGTGAATGCATTGCTTGAAGCTTATGTGAATTATAATCTGGAAGAAAAAAATAAGCGTTCCGTTAATACGATTTCTTTTATTGATAATCAGCTTGAAGCGCTAAATGACACTATGCAAAAAGTGGAACAACGGCTGCAGGAGTTTCAATCTGAAAACAGAATACTTGAAATTAGTGACAAAGCTCAACCCATATTTGCTGAACTTAATAAGCTGGAGAACAACCGGGCTATGGAAAGCCTGAAAATGAATTATTACGAATTTGTAGAAGATTATATTCAACAGAGTAATAAGGATAAAAAAACCATCATTGCCCCTTCAACCATTGGCATTGAAGACGAGCTCCTTTCCGAATTGGTAACCAATTTGAATGAATTGTATAGTAAACGCTCGGAGATGCTGATAACCTCAACGGAAAGGGATCCGAGAGTTAAGGCAATACAGAAACGTGTGAATCAGGCTGAAAATGCTTTGTTAGAAAATATATCCAATATAGTTCAGCATTCAAAAATTAAAATTAGGAATCTGGATAAACGCATAAATAAAATTCAAAAGGAAATATCCACATTGCCTTTCAAAGAGCGGCAATTGGTGAATATCCGTAGAAAATACGAAGTTAACGATAAAATCTATACGTTTTTATTACAACGGAGAGCCGAAACGGGAATACAGAAAGCCGGGAATGTATCTGATTACAAGGTTATTAATAAATCCCGCTCCGGAAGCGTTATCTTCCCCAAACCATCAATGAACTATTCGATAGCTTTTATTTTAGGAATAATGCTGCCTTTGGTTATTATTTTGATCCGGGATTTCTTTGATAATAAGATTCATACGCATGATGAAATACAAAAACTTACCAGTGTTCCTGTTTTAGGGGTAATTAATCACTCCCGATTAAGCACCAATACGTCAGTAATATTTAAACCGAAATCAATATTGGCTGAAAGTTTCCGGGCGCTACGGACCTCTTTGCAGTTTTATATGCCGGGCAAAGACAAAAAAGTGATTACAGTTACTTCGACACTTTCCGGAGAAGGTAAAACATTCATTTCTATTAACCTGGCGTCAATAATGGCTCTTTCCGGCCGCAAAACCCTTGTTATAAGTGGTGATTTACGTAAGCCGCGGGTTTTTGATGACTTCAATTTATCCAATGAAACAGGCCTTACTTCTTATCTGATCGGCAAGCAAAATAAAGAAGATCTGGTTCAGTTTTCAGGATTTGAAAACTTATATGTTGTCACTTCCGGACCTGTGCCGCCACATCCGTCTGAACTGTTAGAGACTCAGAAAATGAGAGATTTATTGGATGAGTTTAAGAAAGATTTTGACTTTATTGTTATTGACACGCCCCCGATCGGGCTTGTTACAGACGCGATATATCTTATGAATCAATCGGATGCCGTAGTTTATGCAGCACGACAGAGTTATACGCCCAAAAATGCGATTAACACACTTAATGATTTTATGGAAAAATCACAGATCAAAAATGTTAGTGTGGTCCTTAATGATGTAGAGCTGGAAAAAGGAAAATATTCAGGGTATGGCTATGGTAGCCAATATGGCTATGGCTATGGCTACGGATATGGTTATGCGTACGGATCATCTTATTATGTTGATGAAGAACATGAGAAAAAATCATTCTGGCAAAGATTATTTCAAAGTTAATTTTTTAATGGATTAGGTGAAGAATAACATGAACTTCACCAACAACTTATGTGGTAGGTTTTCGCTGTATCATGACGATAGCATGAAAGCCACATGGGCTCCTTCGTAAATATGAAACCTCCATGGCGAAAATTTTTTTGACACACAGGAGAATGATTAAAGGGCTGGACGAGTTGGCGGTGATGCGATGATGCGATGATGTGATGATGCGTATCTTGAATTATGAATTACGAATTACATTTGCGAATAAGAATATACTAAATCTGCGTTAATTGGTGTGTAATTAGAGAAATTAGCGGACAAACAACGAACACATTCAATGAGACTCATTTTTCGGAATCCGCCGGTAGGCGGAGAACCGAAAGATGTAAGTCGAATTAATCCCGATGAGGTTACGAAATCGG
>JAIPBW010000018.1 GCA_021738505.1 Bacteroidales bacterium | reverse complement strand
CCTGCCGGCGGATATGAGCACGACGAGCGAGGATTTTTAAAGTAAGTGATTGCGAATATATTCACGGCCACTTCCGGTCTTAAGTTCCTTTTCCCTTTTCATGGCTTCCTGCTTGGTCTGAAAAGTTTCTGTGTGGATGAGAGTCCAGGGGCGATAGCGTTTTGTGTATCCCTTTTTGCCTAAAACATTATGAGAAAGCATTCTTGCCTTTAGGTTGGAAGTAAAACCGATATAAAGTCTATCAAAAGGCTTGGAGTATAGAACATAGACGGTAAACATAGAAAGACTATTTCCTGAAAATAAAAAAGCCCCACAAAATTCTGTGAGGCTTGCTTTGTAGCGGGGGCCGGATTCGAACCAACGACCTTCGGGTTATGAGCCCGACGAGCTACCACTGCTCCACCCCGCAATATATCTTCAATTAATTTTTAATGAACGTATTTCTAAAATTCTTCAGGGATTCGAACCATCGTCCGCCATTCGGCGGATATGAGCCCGACGAGCTACCACTGCTCCACCCCGCAATATATCTTCAATTAATTTTTAATGAACGTATTTCTAAAATTCTTTCAGGGATTCGAACCATCGTCCGCCATTCGGCGGATATGAGTCCGACGATCCGCCACGGGCGGCTCCACCCCGCAATATATCTTCAATTAATTTTTAATGAACGTATTTCTAAAATTCTTTCAGGGATTCGAACCATCGTCCGCCATTCGGCGGATATGAGCCCGACGATCCGCCCCAGACGGATCCACCCCGCAATATATCTTCAATTAATTTTTAATGAACCTATTTCTAAAATTCTTTCAGGGATTCGAACCATCGTCCGCCATTCGGCGGATATGAGCCCGACGATCCGCCCCAGACGGATCCACCCCGCAATATATCTTCAATTAATTTTTAATGAACGTATTTCTAAAATTCTTCAGGGATTCGAACCATCGTCCGCCATTCGGCGGATATGAGTCCGACGATCCGCCACAGACGGATCCACCCCGCAATATATCTTCAATTAATTTTTAATGAACGTATTTCTAAAATTCTTTCAGGGATTCGAACCATCGTCCGCCATTCGGCGGATATGAGTTCGACGATCCGATAAATTCGGATCCCCTGAAAAACATATTTATGTTTTAGAACTCTATTTCTGTCCCCAAATGGGTTTGCAAATATAATAAAATAAAAAACAATTATCCAAATAATATTTAATTTATTTTGCAGATTCTATTCTTTATCTTTGCAAATGCATTTGCTAAGATAGCATTGCAATAATTTAATAATTACTAAATGACACATAAAGCAGGTTTTGTAAATATAATCGGAAAGCCCAATGCCGGTAAATCTACATTGATGAACACCCTGGTGGGTGAAAGATTGGCTATTGTTACACAGAAAGCACAAACGACAAGGCACAGAATTCTTGGAATTGTTAATACAGAAGAACAACAAATCATTTATTCAGATACACCCGGCATTTTCGATCCGGCCTATAAGCTGCAGGAATCTATGATGAATTCCATTCAAAGTGCTTTTCAGGATGCGGATGTTTTTTTGGTTATACAAGAAGTCAGAGATAAAAACCTTGATGAAGAACTTATCAAAAAAATTGAGGAAACAAAAAAACCGGTAATCCTGGTTTTAAATAAGATTGACCTGGAAAAGCAGGAAGAAGTTTTGAATAATATTGAGCTATGGAAAACAAAATTTAGCAATGCCGAAATTATTCCGGCTTCTGCTTTACACCATTTTAACATAGAAAGCATTAACAATAAAATAAAGGAATTACTACCTGAATCTCCTGCATATTATGATAAAGACAGTTTAACAGATCGTCCTTTACGGTTTTTTATTTCGGAAATTATACGAGAGAAAATCCTGCTTCAATATCGAAAGGAGATCCCTTATTCAGTTGAAGTTGTAATTGAGGAATATAAAGAAATGGCTGACCTGGTTCGGATTCGGGCTACAATTTACGTGGAAAGAGAAAGCCAACGAAAAATCCTAATCGGGAAAGATGGGAATGCAATAAAAGGACTTGGAATTGATGCACGAAAAGATATAGAAAAGTTTATAGATCAAAAGATATTTCTTGATCTAAGTGTGAAAGTCAGCAAAGACTGGCGTGATGATGACAACAAATTAAAACGATTTGGCTATCCGATAGCCTAAACAAAAGAACAAATGGGAAATTTAATTGGAATAGTAGGAAGGCCGAATGTGGGGAAATCCACTCTTTTTAACAGATTAGTGCAAAAACGTGATGCTATTGTAGAATCATCAAGCGGTGTTACGCGCGATAGACACTATGGTCAATCAGACTGGAATGGTAAGGATTTTTCAATAATTGATACAGGAGGCTATGTTGATGGCTCATCGGATGTTTTTGAAAAAGCGATCAGAAGGCAGGTAGAAGTTGCTATGGAAGAAGCCGATGCCATCATTTTTGTAGTCGATGGAAGAACGGGCCTCACGGACATGGACAGAGATGTTTTTAATACGCTCAGAAGAACAGACAAAGAGATTTTTGTTACTGTAAATAAGATTGATACAGCCAAAAATTTCCATGATGCAAATGAGTTCTATGAATTAGGCGTAGAAAAATTATACCCGATTTCAGCCATAAATGGTGGAGGCACAGGCGATTTACTGGATGATGTCGTTAAATCATTAGATGATAAGCCGGAAGACGATAATAGTCATTTACCTGCCATTTCTGTCGTTGGAAGGCCCAATGCAGGAAAATCATCATTAATCAACCTTTTGGTTGGTAAGGATCGTAATATAGTTACTCCTATACCAGGAACGACAAGAGATACTATCAATTCTATCTATAAAGGTTATGGACAAGAGTTCCTTTTTGTAGATACAGCCGGACTTCGAAAGAAATCAAAAGTCACTGAAAATATAGAGTTCTATTCTTCTCTCCGCGCTGTTAAGGCTATTGAAGGAAGTGATGTTTGTATTTTGATGGTTGATGCTACACGAGGCGTGGAAGGACAGGATAGTGCAATCTTTTCATTGGTTACCCGAAACAAAAAAGGCATTGTAATTGCTGTGAATAAATGGGACTTGATGGAAAAATCAACAAATTCCGTCAAAGAATTCGAAAAAACGATCCGGAAAAAAATCGCTCCATTCACAGATATTCCGATTCTATTTACTTCTATTGTGAAAAAGCAAAGGATCGTTAAATTATTGGAAACAACCATGCAGGTCTATGAAAACAGAAAACGCAAAATTGGAGCCTCTCAATTGAATAAAGATATTTTGCCTTTACTTAAAGATAATCCACCGCCAATGTATAAAGGCAAAACGATACGCACAAAATATATAACGCAGCTACCGAAAAGCTTCCCTGCTTTTGCCATATTTTGTAATTTACCACAGTATGTTAAGGATCCTTATAAACGATTTGTAGAGAATAAAATCAGAGAACATTATAATTTTAAAGGCGCACCAATCGAAATCTATTTCAGAAAGAAATAAATTATGAGCGACGGTATCCGAATCGACAAATGGTTATGGGCTGTACGGATATTTAAAACCCGTAGCAAAGCTACGCATGCCTGTAGGAACGGAAAAGTAAAAATGGATGATCAGCAGGTCAAACCCTCCACGGAGATTAAAGCCGGTGACATTATCCAGGTTAATAAAGAACAAATAGAGCTGGAAGTAAAAGTTTTGCAGATACTTGAAAAACGAGTAGGAGCCAAATTGGTCCCGGATTATATGGAAGACCTTACTCCGGAAGAGAACTACCGGAAGCAGGAAATTGCAAGACAGACTAATTTTGAATACAGAGAGAAAGGCCAGGGAAGACCGACGAAAAAACAAAGAAGAGAAATAGAACAATTGAAAAAGTTCTTGAAATAATAGACATAAAACTCTGTGCGGAAAATATTAGTGAAAACAATTATTGTAGTCAATGTACTAAGAGTGCCATAGGCACGATATTATGGTAGCAAAAGAGTTCGCGAGAAATGACAAAGTGCTGTAGGCACGACATTATAATGAAATTAATAACAGAACACAAATAATACAGATTAATTGGACCGGATCAAATATTAGTCCGCAATGCTCTAACTGCTTTGTTTTATCTGTGCTCATTAAAATTTTAGTATATGAAGAAGTACGGGATTATTTGTTTTATTTTAGTCATCACCATTAGCTTTAGGCCACTAAATGCTCAAAGTTATGAAAAAGGAGACTATCTCGTGATGTTTTATAATGTGGAAAACTTATTTGACACCATAAATGCTCCGAACAAACATGATAAAGAGTTCACTCCTGATGGACGGAAAAACTGGACACACGAGCGTTATTCCAAAAAAGTAAAAGATATTGCAAAAGTGATTGACGCTGTTGGTGGAGAGCAGCCGGCAGACCTTATCGGATTGGCTGAAATTGAAAACCGGGAAGTATTGGAGAGACTGGTGGAACATAAAACACTAAGTCCGTATGGATATAAAATCATCCACTTTGAAAGCCCTGACGAGCGAGGGATCGATGTTGCTCTATTGTATCGCGAGTCAACCATCAGCAAAAAAGCTGCAGAAAAGATAAAGGTTGATTTCCCTTGGGATCCGGATGATAAGACCAGAAATATTCTTTATGCAAAAGTTCATATGGCTCAACAGACGCTTCATGTTTTTGTAAATCATTGGTCTTCCCGCGGAGGAGGTGTTGGTAAAACAGCTCCAAAACGTATGCGTTCAGCAGCACTAGTAAGGGAAGAAGTTGATGAAATTCTTGCGACCAATCCGGAAGCTAACATTGTTGTAATGGGCGATTTAAATGATGAACCCGAGAATCTGAGTGTCAAAAGAATTTTATATTCTAATGGAAATACAGATTCCAACTGCGAGTCTTTGTTTAATATGAGTTGGAAACCCTATAAAAACGGTCTGGGAACGTATCATTACTGGCGCGATAACGAATGGAATATGATAGATCAAATGATTATATCCCGATCATTATTACCTGAGAAAAGTAATGGACTTGTAGTTACTGAAAAAGTTCAGGGCATTTTCAAGCCTGACTGGCTGTTACACAAAAACGAACAAGGAGTGAAAGTACCTGATAAAACATTTGGAAAAAATTACTATGGAGGATATAGTGATCATTTGCCTGTTTTTATGTATATCAATAAGGTGAATGATTGACAATTACCTTAGTGCAAAAACAAACGATTGCGCTCACTCTTGGTTTTTATCGTAGTCAATCTCTTTTATTATTTTTCCTTGTCTGTTATAAAATATCCATTTTCCGGTACGCTCGTCCATGTGCATCTGGCCTTTGTACCGAATATGGCCATTAGAATAATAAGTTGTATAGGGGCCGTGTTGTTTTCCATGGTTGTATCTGGCTGAACTCCATATGGCTCCGTCTTTATAATATGCCTTCCAGGTGCCATGGCGCCTGTTCTTTTTCAAAGGGCCTTCCATTTCTTTTTGCCCATTTTTATAATACCGGATTTCCTTGATTGTATCCCCTGCTTCGTTTAGTATTTTTACTTGCTTAGGGCTTCCGTCATTATGTTTTTCAATAACTTCCCTGTTGGTCGTATCTTTGCCATCTGTCTGATTTGTATCCTGACAGGCAACCAATAAGAAAAGTGCGGCAAACACAAGAAGAAGATTTTTGGAAAACGTCATAATTCTTATTTATTTTCTATTTGATCTTAATTTGTAGTCATGCGAAAAAATATATATCATTACTTAAATTCAATAGAATTTTGATGGTAATAATAATTCTTACGATCACAAATATAAGATAAACAACCAATCAAAAACAAAGCAAAAATAAGTTAAGCATTTGAACGGAAAAACAATGTCCGGGTTACATTGTTATGTTCAACGTTTGTTGTGAATTCTGGTTTATGAATCTTTTCTTATCCACAGTCTGAGTTGAGACTTATAGCATAAAAAAAGCATAACAAATGAACCGGGCATTACAAGCAACTGCTGTTTATTTATTCTTTTCATATTCTTCATTCAACTTATTGATGATCTTCGATGTAATATTTAAAGAGTCGTTGGAATAAAGAATATTATTATTTGTTGTAGACTTAGCCAGTATGTAATCAAAACGGCTGCTTCGGTTGTATCGGTCTAAGAAGTTTCTTAATGTATCAACAAGTTCTTTGTTCATTCCTCTTGTTTGATTTGCATACTGTTGAGAATATTCCTGTTGCAGTTTATACAGGTTTTCTTCTTCTCTTTTCAATTCCTGTTCAACACGTTTTGCTTCTTCCACGCTGATTGAATTATTTTTAACTCTTTGCTGGTACTGTTGATACTTTTGTGCCAGCTGTTGCTGTCTGCGCTGCAGTTCTTTTTGCATAGCTTCTCCTTCACCCTGAAGCTTTGCTTCCATAACTTCAACTAATTTGTATTTGCTAAGAACAGAATCGGTGTTTACATAGGCAACCTTTAAATTTTGCCCGGTGCTTAGGTCCTTTTCTGCATCTTCCGTTTGTATTGTTCCTTTACCATTTGAGAATTGCAAAACAAACAATACAATTACAGCGATGACTAACAATACATTAATTCCGATTAACGTGTTTACTTTTTTTTCCATAAAACAATTAGTTTCCGTATTTTGACATAAATTTTATTCTCATCAACCTGACTTCTTCTTCGGAATATTCATCTTCACCCAGTTCTTCCAGTGCTTCTTTAATGGAGTCTGATTCGGCATCTTCCAGAAAATAATCCATTATATCTTCCTGGTGATACGGGTCAATAGTTTCATCAATATAGTAATCGATATTTAATTTTGTTCCTGAGCCGATGATATGCTCAATTTCCGTAATAAGATCTTCTTTGGAAAGGCCTTTTGCATTGGCAATATCTTCAAAAGACATTCGCTGGTCAATACTACGGATAATATGTACTTTAAGGCTTGATTTATTCACCACAGACTTGACAACCATGTCGCTGGGACGGATAATTTCATTTTCTTCCACATATTGGTTAATCAAGTCCAAAAATGGTTTCCCATATTTATCTGCTTTTCCGCTACCTACTCCTGAGATTTGAATTAATTCGTCCTTTTTAATGGGAAAATTAGTAGCCATCTCTTCGAGAGAAGGGTCCTGGAAAATCACAAATGGAGGCAAGTCTTCGCGAACTGCAATTTTCTTGCGAAGGTCCTTTAACATATTAAACAGGGTATCATCTACTGAACCTGTACGTTGCGAACTTGCCATTTGTTCTTGATTTTCTATTTCTTCAAAGTCGCGATCTTTTGCCATCATAATTGAATATGGTTCCTCCATAAAAGCTTTACCTTTATCGGTAAACTTTAACAGTCCATAGTTTTCAATATCTTTTTTTAATAACCCATGAATTAAGGCATAACGTATAGCTGCTGACCAGAGCTGCCTTTCCTGGTCATCTCCCTGCCCAAAAATAGATAATTTATCGTGTTTATATGCAAAGATTTCACTGGTTTGTTTTCCTGTTATAACATTAATCAGATGATCAGGTTTAAACTGTTCTTTTACAGCATCTACTGTTTTTAACACCATCATGATATAGTCTTTCCCTTCAAAGGTTTCTTTTGGGCTAATACAGTTATCACAGGTTTCACAATTTTCGTGTTTATAGGTCTCCCCAAAATAATCCAGTAATACTTTTCTTCGGCACATAGCTGTCTCTGCATAAGCAACTGTTTCATTGAGCAATTGCCTTGAGATTTCTTGCTCTGCCACCGGTTTTCCTTTCAGGAACTTTTCAAGTTTTTGGATGTCTTCATAGGCATAATACACCATACAATGCCCTTCGCCTCCATCTCTTCCTGCACGACCTGTTTCCTGATAGTAGCTCTCCAGGCTTTTGGGAATATCATGATGCACCACAAAACGGATGTCAGGTTTGTCGATACCCATACCAAAGGCAATTGTGGCCACGATCACATCGGCATTTTCCATCAGGAACATATCCTGATTTCGAACACGTGTTGCTGAGTCGAGCCCGGCATGATAGGGTAAGGCATTAATGCCATTTACCTGTAAGGTCTCAGCAATTTCCTCAACTTTCTTACGGCTTAAACAGTAAACTATTCCCGATTTCCCGGGCCGATCCTTGATAAAACGAATTATGTCTTTAAGGACATTCTTCGTTTTCGGTCTGACTTCATAAAACAGGTTTGACCGGTTAAAGGAAGACTTGTAAACTCCAGCATCATTTATTTCCAGGTTCTTCATAATATCTTCCTGGACTTTGGGTGTAGCTGTTGCCGTTAATGCAATTACCGGCACGTCTTGTCCTATTGCCTTAATTGTTGGTCTTAGCCTGCGATATTCAGGCCGAAAGTCATGTCCCCATTCTGAGATGCAGTGTGCTTCATCAACAGCATAAAAGGATAGTTTGACATTCTTGAAAAATTCTATGTTCTCTTCTTTAGCTAACGATTCGGGTGCGACGTATAAAAGCTTGGTTATTCCTCGTCTGACATCGTTTTGCACACGCAACAACTGATTTTTTGTTAGCGAGGAATTTAAAACATGCGCGATACCGGTTTCTGCTCCGTAATTACGGATGGCATCTACCTGGTTTTTCATCAAAGCAATTAAAGGGGATACAACGATTGCTGTACCTTCCTGCATCAAAGCCGGAAGCTGATAACACATGGACTTTCCGCCACCGGTTGGCATGATCACAAAGGTGTCTTTCTTTGAAAGAACATTTTTTATGATCTCCAGTTGGTTGCCTTTAAAGGTAGAGAAACCGAAAATTTCTTTTAATAACTTATGTAAATTACTGTCTGTTGTCTTCATTATTTAAATTGTCCCAAAGTATTATTTGGAGTACATAGTCAAAGGTACAAATAATATTTGATATCTTATCTTTATGTAAGGTTTGCAAAAATATAAGAATAAATTAATTATTCTGCGTTAAATAAACTATAATTATAATATATTATTTTAGTAGTATAAATAAATTCTTTCTCTCTTGGTTCGAAAATTTTCGCACTAGAGATTTCATTTGAATTGTTTATTTTTGTAAAAACAAATGATCGTACGATTTGACAAATAAAGATAGTATCAAAAAGACAGCCATAGAAACTATTCAACAAGAAGCTAATGCTGTTGAAGGGCTTAAAGAACGCGTCAATAGTGATTTTGCTGACCTTGTTAAGGTATTGTTAAAAAATAAAGGCCGGCTTATTGTTACCGGGATTGGAAAAAGTGCCATAATTGCATCTAAAATTGTAGCTACTTTAAACTCCACCGGAACACCGTCCGTTTTTATGCATGCGGCTGATGCCATACATGGCGACCTGGGAATTATCCGGAAAGACGATTTGGTAATGTGTATTTCCAAAAGTGGGAATACCCCCGAGATTAAAGTTTTAGTGCCGCTCATTAAATCTATGGGGCACCAGTTAGTCGGGTTATTAGGTAATCGCAACTCCTTTTTGGCGAAACAAGCAGACTTTATTTTAGATGCTACTGTGGAAAAGGAGGCTTGTCCGAATAATTTAGCTCCTACCTCCAGCACAACAGCACAAATGGTTTTAGGTGATGCTTTGGCAGTGGCTTTGATTGAAGCCCGCGGATTTACACAAAATGATTTCGCCAAGTTGCATCCCGGAGGAACTCTCGGCAAACAAATGTATTTAAGGGTTTCCGACTTATATATTCATAATGAAAAACCTGTGGTTGATTATCAGGATGATATACGCAAAGTGATCGTGGAGATATCTTCTAAACGGTTAGGCGCTACTGCTGTTAAACAAGACGGAAAAGTGATAGGCATTGTCACTGATGGAGATTTGCGCCGGATGTTGCAGGAAAATGATGACGTAGATACTTTAAAGGCAGCTGACATTTTGACTGTTAATCCCAAGTCATTACAGGCAGATACTCTTGCTGTGGATGCCCTGGATATTATGCGGAAAAATAACATCACCCAGGTTTTGATTATGAATGAAGACGAATATCTGGGGATGGTTCATCTGCATGATATTTTGGAAGCCGGCATCTTGTAAAGCAAAAAATTAAAACAGGTTTATTACCATAAAATGCATGATTTTGACATTAAAGAACAGTTCATATGAGTAAAGCAGATGTTAAAGATTTCCAGCAGTACCGTCAAAAAATGAATGAACGCATTCTCGAAGGAGATAACAAAGTTATCAAACGTATTTTTAATTTGGATACCAATACCTATAAAGATGGCGAGTTGCCTGAGGTTACCAAAGAAATGATAGGATTGGCTACATCTATGGTCTTAAAGTGCGATGATTGTGTGTTTTATCATTTGCAACGTTGTTATGAATTGGGTGTCACTAAGGGCCAGGTTTTTGAAGTTTTTTCCATTGCCAATCTGGTAGGAGGAACTATTATTATCCCGCATTTGCGCAAAGCAGTTGAGTTTTGGGAAAGTCTTGAGGAAGACAGCCAATAATAAAATAGAAAATAATTAGTTTATTTAGCGTGAGGTTGAGCTCATTATTATGTGATTGGTAATAGATCAACAGGCATCAACATTCAAAAAATAAAACAAGATAAATGAAACTGGAAGCCCACAATCTCATTAAGCGGTATAAAAACCGTACCGTGGTAAATAACATTTCTGTAGAAGTCAAACAGGGCGAAATTGTAGGTTTGTTAGGACCTAATGGTGCAGGAAAAACGACTACCTTTTATATTATCGTAGGTTTGATTACGGCCAATCAGGGTCAGGTCTTACTGGAAGAAACGGATATAACCAGCCTTCCGATGTATCGACGGGCTCAGCTGGGCATCGGTTATTTGGCTCAGGAGGCTTCCGTGTTTCGTAGTATGTCTGTAGAGGATAATATTATGGCGGTGTTAGAGTTTACGAAGCTTTCCAAAGCAGATCAAAGGGGGAGACAAGAGCAGTTGATTGAAGAGTTTGGTCTGGAACACGTCAGAAAAAGCAAAGGATCTAATTTATCCGGAGGGGAACGGCGCCGAACTGAAATCGCCCGTTGTTTAGCTGTTGATCCTAAGTTTATCCTACTGGATGAACCTTTTGCAGGTGTTGACCCTATTGCTGTTGAAGATATTCAAACAATCGTCTCCCGCTTAGCAAAAAAAGATATTGGCATTTTGATTACTGACCACAATGTACATGAAACCTTATCGATTACCGACAGAGCCTATTTATTAAATCAGGGGGATATCCTCAAATCCGGAACTTCAGAAGAATTAGTGCAAGATGAAGAAGTACGTAAAGTATACCTGGGACAGAATTTTGAATTGAGGCGCAAAAAAAGTTAACGTTTTGTGCGTACAAATAACAGGGAGTATACGATATAAAAAGGAATCAGAAAGGGTAAGACCACCAATTTCCCCCCTATAAATGCTATTATTACGAGAAGGAAAAAGATAATCCTGAATTTATTTTCTTCCCATTTTAGGTTATTTAACTTGAATGACAGCATGGGTAATTTGCTGACCATTAAGAAGCTAAAGAGTGCGATTGCAATAATGCTTAATGAGGGAGATGTCAAAATTTCATAAAAATTTGTGCCGGTTAAAGCTCTATCTGCTAATATTGCTATAGATATAAATCCTATGGCAGCAGCCGGAATCGGTAGCCCCTTGAAATAATCGGAAGTTTGTTCCTCTGTATTAAATATGGCTAGTCTTAACGCTCCTGCGGCAGGGATCAGAAAAGCGAGAAATGGCCAAAGGGTATTCGAGCCAACTGTGGCTTCTAATGTGACAAACATTGCCATCCCGGGATAAACGCCAAAGGACACCAAATCTGCTAAAGAGTCCAGTTGTTTTCCGGTTTCACTGGTAGCGTGGAGTAGTTTAGCTGTAAGGCCGTCAGCGAAATCCAAAAGCAGACAGGCTATAAAAAACAATCCCGATAGTTCAATCTGTCCGCGCAATGTTAATAAAATAGCTGTAACGCCCGATAAAAGGTTTAACAGCGTTAATGCGTTAGGAATTGCTTTTATCCAGGTTGCCGATGTCTTTGGTGAAGGATTGGGGCTCGTTTCCGCTACTTTGTTCATCGTCTGAGTTTGCTTTTTCATTAAGCTCTTTTACTAACTTGTCAATACCTGCATCGTCGAAGCCTTTTGATTTAGCTACTTCCTCAAGCGTTCCCCAGACAGGTTCGCCACAAACAATGCAAACGATCCCTTTTTCACGTAAAAAAGATACTGAAAACGGGTAATTGTCAGTAAGTTCCTCAATGCTGATGTTTCTTTTTATAGCCATAAAGATAAAGGTTTTGTTTGGTTCTGAACAAATATTTCTTTCCGATCAGCCATTCTGATCACTTTAAGATGTCACTTAAAAGTTAGATTATCAGGCGCAAAATGCCACATGTCATGTGTTTCTACAGTACTACAAATATCAAGCCTTAAATGTTGTCCCTGACATGATCTGTTATAATGTTTTTTTAGATGTAATTCCTTGATGGGGTGAACAACAGCAGGTAGGTCGAAGCATAAGTGTTTGCGCTTAAGATGTGTGAACCATCCGGCAAACCGGTGAAGGATTAAAGAGGATGGCGATTTGGCAGTAATGAGAATGGGCGAAACGAGCGAACGAAGCAACGAAGAATACGAAGGAGACCTTTGTTAAAACCGATCAACAATTCACAAAATATTGATTTAGCAAAACATTCTGAAAAATAGTTTACGCACACATTGAAATATAGAAATACAAATCTTTGAATATGAGTTATAAAATAGTTTAATATGGAAAACTATACTTATAGGTTTGGAAGAGAGTTCCATAATTCCTCTTATTAATTTAGAACATATCTGCCAGTAAAATATTTGGGTAGTATTTTGTTTTGATAATGAGATTTATAAGATCATGTAGAAAACATTTAAGTAAATTATATTCTTTTGAACATTTTATTTTTCTTTCTGTTCAGTAGTAAAATAATACTTTTGCAGGCGAATTATGACAAAGCAAGAATTTCAGGAAATGAAAACGCTGGAAAAAGTCCAGTACATGTTGGAGCGTGGCGAAGAGGTTATGAGCCGTATCTATTTGTTTTACAATATAAAACTATATGCGGTCGGTAATTTCTTTGTAGAGATTTGGTATCGACAGATTGCCGGAAAGATCGACTATGTTGAAGTGGTGGATTTCGAAGATGTTTTCCTGAATTACAAAAATGAAATTGATATCAGTGATCTGTATCAGAAAAATTAAAGCATCGCCTAATGCAGAAACCCGGAAAGTTGAGTATAGCTGATTACAGCTATGATTTGCCTCATGACCGTATCGCACGCTATCCATTAAAAAACAGAGACGAGTCGAAGCTATTGGTTAGCTCTCCGGAGGGAGCTATAAGGGAGGATCGTTTTTATAATCTCCCGGGTTATCTTGAGGATAACAGCATGCTTGTTTATAACAACACAAAAGTAGTTCAGGCTCGACTGAAGTTTCATAAAACAACAGGAGCAGAAATCGAGATTTTTTGTCTGGAACCGATAGAGCCTGTAACTGTCGTTGATCAGGCTTTTGAACAACCCTCGCCTGTAGTCTGGAAGTGCTTTGTGAAAAACGCCCGAAAATGGAAAGACCAGATCTTACGCTTGGACATGGGACAGGATATCCTGTATGCTGAAAAAATTAAAATGGACGGAGATGCCTGGTGGGTGAAGTTTTCATGGGATAAAAAGTGCTCCTGGGCGGAGATATTAGAAGAGGCAGGAAGGGTACCTTTGCCTCCCTACATTAAACGCGAGGACGAACCCGACGATAAGTTGCGGTATCAAACCGTTTTTGCTGAGAGGGATGGATCTGTGGCTGCACCTACAGCAGGACTGCATTTTACCGACAAAATTTTCAGTGCCTTAGATGCGAAAAATATTCAACGCATTTCCTTAACTTTACATGTTGGCGCCGGGACATTTAAACCTGTGAGCTCGGAGAAAATCGAACATCATGAAATGCATCAGGAACAAGTACTGGTGAGCCGTAATGAATTACAAAAACTTCTTAATACAAGTAAAGATAAAACAATAGCTGTAGGAACTACTTCCGTCAGAACACTGGAAAGTTTATACTGGTATGCCAATGCATTGGCGCAAGATCCGGATTCCGGATTTGTGATCAATCAATGGCAGCCTTATAATGACAAGGCTATACTCTCCAGAGAAGAAGCATTGCAAATTCTAATCCATAAGTTAAAGAAGGAAGACCGGGAATATTTGCAGGGAGCAACAAGCCTCATGATTGTACCAGGATATGAATACAAGATGATAGGAGGCATGATTACAAACTTTCATCAGCCTAAAAGTACTTTACTCTTATTAGTGGCTGCTTTTATCGGTGATAACTGGAAAAAAGCCTATCAATTTGCTTTAGACAAAGATTTTCGCTTTTTAAGTTATGGAGATTCATGTTTGTTTTTTCCAGCAAAGAAGAAATGAAGCAAGCATGGCCCAGCCATCGGCACACAGGAGAATGATTAAACGCGAGGAGGCGAACTGCCGTAAGGGTAAGTCAGTAGCGGCGGGCTTCCCCTTAGGGGTGCGCGCAGGGAAATGATGCATTGATGCTGATCGAAAGAAGCGACTTAAGCGAACGAAGAGACGAAGTGACTGAGAGAAAAATCGAACCCCGGTGAAATATGCTCTACCCTCGCATTTCACGGGGAACACAGAACACTGAATAATAATTTTATCATATTGATTTCATTTAGAAAATTCAATTTAGCAACTCATTTTGTTTTCATGCGCCACCATTATCATATTTTAAAATTTTCACTTGACCCGTGATCAAAAATTCACTAATTTTCAAAAAATTTTCAAAAAGGGTGTAACTAATTCGATCTATTATCGTCAGAGAAAATAAAAACTTATGGAAAGTACAAAGCGATTATACAGAAGCGTGGAAAACCGTTATATCGGTGGAGTTTGTAGTGGATTGGCCAAATATTTCAATGTGGATGTTGTAATTATCCGGTTGTTATTCTTTTTGGCCTTGATCATTGGTGGTGGAGGCTTTTTGGCATATGTTATTCTGTGGATTGTTGTTCCTGAAGAGCCTTTGAACGATTATTATGTAAAAGACGATTTCGGTCAGCAAAACTATTCCGTAAATAATAATCCTGATGCGTCGGGAGAGCCAAAGGAACAGGGAAACCCTAAGAAACATTCCGGCCACAGCCAGAGAGGAAATTTAATTGGCGGACTTATTTTGCTGACAATAGGATTGATGTTCTTGATCGATAACTTTATTCCAAGTGTATATTTTAGTGACTTGTGGCCTTTTATTTTGATTATTGCCGGTGTCGCTGTTTTGGTGAATAGCAATAAAAAAAGTTACGATGAAAAAGATCCGGAATCCAGGGACAAACACAAGCAGGAAGAATAAGTCAGTGTGCGGCGGGCTTCCCCTTTAAGAGTCAGGGTTATGCGCGGGGAAATGATGCGTTGATGGGTATCTTGAATTATGAATTACGAATTACGAATTATGAATTACATTTGCGAATAAGAATATACTAAATCCGCGTTAATTGGTGTGTAATTAGAGAAATTAGCGGACAAACAACGAACAACAATTTAAGCATATGAAACCTCCATGGCGACAATTTTGGAGAATGATTAAACACGCAGAGCGAGAAGGCGTTGATGAGATGATGCGATGATGCGATAATTCGAGGAGGCGAGGAGGCGAATTGTCGGAAGACTAAGTCATTGTGCGGTGGGCTTCCACTTCAGGGGTCAGGGGTGCGCGCAGGGAAATGATGCGTTGATGCTGAGCGAACGAAGAGACTTAGAGAAAAGCGAACCCCGGTGAAACAGCTGCAGCCGTCGCGTTTCATCCCGTTTGATTGGAGTAAAATCAATGGGACAAGCGGGGCAAGCACAACACGGAACAACGAACAAGGAACACGGAACAAAAATTTAAACATATGCATTTTAGAAAAGCTTTATGGGGGATTGTTTTAATCCTGATCGGTGGATTATTTATCATGGATAATCTGAATATTCTGGACTTTCATTGGGCCAGTTTACTGTCGCTTTGGCCAGTAATATTTATTCTTTGGGGGATTTCAATTTTACCGGTGAAAAATGTTTGGAAAACAATTTTTACAGTTATTATTTTAATCGGAGCCCTCGGTTATGCTTTTCAGGATAACCCGGAAAATCGAGGATGGTGGTTTCATCGTGATAACGGGATAGAATGGCATCATCATAACCGGGATATGGATGATATGCAATCGAGTGATATGGAGTTACAACAAGAACGAATTCCATACGATTCATCGATTGCCAAAGCAAAGCTTGAGCTGGAAGGTGCTGCAGGCACTTTCCATATAAAAGATACTTCAGTAAATTATTTGCTTGATTTTCGCAAAAAGGGAAATACAGGCAAATACAAAATTGAACCCGAAAACGAAGACGGGGTTTATGTTATAAATATTGAGCGTGATGGTAAAGTATACCATAATCGAAATAGTATAAACAAGGCATCCATCAAATTAAACAGCAAACCAGTGTGGGATATTGAGCTTGATCTTGGTGCTGCTGACGCTCGAATGGATTTGAGTCCGTTTAAAGTGAATTATGTTGATGTTGAGGGCGGAGCTTCAAATATTCGATTAAAGTTGGGTTCTAAGGTTTCCCAAACAAAAGTTAACGTGGATGCCGGTGTATCAAATTTTGATTTATTAGTGCCAGAAAGTAGTGGATGCCGCGTGCAGTTTGAAAGTGTTTTAAGCGGAAAAAATATGGATGGGTTTAAAAAAGAATCTTCCGGTCTCTATCTTACTCCCGGCTATGAAGATGCCAAAAACAAAATAGACATCGTTGTTGAAGCCGCTATTTCCAACTTTGAAATCAAGCGATATTAAAACAGGTACCTCCACTTAAGAAGCTGTTAATTTTCGTTTAACAGATCATCCATAGATTTACAGTTGTTTTGCAGGAATTCACTTACGATTTCGCAAAATTTTTCTGGCGAATCCGCGTGTAGCCAATGGGTTGCTTCAGGGATAGTTTTGATAATCGCCTGGGGGAATATTTGTGGAATTAATTTGTGATCTTCTTCCTCAATATAATCGGATTTTCCACCTCCGACAAACAGGGAAGGCTTGTCAAACTGTTGATCTGAAGATAGCCCCTCGACAATTGTATCCAGATTTTCTTTCAAAACAGGAAGGTTTAATTTCCAGCCAAAACGATTACCTGAATAGCGTTTTAGATTTTTCATGATAAACAGTCGCAGCGGTTTTTGAGGTATGTGTTCCGCTAACTGGCTTTCGACATCTTTTCGACTTTGTACCTGATCAAAATCAATGGACTCCATTGCTTCGATTAGATGATAATGGATCGCCCGGGCTTTATACTGGCGAACACTCATATCGACAACAATAAGTTTGTCTACATTTTCAGGGTAATCCAGAGCAAAATTCATAGCCACTTTCCCTCCCATAGAATGACCCATAAGCACAGGTTTTTGAATGTCGTGCTGTTCCATAAATTCCATAAGATCATCTGCTAATGCATAATAATTAAAGGTGCTGTCATGGGGCGATTGTCCATGGTTGCGCTGATCAGGAATGTAAACTTTGTAATTGGCCGATATTCGTTTGGCTATGGTAACCCAGTTGTCAGATAAACCAAACAATCCATGCAATATAATCAAAGGCTGCCCTTCACCGTAAGTATGATAAAATAGCTCCATTAATTTGTTGTTTTTGTAATAAATAAAAATATGATAGTAACCAGAAAATCTATTCCCGGGTATTTTCAAGTTGTTTCATGTAAAGATGAATCGTTTGTTCCATACCCATATAAAGAGAATCCGATATTAAGGCATGTCCTATGGATACTTCCAACAGATTAGGGATGTTTTCAGCAAAATACCGCAAATTATCCAGATTTAAATCATGTCCGGCATTCAACCCTAAACCGACTTCATTCGCTTTTTGAGCTGCTACAATAAAATCATAAATTGCATTTTCCTTATCTTCAGGATACATTCTTGCATAGGGTTCGGTGTAAAGTTCGATACGGTCGGTTCCGGTATCTGCTGCATGTTCTATAAGCTCCGGATTCGGGTCCATGAAAATGGACGTTCTTATATTTTGTGTTTTAAGTTCACTAATCACTTCCTGCAAAAAAGATTTATAAGCAATCGTGTCCCATCCCGAGTTCGAGGTTAATGCATCCGGAGGATCAGGAACAAGAGTTACCTGGGCCGGGCCGATTTCCTTTACAAGATCCAGAAATTTGCGTGTGGGATATCCCTCAATATTAAATTCTGTGGTAAGGATAGGCTTAAGGTCATAAACATCTTTATACTTAATATGGCGTTCGTCAGGTCTGGGGTGCACGGTTATTCCTTCAGCTCCGTAACGCTCGCATGACCGGGCTGCATCTAGCAAGTCGGGGGTATTTCCGCCACGGGCATTTCGTATAGTGGCAATTTTATTTATATTTACGCTTAATTTTGTCATAACGTTTTTTATATATCGTTCAAACTACAAAAGTAACAAACTGGAGACTTTTATAGTGTTATTATCTTATTTTTTTGATTGGTAAAACACATAAGGCTACGGGTTGTTTCCTTTTTACAGAAAATAAAGATATTATGCTTGCTAAACAATTATTATCAGATACTATTGTTCCCCTTCGGAAGAATGATACGGGAATATGTGCCCTGAATATGATGGATGAATTTAAAGTCCGGCATTTACCAATTATCCATGACAGCGAGTTTTGGGGACTGGTCTCGGAAGATGGGGTTCTGGAGTTTGATAATCCCGAAAAACCATTGGAGGAAATAGACTCGCACTATTTCAATAAAACATTTGTTTCCGAAGACCAACATCTTTACGAGATTATAAAATTACTTTATCAGCAGAATCTTACTGTACTGCCCGTACTCAATGAAAATAAAATTTACACAGGGTCTGTTGTATTGTCTGAGCTATTGGTTCGGGTTGCCGAAATGGCATCCATACAGCATCCCGGAGCAATTATTGTTTTGGAAGTCAATGAAAGAGATTATCTGTTGTCTGAAATAGTTCAAATTGTCGAATCAAACGATGCCCAAATATTGAGTCTTTATACTTCTTCGCCCGTCGACTCCACAGAACTTGACATTACACTTAAGCTTAATAAAATGGATGTTTCCGCAGTGATGTCAACATTTGATCGCTATGACTATACCATAAAAGCATCATTCTCAGAGGATGAGTATTGGGATAATTTGATGGATCATTACAATTCGTTAATGAATTATCTGAATATTTAAATTAGCCACCGAATCGGGGTCATGTTTGCCGGCAACATCAAAAATAAATTTTTAGTTATAGCTGTTGCTTTCATTTTCTATCCCGCACCAGAGCTAAAAAATCCTGATGAAAACCAATTTTATGCAAAGAAAAAGTTAATCACATGTACCGGGTCGTTTTATTTTTGTTGATAAGTTTCACTTATGCGTTTTTTCCCTTAAATGCTGGCGAGAAGGACGATAAGCTTATCGTGAAATCGATTCATATTGACGGAAATGAAAAAACCAAAAGAAATATTATTAAAAGGGAACTGCCTGTAAAAATAGGTGATACGATTTATTCGGGTCACTATGAGGCTCTTAAGCAGCAAATTAACAATAATTTGATGAACTCGGAACTCTTTAATTTTGTTGAGGTTACCCTGGACATTAAAGGAAAGCTAATTCATATCTATATCAAAGTGGATGAAAGGTGGTATATATGGCCTGAATTATATGTGGAAATTGCTGACCGGAATTTTAACAGTTGGTGGAAAAAACGAGAATGGAGCCGCGTAAATTATAAAATCGGAGTATCACATGTTAATTTTAGAGGGCGGCGGGAAGAGATTGATATACAAGCCCAAACAGGATATGAAGAGGAGTATGTTCTTATTTATAATAATCCCTATCTAAATAATGATAAAACTTTAGGCTTGCGCTTAAGCGCTAATTATAAAGCATACCATACGCTGGATTACAAAAGCCTGGACAATCAATTATTGTATTCAACGCTACCGGATGAAAATATACGGAATAACCTGGAAATCAATTTAAGCTTAACCTACAGGCCGGCGATCCATGTCTCGCATCAGGTTACGGCTGGGTACTATCAGTACAATATGCATGATACTTTGCTTGACCTGAATGAGCGTTATGCTCCGGAAAAAAATGTGTCTTATCCTTATTTTTCGTACATCTTTAAGGCCGATTATCGGGATTATAAAGCTTATCCGTTAAAAGGTTTTTATGGCGACTTTGCTATTCGTAAGTTTGGTTTGCCTAATAATGACGTGGACCACACATTGATTAAAGGGACATTTCGAAAATATTTCTCACTAACGAATAACTGGTATTTTGCTACGGGGTTAGTTGCCCAAAACAGATTAGGTGCAAAATTACCGTATTTTCTTGCTGAAGAAAGGGGAATGGGCTATGGCCGCGATTTTGTCAGAGGGATGGAATACTATGTGTTTAACCAGACAGACTGGATATATGCAAAGTCAAATTTGAAAAGGACCGTTTTACCTCAACATGTATTTCAATTTGATTTTCTGGAGAATAAATATTTTGGGCAAAAATTCAGCAAAGTTCCGCTTGAAATATTTGCCAATGTTTTTTATGATGCCGGTTATGTGGCAGGCAGCGTGCAAGACGAAAGGGCAAATGCTCTTACCAACACATGGCAACACGGGTTTGGCTTAGGACTTGACTTCGTTACTTATTACGATAAGGTTTTGCGTACTGAATTGTCATGGAATCATAAAGGGGAATACAGTTTGTTTTTTCACATGATAGCTCCAATATAAGAATGTTCTTTCCGCACTTTTTTCTTGTTAACAAACTTTAATCTTTTAATTTTTGTTTTCTGAAACATTTTTGCGTTAATTGCATATAAATTATAAAACCAAATCTATTATTGGCGGAGATATTTTTTTAAAAAAAAGGATTACCGTATTAACGATAAACGAACCAAACCTCTGATGAATATAGCTATATACGGAGAGCAATTTGATACAGAACATAAGGATATTTTCCGGCAATTTATTGAAAAATTGGAGGCTAATAATATCCGGATATATGTTTATCAGAAATTTTATGATCAAATAAAACCGTATGGTTTTTTTTCGGGTGAGCCGGTATACCAATTTATGAATTATGAGGAGGTGTATGATCATGCTGATATTTTAATATCTGCCGGTGGGGATGGGACATTATTAAATGCAATTACCCTTGTTCGCGATTCCGGAATACCAATACTTGGATTAAACTTTGGCAGGCTTGGATTTCTTTCGTCAATTTCAAAAGAAAATGTCATTCCTGCGATCAATCATCTGTTGAATAATAATTTTGAAATTGAGGAACGCGCACTTTTAAATGTCCAGTGTAGCAATAATATTTTCGGTGATTTGAACTTTGGCTTGAATGATTTAACAATTCATCGTCATAATTCGCATGCCCTAATTGTGTTGGATGTTTATGTCAATGACCAGTTTTTAAATTCCTATTGGGCCGATGGTTTGATTATTTCTACGCCAACAGGTTCAACGGGATATTCATTAAGTTGTGGAGGCCCTATTTTAACACCCGAGTCATCGAATTTTATCATTACACCTATTGCAACACACAATTTGACAGTACGTCCGATCGTTCTACCTGACAGCAGCACAATTACGGTGAAACTCAACGGACGGGGCAAAGCCTATACGGCGGCACTGGATTCAAGAGTTCATCAAGTAGCCGTTTCGGATGTGTTTACAATAAAAAAAGAATCATTTAAAATGAAGTTGGTGAAAATGCCGGAAGAAAATTTCTTTAATACAATAAGGGATAAGCTTAACTGGGGTTTAGATAATCGAAATTAGATAGTTTAAAAGATGGTTAAATCGGTTTTTTTGAATATATTTGCCAGCTAAAGAAAAATAAGGATGAAAAAACTAATTACACTCTTCGCAATGATCCTGGTGACAACAAGTTTGTTTTCCCAGGGTGTTTCAAAGCGCCATGAGATCGGCGTATTTGGAGGAGGCTCTTATTATTTGGGAGACCTCAATGAAAATTCTGTATTAGGAGAAGTAAGTCCGGGTTTTGGTATTGTTTATCGCTACCTGATAAATGAGCGATGGGCATTTCGTATCCATGGGAAATATGGAACCTTACGCGGTGACGATGCCAATAATAAAGAAGAAATGCAAAGCCGGAATTTAATGTTCAAATCCCCGGTGACGGAGTTTGGTGCTATGCTTGAGCTTAACTTCCTGGAATATGAACCCGGGAGTAAAGACAAGAAGTTTACACCCTTCCTTTTCGGAGGAATATCTGTGTTTTCCTTTAATCCACAAGCCAAATATGATGGACCATGGGAAAGGACAACTCCCGGAGAGCCTTACGGGGGTTGGTATGAACTGCAACCTTTGGGGACAGAAGGACAGGGAACCACCGAGTATAATGATCGCAAACCTTATGCATTAACTCAGGTGAGTATTCCGTTTGGCTTAGGCTTAAAATGGAATGTAACAAGTTCTTTTAGCCTCGGAGTGGAATGGGGAATGCGAAAAACCTTTACCGATTATATTGATGACGTCAGCACTACGTATGTGGATCCGACGTTGCTTTCCTCAGAAAACACAGAGATTGCTATGATATTGGCTAACCGGTCATTTGAACTGGAAGGTACTGATGAATATGGTAATCAGTATCCAGTGACGGCTGCTAAAGCTATGGCCGGGGAGCAAAGAGGAAACTCAGAAAGTGATGATTGGTACTCTTTTATGGGTATTACTTTATCATTCAATATTGCAGGAGGAAGAAAAGAACCGTGTCCTGCTTATCGCGATTATAATCGACATAAAGAATACTACTTGTTTTAAAAATAATACGATAGAGATCCTATCGTTTGCAATCTCATAAAATGCCAAACTGGAAAGAAAAAATAGATAAAGAGCGCTTACCAAAACACATAGCTATCATTATGGATGGTAATGGACGTTGGGCTCGTAAACATGATAAGCCACGTGTGTTTGGTCATCAAAACGGAGTAACTGCGGTAAGAAATGCAGCTGAAGCTGCTGCTGAGTTGGGTGTGGATTATTTAACGCTATATGCCTTTTCTACTGAAAACTGGAATCGCCCCAAAAAAGAGGTGAATGCCTTAATGGAGCTTTTAGTGAAAACCATAAATTCCGAAACGGACACATTGTTGAAAAACAAAATAAAATTGAATTCCATTGGCGATATAAGCGAAATGCCGCAAGATTGCTATGATGAATTGAAAATAGCTATTGATCGGACAGCCGATAATGACCGCATGACACTTAACCTGGCCTTGAATTACAGTGGTAGATGGGATATTACACAAGCGGGCAGGAGAATAGCACAAGATGTTAAAGATGGGGTGATGAACCCCGAGGATATAACCGATGAAAAGTTCAATGATTACCTTGATACTACAGGGATGCCTGATGTTGAACTTTTAATAAGAACAAGTGGAGAACAAAGAATTTCCAACTTCTTACTCTGGCAGGTGGCATATGCAGAATTGTATTTTACACCAAAACTTTGGCCTGAGTTTACGAAAGAAGACTTACACGAGGCGATTGTGAATTTTCAATGCAGAGAAAGAAGATTTGGAAAGACTAGCGAACAATTAACAGAAAGCAGGAAATGCGAATAGCAAAAGGAATTTCACTTATAACAGTTTTATTGATTATCCCTTTTTTATCTGTAAGCCAGGTGTCTATAGGTGATAACTTAGCGAAAATCGATTACTCAAACCCCAGAACCTACACCGTGGGCGGAATAACAGTGGAAGGCACGAAAAACCTCGACCATAGTGTTCTGATTATGCTTAGCGGTATTTCTGTAGGAGATAAAATTGAAGTGCCGGGGGAAAAAATCACCAAGGCTCTTGAAAATTTGTGGGATCAGGGATTGTTTGAAGATATTGAAATCAATGCCACCAAAATTCAGGGATCTAAAATCTTTCTTGAGTACAAATTTAAGGAACGCCCCAGGTTATCCAAATTTGCTATTAAGGGAGTCCGGAAATCCGAAGCAACAGATTTAAGGGAAAAACTTAAACTGGTCCGCGGGGATGTTCTCACTGATCACACGCTAAACCGCAGCAGAACAATTATTAAAGATTATTTTATTGACAAAGGCTTTTTAAAAGCCGAAGTGAACTTTAAACAAAAGACGGATTCGGCCAGTAGCAATAGCATTATTCTGGATATTGAAATTGATAAAAACGATAAAGTGAAAATTAATGAAATTAACTTTATTGGTAATCACCATTTGTCAGATAACGAATTAAAAAGGACATTTAAAGAAACCAAAGAGAAGAACTTCTTTCGCTTTTGGAAAGCCTCTAAATTTATTCGTGAAGATTTCGAAGAGGATAAAAAGAAGATCCTGACAAAATATAACAATCTTGGATTTCGTGATGCTCAGATTATTGAAGATACAGTTTATAATTACGACGAGAATACAATAAATATTGACCTTAAAATCAAAGAAGGTGACCGGTATTATTTTCGCAACATCTCCTGGGAAGGAAATACTGTGTATACAGATGAGGAGCTAAGTCGCGTTTTGGCAATTCAAAAAGGAGATATCTATAATCAGTCCCGGCTGGATGCGAATTTATATATGAATATGGAAGGTCCGGATGTTAGTTCATTATATCTGGATGACGGATATTTGTTTTTTAACGTAGATCCTGTTGAAGTCAATGTGGAGAATGATTCTATAGATCTTGAAATTAGAATTTACGAAGGCCAACAGGCTGTAGTCAGAAGTATTTCCGTTAGTGGAAATACACGAACGAAAGATTATGTTATCCTTCGCGAAGTTCGTTCCAAGCCCGGGGAGTTGTTCAACCGTTCCGACATTATCCGAACACAAAGGGAACTGGCACAGCTTGAATATTTTGACCCTGAAAAATTGGATGTTAAACCGAAACCTAATCCGGAAGACGGTACCGTGGATATTGAATATATTGTTGAAGAAACTTCCACTGATAAGTTTGAACTTTCAGGCGGATGGGGCTTGGGACGTATTGTTGGAACAATAGGAGTCAGCTTTAATAACTTCTCTTTAAGCAATATTTTTGATAAAGAAGCCTGGAATCCGATTCCACACGGTGATGGCCAGCGACTCAGCATTCGGGGACAAAGTAATGGAGTTTATTATCAGTCCTATAATATGTCATTTACCGAGCCCTGGCTGGGAGGAAAAAAACCCAATGCCTTTAGTGTTTCCGTCTATCATTCGGTACAATCAAATGGCGTACCGAAAGGGGATGAAGGACGGCAGTCCATACGAATCAATGGTGCTTCTGTTTCTTTAGGAAAACGACTGAAATTTCCTGATGACTATTTTTCATTATATCAAAGTTTGACTTATCAGAATTATAAGCTCAATAATTATTATTCAACATTTTCATTTAGCTCCGGTAATTCGAATAACTTAAGTTATACGCTGGAGTTAGCGAGGAACTCAGTAGACCAACCGATATTCCCGCGAAAAGGCTCTGAACTATCTTTATCAGTGCAAATGACACCACCATATTCCCTTATCGAAGGAAAAGATTATAAGGATGCGCCTCCTGCAGAGAAGTTTAAATGGGTAGAATATCACAAATGGAAATTTAAGTCATCGTGGTATACTAGTTTGGCAGGAGATTTGGTTGCAAGTATGAGAACCAAGTTTGGATTTTTAGGTCTTTATAACAGAGATATGGGAATAGCACCTTTTGAACGGTTTTATCTTGGAGGCGACGGATTATCCGGTTATGCCCTGGACGGTCGAGAGCTTATCGGAATGCGTGGATATGCCAATCAAACGCTCACACCAAAAGGAGATAAAGGGAATTATATTGGCGGAACAATATTTAATAAATACACTTTTGAGTTACGTTATCCCGTCTCCTTAAACCCACAAGCCACAATTTATGTGTTAGGTTTTGTGGAAGCCGGAGATACCTGGATGAAATTTAAGGAATTTCAACCCTTTAATGTGAAACGTTCGGCTGGTCTTGGCCTCCGTATCCGTTTGCCCATGTTTGGCTTGCTTGGTTTAGACTGGGGCTATGGATTTGATAATATTCCGGGAAATCCGGGTGCTAACGGAGCTCAATTCCATTTCTCTATCAATAATTCAATAGAATAATTATTAAACAGGAGGATGATTATCATGAAAAAATTAGCTATTACCGCCATTTTACTCGTATTTACTACGATGAGTTTTGCTCAGAAATTTGCCTACGTGGATACTGATTATATTTTGGAAAACATTCCGGAATATCAGGTTGCTCAGGACAAACTCGATGAACTTTCCGTGAAATGGCAAGAAGAAATCGAGAAAAAATTTGAGAAAATCGATCAAATGTATAAGGAATATCAAAGTGAGGCTGTGTTGCTTCCGGAAGATATGAAGAAAAAAAGAGAGCAGGAAATTATTCAAATGGAAAAAGAAGCCAAAGAATTGCAAAAAAAACGCTTTGGCCAGAACGGAGACTTATACAAAAAGCGGAAAGAATTAATTGAACCTATCCAGGATAGAGTTTATGACGGGGTGAAAGATGTTGCTGAAAGCGAAAATTATGCAATCGTCTTTGATAAAGCCGGCTCGCTGACGATGCTTTATACAGAAGAAAGATATGATATCAGTGACGAGGTGCTACGCCAAATGGGATATAGTCCTGGTGGCAGAAAGAAGAGTGATTAACAAATTTTAATATCTACTTTTTGACACATGCAATTTATATTTGTAATTTTGCCTGTGGTTTGAAACTGAGTGATAGATAGGATAAAATAAAATTATAAATACAAAAAGTAATCCAATGAAATTATTTCCAAGAATACTACTAATCGTAGTAATGATGGCATCAGCGTCTGCAATGACCTCTGCTCAATCATCAAAGATAGGGCATATAAATACGTCTAAATTATTGCAAATAATGCCTGGCCGCGATACTGCTCAAACTGCTCTTGAAAATTATGCCAGATCCTTGCAAAACGATCTGAAAACATATCAGCAGGAATTTGAGAAAAAATATCAAAAGTATATGCAAGAAGAGGCCAATATGCCTAAACTGATGAAAGAAACAAGGCAAGAAGAGCTCATGCAAATGGAAGAGCGGATACGTAAATATCAGGAAAATGCACAGCAGGATCTTAAAGAAAAAGAACAGGAATTGTTGCAACCAATCCTGAAAAAAGCTCAAGATGCGATTGATAAAGTAGCAAAAGAAAATGGGTTTACCTACATTTTAGATACTTCCCAGGGCAGTGTGGTTTTTGTAGGCGAAAAAGGGAAAGACATTATGCCATTGGTTAGAAAAGAACTTGGTATTGAAGATGTTCCATTGCCTGAAGAGGGCGAAAGTAATCAATTGCAACCCGTTCAGCAACCCTCACAAAATATTAACAATAATATCGAGATGCCTGATCAGGAAAAATAAACTTCAGAGGATATAAAAAAGAGCCGGCTTTACCTAAAAGCCGGTTTTTTTATTTCTCATACCAGCTTGCGTATAAATTATATGCATCTGCAATACGTTCCACTTCTCCTTCTAAAAGTTCCTTGTCAATAGATTTTACTTTTTTTGCCGGGATCCCCGCATATACACTTCCGGCCTCTACATGGGTTCCTTTTTTTACCACAGCTCCTGCGGCAATTACTGAATTGCTTTCGATAACAGCATCGTCCATCACGATAGCACCCATTCCAATAAGGACGTTTTCATGTATCGTACAACCATGAACAATGGCATTATGCGCTATAGATACTTTGTCCCCGATATTTGTAGGAGACTTCTTGTATGTCCCGTGGATAATTGCTCCATCCTGGATATTTACTTTATTACCGATCTTAATGTAATGGACATCTCCGCGAACCACTGCGTTAAACCAAACACTGCATAAATCGCCCATTTCCACATCTCCGATAATAGTGGCATTATCTGCTAAAAAGCA
Organism: Bacteroidales bacterium; assembly: GCA_021738505.1. Classification (GTDB taxonomy): domain Bacteria; phylum Bacteroidota; class Bacteroidia; order Bacteroidales; family PWNQ01; genus PWNQ01. Next base: position 21,283 of record JAIPBW010000018.1, on the reverse strand, counting down.
ATCTTTGCCAAATTTGGGTTGCTGTTGGTTAACCTCTTTTATTAAAGCCATATTTATTCCTCCAAGAGTTTTATTTCCAAAATTTCTGTTGTCTGATTTGTGATTTTAAAACGATTATCGATTCGCATTCCAATAATCCAGACAATCTTTTTTCCTGAACGCAAAACCCATATATTTTGTTTGTGATATAAGGGAACTTTTTCATCAATGAGAAAATCGCTGATCTTTTTCTTTTGTTGCATTCCTAAAGGAAAAAAATGATCTCCTTTCTGCCATTTTTCTATAGTCAGAGGCCATTTCAGTTTTGAAGCATCAATATATGCAATCTCAGGCTTTTTGCTGATGTTGTTTACCGTAACTTGTGAATTCCATGCAAACGACAGGCCCAAAGGCTCGGTTATTGTACTTGGCACTTCAATTTTATGAATAATAAATGGAGAGGTGTTATCCTGTTGTGTCCTTTCCTTGATTACAATATAATCCCGGTCGATGTATGCTTCATGAGAGGGTGAATGAAAAACTTTTCCCGGAATGCCTCCTATCGATCGAATGATGTCGGAAACAGTTGCATACTTAAACTGGAAAGAAGCCAGGTATTCATAAAGATATGTTGCAGGGGCATCTGTTTGCATCAGTTTGGCAATGGATATTGCCGAATAATTGTCTTTGGTCGTTTTTATATCGGAGATTACCCGCTCTACAGCCTTTCGGTAAATAATCTCTGTTTCGCGAATGCGCTTAATATTGTCATTTAAAATATCTTTAAAACCGGGATGAATATCCTGAAGCATAGGAATTACCTGATGGCGTATTTTATTCCGTGCATATTTTAATCCTTTGTTCGAACTGTCCTCGCGATAAGACACCTTATATTTCCGGGCATAACTGATAATATCAGACTTATCAGCAAAAAGCAGAGGATGAATTAAAGTTCCCTGTTTTGGAAGTATTCCGTGCAAACCGGCAATTCCGGTTGCACGCATCAGATTAAGGAAAAAAGTCTCTACCTGGTCATCCCGATGATGGGCAGTAGCGATTAAATCAAGTCCGTTTTCGTTCTGGAGTTTCTCAAACCACTCAAAACGTAGTTGACGTGCAGCCATTTGAATGGAGATATTCCGTTCATTGGCGTAATCCTCAGTATTAAAATGATTGACAAATAAAGGGATTGACTTTTGATTTGTATATTCCCTTACAAAGGCTTCATCTTTGTCCGCTTCGCTACCCCTAAGTTGAAAATTGCAATGAGCGCAACTAAAGCGAATGCCACTTTCGGCAAATAACTCCAACAAAACCATCGAATCTATACCTCCGCTTAACCCTAACAAGACGTGCTGGCCCGGGCGAATGAGTTTTTCCTGCTCTATAAATGCTAAAAATCGATTTCGCATATTACAAAGATAAATATAATTATAATGAATGTCTGTCTATAAAGTAAGTGGTTAGTTTATAATGTTCGAGTTCAAAGTTTACCCCGCATTCATCGGGGGCTTGTGAAGTATTTAAAACCAAGGAGTCCCGATTGGAACATCGGGATGACTGTTTTAAATACGAGCATAACGCAGAAATCGGACATTATAGTCAGACACTAATGAGTGTAAGATTGACAATTGTTATCTTTGACAATTAAATATAGAACGAATATGGCGAAAAAATATAGACGCACAGGAGATTGATCGTATGGTCCTGGTTGCTGTCAGGAGCAGGGAAAGTAAAGTTATGGATTGTCATTAATGGCCATTTTATATACTTCTGACTGCGGTTGCTGTCAATGTAAACGTCTCAAAAAGCCTTAACGTGAATGGCTTTGTATACAATAAATCAATCTGACGCGTGAAGGGTAAATAACCCCGGTGAAACAAAAAAAGGTTTCAGGAGATAAACGACAAATGACATCCGTCGAAGACGGATAAATGACGCAAAGCAAAATGAGAGAAACAATAAACAATAAAAACAGAACAATCACATTACCAATATTTAAAAAACTAAGCTTATGCACCCCGATTATATAAAAAGACTTGTTAAGAATCCTTCGTTACGCGTTATCATTTCCAAAGTTTTGGATGGTAACCGTCTTACAGTGGATGAAGGAATTTTATTGATGAAAAAAATAGAAACCGGACTGCTGGGCATGCTAGCCGGTCATATTGCTGAGGCTCGTGAAATTGAGCGTAAGAAAAAACAAGTGTTTCCTGTTATAATAACTAAAGACTGCAAATATGAATGTCCGGCTTGTCAATATTTTAAACAAAAGGATACATTGGCTGATAAGGATAATCTTTTAAATGAGCTAAAAGAAGCAGCAGAAGTGGATGAAATTGTTTTGTCTTGTGGAATTTCTGATCAAATTACTATTTCCTTTCTTGTAGATTTAATTTCTGCCATAAAAACACAGCATCCCAATCAAAAAGTTAAGGGATTTCAGGCCATACATATATTCGAGTTGGCTCGTAAAGAAGCAAAAGAACCCGCAGAGGTATTGAAAAAATTTAAAGAGGCAGGTCTGGATGGCTTATTAGGTGGAGATGCGTTGATATTCAGAGAGGAAATGCGGAACAAAATGCAGGATTATGAGTTAAGTAAACAGCAATGGTTGGATTTACATCAACAAGCCCATGAAATGGGATATTCTTCTGAAGCTACGATGACTTATGGTCATTTTGAAAGTGTGGAGGATCGTTTGCGACATTTGGAAAGCATTCGTGATTTACAGGATAAAACTAATCGTTTTGACGGGTTTATACCGTTAAAATTCCGCGCTGATAGTGGAATATCAAAATTTATTCCTTCTACCTCAGGACTTGAGGATATGCGCGTGTTTGCTGTATCGCGGATCTTTTTGGATAATTTCCAGGACCTGGATGCTTTAACGATTATAGGAGATGAGGGATGGCAGGAAGTTCTGCGTTTTGGCGCCAATCGTGTAACCGTGACACACCCCGGCAGTACAAAATACCTGCCTCAATACGGGACCTTTTTCTGATAGCAATAAGTAGATTTTTACTGGCTCTTAGTGAGAGTTTCGGAATAAAATTTAATTACTTCGAATGTTTTTCCAGTATCTTTTCGGAGATGTCCCAAAGTTTTTCCTGGATATCCTGATCTGTAGCTATTTTTGCCGGTTCTGTGATGCGGGAGTCTTTTAGGTATTTGCCGGAGACACCAGAAAGAGAAGGATCAAGGGCGGCAAAAATCAAATTTTCTGCTCCTTCCGATAAAGCATTCCCGAAGGGACCAAAGCTTGCTTTTAACAGCTTCGTATTGATAACGCCCGGATGCAATGCATTTACTGTTACTTTGGTTTCTTCTAATCTGCGCGAAAGGGCTTTGCAAAACAGCAGGTTAGCAAGCTTAGAGCGGGAATAGGCTTCATTTCCGTCATAAAATTTCTCTCCCTGAAGATTAGAAAAATCAATATCATTTGCATGGATCATGGAACTGACAACAACAATTCGTCCCTGCTCCGATTGTATTAATAGAGGTAAGAGTTCTTGGGTTAACAAAAAATGAGCAATATGGTTAATGCCAAATGTTTTTTCTAATCCATCATCTGTATATTCTATGAATTTCCTGAATACTCCGGCATTGTTAATAAGTAAATCTAATGAGGAATATGTGTTGTTCATATACGAGGCCATTTGCTTAACTTCATCAATCTTAGCAAAATCAGCCTGAACCGTATCAATAACATCAAGCTTTGTGTTTTTGTAAATATAAGATTTAGCTTCGTTAAGTCGCTTTTCTTTTCTGCCGTGCAAAATGACCTTATGGCCCTTTGCTGTCAAATTTTTTGCTGTTTCCAGGCCAATGCCATCAGTGGAGCCCGTAATGAGAATGGTTTTAGCGTTCATGTTATTAGGTTTTTATGTTTTTGAACGGAGAATGTATAAAAGGGTTTCGTACACATCATGATATTCGCTAAAGTTGAGATTGCATATTGGAAATGGTGTAATTTTCTATAGAGACTTCGTTTTTCCGCAGGCATTAGAATACTTTACGACAAATACGGCGTCACCGCTTTCTAAAAAAGGTTTTAATTCTTTTTCAATAAGAGTCATAACAGCAGAATACTCGCCCGTGATGATCGTATTAACATCTGATGTTTCAATCTTAAAATCTTCATTTTTGTGTAAAGATTCCAGAAACTGATTGATGGTATCCAGATAGCTGTCTTCAAGAGGATAAAAGCTAATGTCTGCGGTGATTTGTGTCATTTTCAATGCGATTTTGAGATTAGCAAATTTTTATTCCATTTACTTTCTGACGCTCGTCAGAAGACATATTGACTTACAATTTGCCATAACGCTCATTCCACTTTTTTGTTTTTTTGCTTCGTATGCCTTAAGAGACTTAAAAGGAATACAGATGAAGCCTTACTTTTATAAAATAAGAAGTATGGCAAATAATGTTTTAAACTGCTTCTGGCCTGTTCTGGTTCAGGGCAGCTTATCCCACTTCCGTAAAATAATATGCTGTCTGCGAATTATAATTTCTTTACAAAACCAACCAAAAAGGCACCTTCTTTGTTTAATTTTTGTTGTGGAATGTTATGATTATCCGGATGATCAAGGATAGTCCCGGTTTGGTCAATTAATGCGCAGCCCTCGATTTCAGCATGGCCAAAGCGGGTGAGAAAACGATAAAGCGATTCCGGAGTAAAGAAAGTTGCATCTTTAAAAACCTCATCTTGCTCTTTGGTTTTTCCCAGCGTGGAATTAGCATTTAATCCACCAACAAGAAGATAACCGCCTCGTTTGAGAACGCGAAATGCTTCATCAAAAAATTGCTGCTGATCATTTGTAAACTCTGCAGTAGCAATTGAAAAAATATTTTTTATGGATTCACTGGGGAACATTAAGTTTTCGGCGTCCATTTCCATAAAAACGGCTCCGGGAATGTCTTTGTCAATTGCCTTTGCAAGCATATCCAAAGCCAGGTCAATCCCTGTTATCTGAAAACCGTTGTCGCTAAAGAACATAGACCAGTGTCCTGTTCCGCAACCTATTTCCAAAGCTTCTTTATCCGGGATTTTATTTAGATACTTTTTTACCAATCTTTTTTCAACATCATCAATCTTTTTACCAAATTCACTATGATAATAGTCATCATAATTTTGAGCTACTTTATTAAAATCAAACTTCATGACTAAAAATTTTGTGGGTTTTGCTTGCTTTGAATACTGGCATGAGCATAACTTCTCCATTTCTCCATTACCTTGTTAATGTCTTCCGGCAGATCAGAAGTAAACTCCATCCATTTTCCGCTAACCGGATGCTCAAATCCCAGCGTTTTGGCATGTAATGCTTGCCGTGGACAAAGCTTAAATGCGTTTTCAATAAATTGTTTGTATTTTGAAAAAGTCGTTCCCTTGCGGATACGATTACCTCCATAGGTCTCGTCATTAAATAACGGATGCCCCAAATATTTCATGTGGGCCCTGATTTGATGCGTACGACCTGTTTCAAGTTGACATTCCACTGCTGTGACATAACCGAAGCGTTCCAATACTTTATAATGTGTAACTGCGTGTTTACCAGTATTGCCTTTTGGGAATACTGTCATTACTTTTCGGTTCGCCGGACTACGTCCTAAGTTGCCTTCTATCGTGCCTTCATTATTATCTAAATCTCCCCAAACCAAACCCAAATAGCGGCGATTGATGGTGTGATTGTAAAACTGTCTTGATAAATGGGTTTGAGCTTGTTCATGTTTTGCCATTAATAATAATCCCGATGTATTTTTATCAATACGATGAACCATAAGAGGGGCACTTCCGGGATCATTTTGTTCCAGATGATACTTCATGGCATTGAGCAATGTGCCTTTGTAATTTCCATAAGCCGGGTGAACTACCATGTTCGCCGGTTTGTTTATTATAATGACATCTTTATCTTCGTAGACAATATCCAATTGAATGTCTTCAGCAATAACTTCAATTTCCCGCTGAGGATAGGGCATCATAATGCGGATATGGTCATCCGGCTTAATTTTATAATTAGCCTTTACCGGTTTATTATTAACCCAGATGTTTCCATCTTTTGCAGCGTCCTGTATTTTTGAGCGGGAGGAATTCTCAATACGATCCATTAAGAATTTGTCAATACGGATAAGGCTTTGCCCTTTATCAACGGTTATTTCGTAGTGTTCAAATAACTCCTGGTCGTTGTCAATATTTTCGTTTTGTTGTTCTGTCATTATTACGGGTTGATCATAATTTTTTTCACCATCTGTTGGCCGGTTGTTTTGTTTCGGATGTCCAGAATATATATGCCTTGCTGCAGTCGGGGTAAGTTCAGGCTTTTGCTGTTGTTGTATTGTTTGATCAGACGTCCCTCAATGCTGTACAGCTTACATATAAGTTGATGGCCGGGGATATCCGTATTCAGACGAATCGATTCCTGTGAATTTGCCGGATTGGGATAAACAGTTATTTCTTTGCGTTTCTGTTTGTGTTCCGGAACGTCTACATGTGCATAATCGCTATTCCCAAGTACCGGTCTAATCATCAGTGCACCCTCATAAATCGTATTATTCCAGCTTCCTAGAGTATTATAAAAAATGTGTGGGCGCGCATTTCGGTTTTTGTCAAAACCTACATTCAGGTTATCAGCTGTTGTTTGTTGCCAGCCCATATAAAATGTATCACTGACGAATTGAGCTTCTTCAAGTACATACGTGTGATAGCGGTTCTTTCCGCCAGGAAACTGCGGAAATTTCCCGGTTTCTTCATAAATGATATTTCCCGGTTCGCCATTGTTATGCTCCCAAACAGTGAGGGTAAACGCCTTTACGTTGGCATTGTTTTTTACACGATTAAAATGCATTTGGATGGACTGTAAGGAATCCGGTTTATTAAGAGGGAACTGATAGGCTAACTGAGCACTACTGCTCGACAAACCATAACCTGCTTCTGCGGTTCCGTCATCGTATGCGTAATAATTGTAAAATCGTTGATAAAACCGGGAAGTGTCATTGAAATTGTATGGATCATCGGGAACGTGGATGTGAAACAAAAGTTCAAAATCATTGTATGTTTGGTTATTAGGCGGATAATTGTAGTCCAGAAAATGAGTGAATTCAAATGTACTGAAGGAAGGCATTTTTTGATTTGTAATTGGAGAGGGGAAAGTATTGTAAGTAGACGATTGTCCTGATAAGTCTTCAATTTTAAAGGTCATGTCCACATCTTTGCGATGCCCTCGATTGCTTCTGTAGTTAATACGAAAGGTATCTTTCATTTCTTTGGCCGGATTAACCTTGTATTGTTCCCAGGGCATTTGTTCAAAATGCTCAAGTAAACTATGCGCATGGCTTGTCAGGGTCCAGTCGATCAGTGATGTATCGTTGTATGTGCGCTGCATGTCGAGGTGTACATAATCCAGGTTCCAGATGTCTACATTTCCGACCCAACTGGGGATGTTGTTATTTGACAGACTTACATAGTTCACGAATTGCATTTGAAATCCTTCATGAAAAAAGATACTATCCGTAATTGGTATCATTATTCGTTTATTATAAACCTGATTGGAATCATAAAAGGTCTGCAGATCGGTTCCAGCCATACTCCAGGCGTGTATCCAGCTTTGTTGCTGCGGGGCATAAAACTTTAATGTTAAAGAGTCTTCCGGCTCAGGACTGTTTCCAATGCCTTGCGGTTGAATGTAAAAGCTAAGGTAAAGGGAATCAGCAGGGGTCAATTCTTTATTCTGGCTGGTAATGGAGTCAAGTCTTATTTTATGCGAAGTAAGCGTGTCGGCCGGAAACATACTGGAGGCTGCAGCCTGATGTATGGCTCCTGTATCGTTAAGCGCATCAAAAGTAGCCACACCAATATTAAAAGGTTTGTAAACATATGAATTGTTGATAAACACATAATGATCCTGCCAAAGACTGTCATTGGGGAAAACTCCCTTATTGGAAAAATCATCCAGAAAAGGCAGCTCTAACTGATGTTGACCTTTATAAAAAGTCTTCTTTGGGGTCTCCTTTTTAACAGCTGCATTTTCTGATAACCCGGTAAGTACTTCCTGAGCTTTGACTGTTATTGTACTCGCAAGTGTTATGAAAAGGATTAAAATATAGCGTTGCATAGTTTATTCTATTTTCTCTGTTGTTGTCGTGTCCTTTGGACGATTACTCAAACTATCCTGTTTGTATTCATTTATATAAGACTGAAAATCAAACTTTCTGTTGTTGCGATAAACCAGGTCAATAGGTGCTCCCATTTTCACTTTTTTGTTTTTAAAAGGTTTGGGATATTGTTTATAAACCCGGACATTTGCTGTATCTGCAGGATTATAATAGGTTTCTTTTCCTACGTTAAGTGAACTGGAATAGATCCTGTCAATAGCTTCAGATTTTTTTAGGCCAATAAGAAAAGGAACGTTAATTTTTTCGGATTTCCTGCCTCGTCCTAAAACAAGAGTAATTGCTGCTCCTTTTTTTATTTTTTCACCCGGTTTAATTTCTTTACCCAGATATTCCTGTCGCAAGACGGCATTCTTATATTGACTGGGATCATATTCCAGAGATGCAATTTGCAAGCCGTAATTTTCAAGCGTTTTTTTGGCTCCTCTTATTGAGAGAGATGTCAATTCAGGCATTTTGATCTTTTTGGGATGATAAGCGACAATAGAAAGATAGACTTTCCGCCCTTTTTTTACATGCGATTTGGGCTTGGGATCTTGATCGATGATGCTGCCTTTTTCTTCATTGGAATCGTAAACGGAGTCAATAACCTTAAATTCAAAGTAATCGCCGGAAGTATACTGATCCAGTTCGCTCATTTGAAGCCCCCGGAAGTCAGGGGTTTCTATTGTTTTGCCATGCCTTGTGTATGTTTTGAGGTACTGCATTGTTCCCAAAACCAGCACAACAGTAACTAGTGCCATGGCGATCAAGTTTATCCAAACTCGCTTGCTTTTAAAAAAATCTATTATCTTCATTCGTTTAGGAATTGTTCAGGAAAACACTGTTGTTAAAACCACAGCTACACTGAAATATTGTTTATCAATGAAGCAAAGATAAAAATTAATGATGTATTTAACGTTAGATTGTTCAAATCTCCCTAAAGGTTTTTCTGTATAGGGGTGTTATTAATGTATATTTGTTCTATAAAATCTGGGTTTATGAAAAAAAATATTGCTCTTTTAGCCGGTGGTGATTCCGGAGAGTTTGAAGTGTCCCTCCGTAGTGCATCTATGGTGGGAAAATCGCTTAACCAATCATTATATAATGTTTACTTGATTAAGATGTTTGCTCAGGATTGGTATTTCGAAGATGAGCAAAATCAGAAATTTCCCATAGACAAAAATGATTTTTCTCTGGAATTAAATGGTCAAAAGATTTGTTTCGATGCAGTTTTTATGATGATCCACGGAACACCGGGGGAAAATGGCAAACTGCAAGGCTATTTCGACTTGCTTGACATACCTTATACAAATTGTGACTTATTTACGTCTTCCTTAACATTCAATAAATTTTATACCAATCAGCAAATAAAAATGTTGGGGCTTATGACGCCTTTTTCACGGCTGCTTTTAAGAAACGAAAAGTATGATATTGATAAAATAGCTGAAGATGTCGGGTTACCTTGTTTTGTAAAACCTAATGAAGGGGGCTCCAGTTTAGGGACAACAAGAGTAAACAAAAAAGAAGACCTTCAGCAAGCGATTGAAAAAGCCTTTGAAGTCGATAACCAGGTGCTTGCCGAAGAATTTATTGACGGGACGGAGGTTACTTGCGGCTTGATCAGAAAAGGAAATGATACGCTTATTTTCCCTCTTACGGAAATTGTATCTAAAAATGAGTTTTTTGATTATGAAGCCAAGTATACCAAAGGAATGGCGGATGAAATTACACCGGCCAGGATAGAAGAAGATACTGCGCTGGAAGTGAAAAGACTATCGAATTTTGTTTATAATAAATTGTTTTGCAAAGGAATTGTTCGTGTAGATTTTATCCTGAAAAACGATGAATACTACTTTTTGGAACTCAATACAGTACCGGGCATGTCTGAAGCAAGTATCGTGCCCCAGCAAATTCGTGCTGCCGGATTAAAGGAAAGCGATATATTTAGTTTGGCTATTGAAAATGCACTGAATGAAAAAAAGACTGACTAAGCCATCAGGGAATAAAAGCTTATTTTGATTTTTCTGCTTGCTCATTTAACCACAGGGCAAACTGCTTTGTGGCATGATAGCGATGACTGATTTTATTTTTTTGTTTGTCAGGCATCTCGGCAAAAGATTTTCTGTGTTTTTTTGGTCTGAAGATCGGATCATATCCAAATCCTCCGTCTCCTCGCGGAGTCTCAAGGATAACACCTTCTATTTCACCTTCAAATAAGTAATCTTTACTTTCAACGGAATGCGCAATTACCGTTCTGAAGCGGGCATTTCTGTTTTTCGCCCCGTTAAGTTTTTTTAATACTTTACGTACATTGTCTTCAAAAGAAGCTTGTTCGCCTGCATAGCGTGCAGAGTATACACCGGGCTCGCCGTTCAGCGCTTCTATCTCCAGGCCGGTGTCATCTGCAAAACAATCATATCCCGTGTGATTTTTGATGAAACGGGCTTTTTCTATGGCATTGCCTTCCAACGTATTTTTTGTTTCCGGAATTTTTACATCAAACTGGATATCTTTCAACGTGAGTATTTCTATATTGCATTTCTCACAAGTGTTGTTGATGATCTCTTTTAATTCCCTTACCTTGTGATCGTTATGCGTGGCAAATATAATTTCTTTTTTCATGGTTGTTGGGTTTAGACACTAAATAGCAAACTCATATTCAGCCTTATTTATCAAATCTGTAATTTGAATCGGGGCAAATTTAATGATTCAAATGGAAATAAAAACAAAATCAAAAATTGTATGAAAGATTTATTGAATAAAAAGAGCTTTTTAATGTGTTCTTTTTGTTGTATTAAGCAATATGTAATAAGTGGAAGTTTTTTTGTACAATAATTTCACCGGAAAAGTGTATTAAAATTCGTATTTTCGTTGTTTCGTAAAACTGTCTTATATTTCATGAATTCGCTGATTTTTGAAAATATCAAAATTGCCCTTACCTCAGTCCGGACGCATGTTTTGCGCACAGTGCTGACGATCTTGATCATTGCTTTTGGCATTATGGCTTTAGTGGGGATATTAACGGCTATTGACTCCATTGAATATGCCATTAGTAATAATTTTGCTATGATGGGAGCCAATACTTTTACTATTCGCAACCACAGCATGCAAGTTAACTTTGGAGGACGTGGCGACAGAGAATACTACCGCAACATTTCCTATCGTGAGGCTATGGAATTCAAACAAAGATTTGATATGCCTTCAGCTACTTCCGTTTCGGCACGTGGGGTTTCTTCCCAAACAGTTAAATATCGCAGAAAAAAAACGAATCCCAATATTAGTGTCATCGGTGGCGATGAAAACTATTTGTTGTGTCAGGGGTATGAAATTGATCAGGGAAGGAATTTTGCCCTTTCAGAGATTAAACGAGCAAACCGGGTGGCTATTATAGGTCAGGATATAAAGAAACGGTTATTCGAAGATCAGGATGCAGTTGGAAAGAAAATTTCTTTAAACGAAGGGCAGTTTACTGTTATTGGCGTTCTTGAAACTAAAGGTTCCGGTTTTGGATTTAGCGGAGACAGAAATGTGTTATTGCCTTTGAGTACTTTACGTGAAGTTTTTTCCCGACCGGGAATGAATTATCATATCAATGTAAAGGCAAAAACACCTGATCAGATGGGTTTGGTGATCAGTGAAGCAAGGGGCTTATTCCGTAATATCCGAAATGTTAACCCCGGCGAAAAAGATAGTTTTGATATTGCAAAGAGTGATAACCTGATAAAAGCTTTTCAGGATAATATAAAATATGTTACTCTTGCCGCTACCTTAATCGGATTAATCACCCTTATCGGGGCTGCCGTTGGCTTAATGAATATTATGATTGTTTCCGTTACTGAACGCACACGGGAAATCGGCATTCGAAAAGCGATGGGAGCTTCCAAAAAAAATATCCGCGACCAGTTTTTGATTGAGGCTGTTACCATTAGCCAGTTGGGCGGATTATTAGGGATCGTCCTTGGAATTGGTCTGGGAAATATCACTTCAATATTATTTAAAAGTAATTTTATTATTCCATGGCTTTGGATTATTTCAGGAGTCGTTTTATGTGTTATCGTAGGATTGGCTTCCGGAATTTATCCGGCTGTTAAAGCAGCCCGGCTTGAACCCATTGAATCTTTACGCTATGAATAAAAAAATCGGTTTACTTCTGATAAGCTTTTTTATGATCTTCGGCATGGCCTTTTCACAGTCGGATGCAGACAGGAATTACCTGAAGCAGGCTAACGAAGAAAGTCAGTTTTTACATGATCATCATAACCGCGTAGAGTCTTACGATAAAAACAAAACATTCAATCCTTTAATATGGGCCTTAAACCTTTATAAATCATTAGTTGCTGAGCAGTTATCTACTGGATGTGTATATAAAATTACTTGTTCTGACTTTATGCGAATGGCTATTGACGAATATAATTTTGTTAAAGGTTTTTTCCTCGGATTAGACCGGCTTACAAGGTGTAATAGTATTAGCCTGAATGATATACCTGAATTTAAATTTGATAAGGAAAACCGGTTGATTTATGATCCGCCAAAGGCCTACAGAATGGATGATCCCGGCAAGAATCGTGATAAGAAAAAATAGGATGTGTAGAATACTTGTTTATAATACTGAAGATAAAAGTTGATACTATGCAGATTGGTTTACGAGGCATGCTGGGTTTGATTTTGCTTTTCCTTACTCTGCAAATGCAGGCGCAGGAAAAGCTTTTGTGCGATGATATAAAGTCATTCGGGAAGCATTTGTTTAAAAGTGAAAGTTTTCACGATATTGTTACGCTTAGCCAGACCTGCCCTTTTGCTAAACAAAATAAATCTACTTTTGATACACTTCAGTTTCTCCTGGGCAGAGCTCAACTAAAGCTAAACAAAGCAGATTCCGCTTATCATGCTTTTCGAAAAATAGACCGGGATGCTGATCTCTACAGAAAAGGAATACGTTTAACTTTTAATCGTTATTTGGACAACTCAGACTATGCAACACCTCTGAGTTATTTGGAAAATGGAGACCTGGCCATTCAGAAAAACCCTGATATCACATATTTTAGTTGCGGCCTATATTTGCTTAATAAAGATCGCATGGGCTTTGATAGCCTTATGAGTGATGGGTATATGATAGAAAAGGATAAAAGGATTTTATTAAAACAATACAGGGAGCAATATGCATCTATAAAAATGAAGAGTCCATGGATGGCAGGTTTGCTTTCAGCAGCTGTTCCGGGTTTGGGAAAAATATATGCAGGGAAGCCTAATCAGGGGTTATCCTCATTTTTTACTGTAGGTTTGTTTGCTTTGCAAGCCTGGGAGGCTTATTACCGGCAGGGTATTAATACCCCCGGACTTTACATTTCCGGTGCTTTTGCTCTGGGATATTATATCAGTAATATCTGGGGCAGTGCATTAAGCGTTAAAATTAAAAATCAGGAGGAACTATATGAGGTTGATCAACGTCTTCGCGATGATCTCTATTTTGATTTGTAGTTTAGGGGTGGAGGCTAATGCTCAGAATCCTTTGGTGAAGCAGCCAGATAGCATTAAACAAAAAGTGTTGCTTTTGGAAAAGGAAATATTTGAAGCGAAGGATTTACACCATAAAAACAAATTGATAATAAAAAAGGCCTATGTTTTGAAAGATGCAGGATCTGTCAATGCTGCAATAAAGACATTCGACAGGGTTCCCTATACAATAGCCAAAGAGGAATTGGCCTTTGAAGCATTATATAATTTAGCATTGTTGTATTATTCGCAAAATAAATATGAACCGGCATCCCAGTATTTGTCTTATATTGACTTTTATATTCCGGAGTATACGAATCAACCTAAAGTGATTTTTTTGAATGTGCTGGTCCATAATGTTCTGGAAGAGTTTAAAGGTGCAAAAAATAGTTTGGAGCATTATTCGAAGTATTGTGACAAGAATATAAATGTGGATTCAATTTATAAGACCTTAACCACGATGAAACAACCCGAAAAAGCAAAACGGTTATCCGGGTATATGCCCGGGTTAGGCCAGTTTTATGCCGGAAAGCCATGGAAAGGAATAAATAGTTTTTTGCTTAATGCCGGTTTTTTAGGTTATGCGGGATATTGTGTTTATCATAAACGTTACGTAACTTCAGTTTTTTCCGGACTTGAATTTTTTGTTTCATTTTATACCGGAGGGAAACGAAATGCTTATTCGATAGTACAAAAACAGAATGCCCGGACAATTCAAAATTTGAACCATTTTTTGATAGAATGGTCTGAAAGTTGTAACGAGGAAAAGTTGAAATAATTTGATCAGATAAACGAATTTTTCTATTACTTTGTATTGTATGGTACGATATGTAATTTATGTGTTGTTTTTAATGATCATCATTCCACTAAAGACGGTTGAAGCACAGTCGAATCAGCCAATGCGAGTGGAGATTTCCTCTTTGGGCAGTCAGGATGATTTTCATGTGTTGCTTGCTGAGGAGAATGGTTTTGTGATTATACGCGATGACGGCAAAAGCTCCAACGATGAGATTATCATAAAACTCTTCTGTTATTCAGCGGCAATGGAGAAAAAGTGGAACTCTACAATTACGGCATATAAAGATTATGCTTTTAGCAAAAAATATTACCGGAATGGGTATGGCTTTTTGTTGTTTTCAGATAGCAAAAACAAGGAATCAAAATTTAAAATTTTTAGGATTGATATTGCCTCCGGAAAAGTTGTCAGCAGCGAGTTTGTAGTGGAGGATAAAATAAATCCGGTTGATTTTAAATCTGTTAAAGGCCATAGTTTTGTCCTGGGCAGAGAAGGAAAAGGAATTGGTAAGATCATTACCAATGTATTTAGCTCGACCAATAATAAGTCCGGAAAGTTAAGATTTTTTCATTATGACTGGGAGGAAGCCAGCCTGAATAACCTTACCGCTTCCCTGCAAAACAACATGCAACCCAGGCAGCTTGATGTGTTTGAACATGGGAGTGCTATAGATTTGTATGCAGTAAAAGCTGTCGATAAATACACAGATGAAATATGGCGATATTCCTTTTCTTTCGGTGGCGCATTGCAAGAGAAACATCAATATAGCCGGATTAAAGGGAAAACGGTTGTTAATCTCTCAATAAGCACCCGGGAAAACAGGCGATTTTTAGCGGCTACGATGAGTAGTATTCGTGATCGTTATAACCACTATGAAGACTATACCGATGGAATATTTGTCAGTATCTTTTCCGGAGAAAAAGAAAAAAAATCAATCTATCATAAATTATCCAATATTAATGCTTTCTACTCCCATACCAATCCAAACATGTTTCAGTTTTTTCCCGGTAAAAAAGACGTCCAAGGTTCGGTGGGGTATCAGATTTTATTGCACCCGCAGGCTAAATCTGATAAAAACCAGAATATAATTTTGGCTGAGGCTTATTACCCGGAATACCGGACGGATTGGTATTATGATGCTTATGGTGTGGCTCACACGCGCCGGGTTTTTGAAGGTTATAGGTTTACCCATGCCATGGCTGTTTCTTTTAATAATGACGGTGAGATTGATTGGGATGTAGCCCTTAAGATGCCGGATATTCATTCTTATGCACGCCCCCGGAGAGCCGGTTTAATTACGGACGGAACCACATCAGGTATTGTTTATAACTTTGATAATGAGATTAGCTATCAGCTGGTGAAAGAGAATAAAAAACTCAATGGCCGGAAAACAGCTACATTACCCTTAATGAATAAAAATGATAATCTGAAAAATAGTCTAAAGGAACGAATTCGTTTTTGGTATGAGGATTATATGCTTGCTTCGGGCTATCAAAAAATTTCCAATGATAAGAAAGGAAACCGGCAAGTGTTTTATGTTTATAAAATTGCCTTTCGATAATTTATAATGTTTAATTTTGAACATGTTTATGCGCACAGGATATTTTTATATCATCTTAATTGTTCTGTTGATGGTCCTGCTTTCAGGTTGCAACAATGCCAAACGTTTGCCTGAAGATAAGCTGTTGCTGAATAAAAATGAGATAGAAATAAGTAATCCCGAGATTAGCAAATCTGAGATCAATCGTTTTATAAAACAGAAACCCAATAAAAAACTCATTGGTTTTTTTCGGTTTCATCTGACGGTTTATTTTATTGGTGAGCGTATAAAAAAAGACAACAAAATAAAAAAGTGGTTGACAGAAAGCGTAGGGGAAAAACCCGTAGTTCTGGATACCTCTATGGCTAACAACACAACCCGGCAAATAGAATATTACCTTCGTAATAAAGGATATTTTAACTCAAACGTTAAAAAAACTATTGATACCCCACTCGTTAAAAAGGCAAATGTTACCTATAAAATTCAGGCCAACCGTCCTTACAGGATAAGAAATGTAGAATACCAGGTTGAAGATTCTACGCTAAAACCGGCAATTGAAGCTTCAATGGAAAAGTCATTACTCAGGCAGGGGGAAATTTATAGTGTGGAAGACTTTAAAAATGAAAGAGAACGAATTACCAGTTTTCTCAAAAACAATGGATATTATTATTTCAATAAGAACTTTATTGAATTTCAGGTTGACAGTACTGTTGGAAATCAAAAACTTGATGTTTACATGCAGGTTAACAACCGGGTTTTTAAAGCTGAAATGTATAATGATAGTCTTATTGCATTACCTCATCATCAATATAAAGTAAGGAATGTATACATTTATCCGGATTATGATGTGTTGCAAAAGGGGCAAAAAGATTACGATACCATGCGCTATGAGCATTCCGGTAAAATCTATCATTATCTTTATAACGGAGAACTACCCTATAAACCGGAGCATCTGACATCATATGTTTTTATGGAACCCGGAGAATATTACAAGGATGAAGAAGTAAAAATGACCAATCAGCGGTTAGCAGATTTGCAACAGTTCAAATATGTCAACATCGAATTTATGGATGTTCATTCTGATGTAGAGCCCTGGTTTAGAGATACTCTTCCTAAAAAATTGGATGCCTTTGTCCGATTGACAAGAACGTTACAGCAGTCATATACCATAGAATGGCTGGGAAAAAATACAGCACGGGATTTAGGAACTGAAGTTAGTTTTGTGTATACCAATAAAAACCTGTTCAAAGAAAGTGAAATCCTTAATCTGAACACAAACCTCTCACTGGAAACGCAGCAGATAATTAGTGATGGCAATAATCAAAATATTACAAAGTATTTACCTTTTAATACCTTGGAGTATGGAATTAATGCCGATCTGGATATGCCAAAGTTTCTGCTTCCGGTCGACCATAGCCGTTTCCCGGACTATTTTAAACCCCGGACGACTTTTTCCACAGGGTATAATTACCGGGAAAGACCTGATTACAGCAGGCACTTACTTAATCTTTCTTTTGGTTATCGTTGGGATGAGTCAGAGACAAAACAACATCAGGTATATATTGCCGATATAAATTCCATTAAACTTAATCCCGACTCATCATTTATCAGAAGACTTAATGAAATTGATAATAAAAAGTTCCTCTCAGCATACGAAGACCACTTGATTGTAGGCAGTAAGTATAATTTTATATGGAATACACAGAAAGCCCGACGGAAGCAGAATGATTTTTGGTATTTCCGTGGAACTTTTGAACCGGCGGGATTATTGCTGAATACTTTTGCTTCTGCCTTGAACGCAGAACAAGATGAGGACGGAAACTACGAGTTGTTTAACATACGCTATGCGCAATATGTGCGCTCTGAAGCCGACTTTCGGTATTTTTACCGGTTTAACAAAGACAATATTCTGGCATCACGCTTTTCTCTGGGGGTTGGTATTCCCTATGGAAATTTGAATGTATTACCTTTTGAAAAAAGTTTTTTTGTGGGAGGAGCTAATGGCATTCGCGCATGGCAATTGAGAAATCTTGGCCCCGGAGGGTTTAAAGGAGATCAAAATGACTTTGATAAAACCGGGGATATTAGTCTGGAAACTAGTGTTGAATACCGGTTTCCTTTGTATGACATGGTTCACGGAGCTTTGTTCGTAGATGCCGGAAATGTATGGCTGAAAGATAAAAATACTGATTTCCCTAATGGGCAGTTTAAAATAAATCGTTTTTATGAACAAATTGCTGCCGGAACCGGGTTTGGTATTCGGCTGGATTTTTCTTTCTTTGTTATCCGTGTGGATGCCGGCATCAAAGTCATCAATCCGGAAAGAGAAAAAGGGAATAAATGGGTACTTGATGAGTATCAACTGAAAAAGACAAACATTAATTTCGGAATTGGATATCCTTTCTAAAACGGAGTGTTAAAGTGAATAGTGAAAAATTTAATGATTATTTCCTGAAGTCATACCCGTATGAGCCTACGAAAGATCAGGTGTGGGCGATATATGTTTTATCGCGGTTTATTTTTACTCAAAAACAACGGCCACTTTTTGTGTTAAAAGGATATGCCGGGACCGGGAAAACCAGTATTGTCAGTACGCTTGTGAACCTGTTGCCCAAAATAGGACAAAAAGCAGTTTTATTGGCCCCAACAGGAAGAGCGGCTAAAGTGCTGGGAAATTACTCCGGACAAAAAGCTTATACCATCCATAAACGGATCTATTTCATGCAATCCGGCCCGGATGGATCAATGCATGTTTCTTTGCAAACCAATAAATTCCGCAATGCGATCTTTGTCGTGGATGAAGCTTCCATGATTCATGATACTTCGGGCAATGAAGGTGGTTTTGCTGGAAGAAGCCTTTTGGACGATCTTTTTCAGTATGTTTATAGTGGCGATAACTGTAAACTGATTTTAATTGGTGACCATGCGCAGCTACCCCCGGTGGGAAATGATGATAGTCCGGCATTGAATATGAAATGGTTGCGTAAATCATTTAACTTAACTGCCGGAATGAGTGAAATGAAAGAAGTTGTCCGGCAGGCTAGAAGCTCCGGAATACTGATGAATGCAACTTCTTTGCGTCGAAAACAGGAGCTTGATCATCCCGTCCCTCCATTCTTCCATCTGAATGATTACGAAGACATTATGCAATTGCCGGGATATGATATGCAGGAATGGATGGAAACTGCTTTTAATTCTTCTGAAATGGATGCTGAGGCTGTGATGATAACGCGTTCCAACAAACGCGCAAACCGGTTTAATCAGGAAATCCGAAACCGTATTCTTTTTCGTGAAAATAAAATTGATGCCGGAGACCGGTTGATGGTAGTAAAAAACAATTACTTCTGGCTGGGGAATGACAAAGACAGTAATTTTATTGCCAATGGAGATATGATTGAAGTGCTTAGCCTCAACGGGTTTGACATGGCCCATGGGTTTAATTTTGCCAATGCTACTATCCGTATGATCGACTATCCCGATATGGAGCCTTTTGATGTGATGCTTATGCTGGATACTTTAGACTCGGAAAGTCCGGCATTAACCCGGGAGCAACAAAACACCCTTTATCATTCTTTTATGGACGATTTGTCATACCTGGACTCGAGGCGCAAAAAACTGGAGACATTAAGAAAAAACCCACTCTTCAATGCCTTACAGGTTAAGTTTGGTTATGCTCTTACATGCCATAAAACACAAGGTGGGCAGTGGAAATATGTGTTTGTTGATCAGGGATATATTACCGAAGATAAAATTGACGTAAACTATCTAAGGTGGCTTTACACTGCGATTACACGCGCAACAGAAAAACTTATGCTTGTGAATTTTAAAGATGAATTTTTTGAAGATAACTTCTAGGAATACTGCAGGCCAGAAGATTATTGGTTGTGGCTGTCTGTTATAATAACCTTGTGCGTCTGCTGATTGCCATTCCTGTCAGTTAGTCTTACCAGGTAAATCCCTTCCCTCAGGTTACTTGTGTTTATTGCAACTATATTTTTGTGAGTGGTGAAATTTCGGATTTTTTTGCCTGTACCGGAATATAAAGCAATCGTATATTCTTTTGACGGTAACTTCTTTAAGTTAAGGGTAATCGTTTCATTTGCAGGATTTGGATAAATTTTCACTTGAGTACTTTTTGAATAGTTATCAACTCCACTGATATTCTGGATGGTAAAGTTTAAAGTGTCAATGTCAAAGGTGTCTTTAGTTGCAGAGTCAAGCAAATGATAAAAAAGGTGATAAGAGCCTGCTTTTAATACACCTAAGTTTATAGTATCAACTGTATTACAGAAAGCCGGAAGTGCTCCTGCCGTATGATAGGCAAAAGCAGAAATCGAATCGTTATTTATGTTTGATGAAAAATCAGTCATATTACAATCCGAATTCGGAAAAGTAGCTGAACTTATCAGATGTATGGAATCCTGATTTGTCGGATTATCCTCCAGGATTTTCAAACTGTCAATCGCCGGATATTCCTGATTGTTGTTTTGCACACTGAAACTTAATGAACCAGTATCAGCAGGGGAGGAAGCTCCGGGCATGTAAAGGTTGTAAGATAAATTGTATGAGCCAGGGCTTAATGTGCCGATCGTCAATGTATCCGTGCGATTGCATATTGTGGGCATCATGCCTGCATTGTGCTCTACATCAATAATGACTGAATCGTTTTGAACTGTTATTGATGAATCAATAATTTCACAGGTGCTACTGGGAAATGTTGTTGTTGCAATTATTTGGACAGTATCACTATCTCCGGGCGAAACCGGGTTTATGGATAAATCATCAATGGTTTGTGAAAAAACGAATTGTGAAAACAAGAATGTAAACAATGTCAATATGAATATACGTTTTCGCATGGCGTTAGCTTATTAGGGTTTATAATTCATTTATCAATACAGTCAAATGTTAGTTCATAATGCTCAAATGTAGTCATAACAAAGAAATCAAACATTATAAACAAACACTCATCTCTATTTTAAAGGAATTCAAATTTCCAATTTACCATATATTTTAACGAACAATATGATCCGTATACTTGTTTGTTTAACGGACATTTTTTTTAAAACGTTGAAATAGTGAGTTATATTATTTTTAATAGTAGTTAGAAAAAACAGGCTGAATATCCCTGAAAATAGAATTGCTTTTGTAACCCAAAGAAGTAGATCACGTATATGATAACCTCTAATTTAATTAGAGTCTGTCAATAAACATCAAAATGTTGATAATTAAAAGAGTAATCACTGACAATCGTTTTCAAATATTTGTAATTTTACTAAAAAAAGCAGATGAAGCTATTTGATGATATTAAGATAAAATTTGAAAGA
>JAIPBW010000077.1 GCA_021738505.1 Bacteroidales bacterium | reverse complement strand
TGGTTGGGTGCAAATGGAAAATCGGATTGGCAATCTTTGCGTAACGACCTTCAGCAAGGGGTACCAATCCCTGCAACGCAGTGGAAGGAGTGGAAACCCTGGATGCTAATGTTTAAAAATTTAGCATGAATGTAATAAACGGCACAGACCATCAGGGAGAAGCCATTCGTCAATAATTCGTGCATTCGTGGCTTTACATATTTTTTGCCACGAATGCACGAATGAATGGTTGAGTGCAAATGGAAAATCGGATTGGCAATCTTTGTGCGTAGCGATCTTCAGCAAGGGGTACCAATCCCTGCAACGCAGTGGAAGGGGTGGAAACCCTGGATGCTGATGTTTGAAAATTTAGCATGAATGTAATAAACGGCATAGACCATCAGGGAGAGTCTATTCGTCAATAATTCGTGCATTAGTGGCTTTATAATTTTTTTTGCCACGAATGCACGAATGAATGTTTGAGTGCAAATGGAAAATCGGATTGGCAATCTTTGCGTAACGACCTTCAGCAAGGGGTCCCAATCCCTGCAACGCAGTGGAAGGAGTGGAAACCCTGGATGCTAATGTTTAAAAATTTAGCATGAATGTAATAAACGGCACAGACCATCAGGGAGAGGCTATTCGTCAATAATTCGTGCATTCGTGGCTTTACATATTTTTTGCCACGAATGCACGAATGAATGTTTGGGTGCAAACGGAAAATCGGATTGGCAATCTTTGCGTAACGACCTTCAGCAAGGGGTACCAATCCCTGCAACGCAGTGGAAGGGGTGGAAACCCTGGTTTTAATTATTTACCTTCCATGTAAAACAAAAGAAATTCCTTATCGTTAAAATAAAACAAGCTGTATTTGAGTTTTCTGATTTTAAAGTAGTATCTTACGGCAAATGAAAAGATCATTTTATTAGTTAGAAAAAGGAATAGCATATCTTTCAACTAATTGGAAAAAGTCTTAACTTTGTATAAAACTAAACTCCTGAAACTATGGGTAAGAGAAAACAAAAAACTGGCGATCAATACCCGGGTGAAAAATGGAAAAAGCTGAACATACCGCAATTGCATCCCGAGGAAAAATATCTGATTTCGAATTATGGACGTATAAAAAGTTTCAAGCGAAACAAAAAAGATGGAGAAATCATCCAGGGGGGCAAGCTAAAAGGATATAGTTGCCTGAGCGTTAAATTAGAAAGCGGCAGAAGGACTACGCGGTACTTACACAAGTTGGTAGCTGATACATTTATTCCTAAAGATGATGAAAAACAGGAGCATGTAATTCATCTGGATTATGATAAAACCAATAATCATGTGAATAACTTAAGCTGGGTGACAAAGCCTACGATGTTTGCCCACCAGAAGCTCAATCCCAATTATGCGAACAAACGCATGTATAATGCCAAACTCACCGAAAATCAGGTGGTGAAAATCAAAAAAATGTTGAAAAATAGCGATCGCCAGCTCTATAAGATTGCTGAAGAATTTGGCATTACGCATACACAGCTCAACCGGATACGTTCCGGAGAAAACTGGTCACATATTAAAGTGGAGTAACACGTTGGTAGTTCAATTCATACTGACTATGCAGCGTGCTGTCGGTTTGAAGCAGGTTGAAATCCAGCGCAATTGACAAAGAATCAGCATGTCCGGGATTGGGCGTCACTACAAACAACGTATCTTGTTGATATATGATTTTTTGCTGCTCTATGTAGGCTGTATCAGGATTCATATAAATTGATATTTCCGTGCTGTCATCCATGAAATTTTCCGTGTACAAAAAATGATTCATTTCCTTTGACGGATAGAGCAAATCATTATAGCTAATCAGGTCTCCGGATTGCACATTTGTTATCTCCGCAAGATAATCCCCGGCATATTTTTCCGCCTGATTGTAGACAATGACATATCGCACGGTTTCAGCCTTATTCCCGTCGTCATCTGTAACGGTATAATAAATCTTATATATTCCTGTTTCGTTTGTGTTGAGTTCACTTGTAATTAAAATATTTTGGCTTAAGTCCCCGTCTTTATTGTCTTTTGCCGTTGCTCCCGGGTCTTCAAACGACTTGTTCAAAACAACATACATTGTATCATCTCCCAAAAGCTTTAATTCCGGCGGCATTGTATCCGGCTTTTCGCAATTCATCAGGAGAAATGTAATGAGGATTGCAAAAATAATTCTAATCAGTTGTTGAATCATGATGACACAAAATTAATATTTCACAGCATATAACGTGTTCTTTTTTTATAAAATTGCAAGACACTGAGTTTGGCATCTCTGGATGTCTGTCTGCGAGGTTGCGGTGATGCGATAGTGCGAGTTGGAGAGGGGCCGGGGGTGAGGACGTAGGTTCATAAGCGACTTAAGCGATTGAGAGAATGAGTAGTGAGTAGTGAGTTGTTTCAGTTTTCCTTCTTCATAAGTGTGAATTGTTTTATAAATATAAAGATTATTTCTGTTGCAGCTAACAGATTTCTCAGTCGGCTTTTTCTCCGCTTTGCTTCGAAAAAGCCTCCATCGAAATGACCCCGGGATGGGTGGTTTGGATGGAAAAACGGCCACACTGTATTTTCATTTTTAAAGGCGTGGCCGTTTTTCCATTTTTCTCTCAACTCCCTAAACCCTCTGTCATGTCGTAGGAGGAGCCGCCAGGCGACGTCCCGAAAGCTTTCGGGAGAGACATCTCCCGGCGAATGGTTGCGATGTTAGCGTCCCGATAGTTATCGGGATTAGCGAACGAAGCGACCTTAGCGATTTGAGCGATGAGTAGTGAGTGGTGAGGATCGGATAATAACATAATAGTGCCGTAGGTACGAAATTATGGTAGTTGAGAAAACGCCGGCTCGGCCTGCTTAATTTCAGCGGTTACATCCTCACCCCACACCCCTCTCCAGCATGGAGAGGGGCCGGGGGTGAGGACGTAGGTTCATAAGTGACTTAAGCGATTGAGTAATTATGTTGATTAAGTTGATTAAGGGACTAAGAGATGAGCGATGAGTTGTGAGTAGACATTCCGGAGTTTTTGGAAAAAAATAAATCGCTTGATGGTAGAATAACATAAAAAACAATGCATGACAATAAATTATGACATGATTTTCGTTTCGGGCGAATAAAATTTTGTATATTTGTTCTTTACCAACGAAAGAAAAAGTTATGGCAGTGAATAAAGAGCGGCTTAAAGAAATTATGTTAGATCAGCGGGAGATGTTTAATAACCAAACACACCTTATTTCCCGTGATATTGATTTAAAAAATTACATATCAACCGGTTTGGTCGTTATCATTTCAGGAGTAAGAAGATGTGGAAAATCTTCCTTACTTTATCTGGTAAAAGAGAAAATGAAGCTTTCGCAAGCATCATATTGTTATTTTAACTTTGATGATGAGCGTGTTCCACCTGATAAATCTGTTTTTACCGAAATTTTAAATTTGCATCTTGAGATGTATGGGCAGGAGCCTGTTCTTTTTTTTGATGAGGTGCAAAACATACCCGGATGGGAAAAGTTTATCAATCGCATATATGAGCAAGGTTCCAAGGTTTTTGTGACAGGCTCTAATGCAAAACTGTTGAGTTCCGAAATCTCAGGTAGTCTCACGGGCAGAAACAGGGTGTTGAAGCTTTTTCCGTTTTCGTTTTCCGAATACCTGAGATATATCGGTCATAACTATTTTCCCGAAAAACTCAGCTCGAAAAATAAGGCATTATTATTGAAAGATTTTAACCATTACCTTGAAACAGGTGGTTTTCCTGTAGTAGTAAAAGAAAATGATACGGAGTTGATGCATGCTTATTTTCAGGATATTCTTTATCGCGATATTGTGGCACGTTACAGGCTAAGCCAGGTAAATGAAATCAGGCAAATAGGACTTTATTTTGCATCTAATACCGGAAAGTTGTTTTCCTATGCTACTTTACAGGAAGTTTCCGGAACTAAAAGTACCAGTTCGGTAAAAGATTACCTGGATTATTATGAGCAAACCTATTTGTTCTTTTTTCTGAAAAAGTTTGATTTTTCCATACGAAAGCAACAATTGAACCGGCGTAAAGTATATGCCGTTGATCCTGCTGTGGTGCACCGCCTGGGATTTAATTTTTCGGCAAATAAGGGACGGGTGCTAGAGAACATTGTTTATCTTGAATTACTCAGACGCGACAAAGAAGTGTATTATCATTCCGGTAAGTACGAATGCGACTTTTTGGTAAAAGAAGGCTTGAGAGTAATTTCAGCTATACAAGTAACCTATAAACTTCACGCAGAGAATTATGAGCGCGAGTTTCGCGGACTTGAAGAGGCCATGAATACTTATGATCTTGACAATGGTTTGTTATTGGTTTATGAACTAGATGAAGACTTACCTGTAAAAGAGGGAATTAATGTAGTGCCCGTATGGAAGTGGCTTATTGAGGCGGCGAGGTAATCGTCCGATGTGCTGCGAAGGAGTGAGGATGCGACGTAAGCGAACGAAGCAGCTGAGTAATTAAGTTGATTAAGTTAATTAAGTAACTAAGAAAATAAAGGTGCGACTTAAGCGTCTCGATAGCTATCGGGATTAGCGAACGAAGCGACTGAGTAATTAAGTTGATTAAGAGATTAAACGATGAGTTGTGAGTATGGAGATTTGCGTAAATAGTGCCGTAGGTATGGACTTGTTTGAGAACACGCCGGCATAATGGGCGTAAATTCAATGGTTAATTCCTCGCCCACACCCCTCTCCGGCATGGAGAGGGGCCGGGGGTGAGGAGGACAATTCTTAAGCGAACGAAGCGACTATGTGTGCGGGTAGGCTGCGGATGAAGAGCCGAAAGTACGATAGTACGAAGGAGAATGTCGAAACGTTTTAAAAAAGCAAACAAAAAAATGTTGACGAATTGACGATTTATTCTTATGTTCGTACATGTTTTTGATCATGAATAAAGAATGCCCTTGAGCGAAGCCGTTGCTTTTAAATTTTAAGGTGTTTTTATTCTGTTTTGACGTATAAAATGAGCATCAAGACCGCGATAAATACTGTCCGAAAGCAAAGGGTACAAATTATATCTACTCATTAAAATATACATGTATGCAAGATAAAAGTTATTCCGCTGGAAACAAAGGTCCGAAAGTAAGGTCAGACTGTTATGTCAGGGTCATCCCCGGAGATGAGCCGCTGCAGATACATCTTAACAGCAAGGTGGATACACTTTACGGCAATCATATCCGGACATTGGCAGAGGATGTAGCTAAAACCTTTGAATTTACTCATGGAGTTATTCAGATAGAAGACACGGGAGCTTTGGATTTTGTTTTGGAAGCCAGGCTGGAAGCAGCTTTGAAGAAAGCGACCCAAAAAGACATTAGCTTTCTTCCGCCTTTCAGGGAAGAAAACATAAAACCAAGTGTCCGGGAACGTTATCGTTTTACACGACTCTACTTACCGGGCAACTCGCCCAAGTTAATGCTCAATGCAGGTGTGCATCATCCGGATGGATTAATTTTAGACCTTGAAGACGCCGTAGCGCCCGACAAAAAGTATGAAGCACGGTTTTTGGTGCGCAATGCATTAAGGAATCTCAAGTTTTACGGAGCTGAGCGTATGGTGCGCATCAACCAGGTCCCGCAAGGGTTAGAGGATTTGGATTTTATTGTCCCGCATGGAGTTAATCTGATTTTAGTGCCCAAATGTGAGTCGCACGAGCAGATAAAATCGGTTAATGCCAAAATTGAGGAACTGAAAAAGTCACACAATATCGATACTCCGGTCTGGCTGATGCCAATAATTGAGAGTGCTTTGGGGGTTATCAAATCCTACGAGATAGCCACCGCCGCTGATAACATAGTTGCTATGGCTATCGGACTGGAGGATTATACGGCAGACCTGGGAACACTGCGTTCCGACGAAGGCATAGAGTCTTTTTATGGAAGAAGTCAGGTCGTTAATGCTTGTCGTGCCGCTAAAATACAACCCATAGATTCGGTTTTTTCCAATATTGATGATACGGAAGCACTCAGGCAAAATGTACTCCGCTCCAAGCAGCTTGGCTTTGAAGGAATGGGATGCATCCATCCCCGCCAGGTACCTGTTGTTAAGGAGTCGTTTGCTCCTTCTGACAAAGAACTGGAAAAAGCCAAAAAAATATATCTGGCTTTTCAGGAGGCAAAAGAACAGGGACATGGAGTGGTGGCTTTAGGTTCTAAAATGATTGACCCCCCTGTGGTGAAAAGAGCACAACGGCAGATTGATGTGGCTGTAAAAACAGGATTACTAAGTGAAAATTGGAATAGCGAAGATTAAAAAAAATATACTATGGCGAAAAAATACGATAAACTAACCCGCAATGCAGCAGGGCGCATTGTTCCTGAGGAAATTAACGGGGAGAAACATATACCTTTCAAGGGCGTAGGAAAACATAAGCCGACAGGACACAAATATGCACCGCCCAATAGAAGTTGTATCGATTATCCGGATGATGGAGATAAGCGACAGCCTTCACTTAAAGAGGCTTTGGTAAAGTCCGGTCTTAAAGACGGGATGACAATTTCTACACATCATCACTTCAGAAATGGCGATGTTATTGCCAATCAGGTTTTTGATATAGCTGCTGAGCTGGGAGTAAAGGATCTGCGTTGGTTCCCATCGGCATCTTTTCCGTGTCATGAACCTATGATTGATCACATGGAAAATGGTGTTATTAACAGGATTGAAGGTAGTATGAACGGGCCGCTGGGCCGGTATGCTTCGGAAGGAAATATGAAAGGCACGGGAGTGTTGCGCTCCCATGGTGGACGTTACCAGGCCGTTCAGGACGGCGAAGTTCATATTGATATCGCTGTGATTGCCGCGCCGGCAGCTGATGCCTTTGGTAACGCTAATGGCGTCAACGGTGAAGCAGCTTGTGGCTTACTTGGGTTTGCGCTCGCCGATGCACAATATGCGGACAGAGTGATCGTCGTTACGGATAATTTGGTCGATTTTCCATGTATCCCTTGGCAAATCAACGGAAACCTGGTTGATTTTACCGTGGAAGTGGATAAAGTCGGTATTCCGGAAAAAATCGTTTCGGGTACTACGCGCATAACAAAAAGCCCGGACCGTTTGAGAATCGCTGATCTAACAGCCCGCTTTTGCGATGCCGCCGGAATTATCAAAGACGGGTTTTCTTTCCAATCCGGAGCCGGAGGTACATCTTTGGCTGTTGGAGAGTTCTTTGCCGATATGATGCGAAAGAGAAAGATCAAAGCCCGGTTTATCCGTGCCGGATCGAATAAATATCCTGTGAAAATGCTGGAAGAAGGACTGGCAGATTATATTCTGGATGGTCAAACCTTCGATCTGGAAGGTGTACGATCTATGCGGGAAAATCCCAATCATGTTAATACAAGTCCGTTTACAAGTTATAACTATCATGGGAAAGGTAATTTTGCTTCCATGGTGGATGTGGTGATGTTAGGTGCCACAGAGGTGGATGTGAATTTTAATGCCAATGTAGTAACTCATTCAGACGGTTATATGTTACATGGCATTGGAGGCTGGCAAAATTGTTTGTTTGCCCGGACAACCATACTGCCGGTTCCTTTGTTTCGTGACCGGATACCCGTTATCCGAGACGAAGTGACAACGCTTTGCGGTCCCGGTGAACTGATTGATGTGATTGTTACTGAACGCGGAATTGCGGTGAACCCGAATAGAAAAGACCTGATAGAGAAAGTTCAAGCGTCCGGATTACCTCTGAAATCTATTGAAGAACTAAAACAAGAAGCGGAAGATATCTGCGGTGTCCCGGAGCAACCAAAGCTTGAGGATGAAATAGTAGGGGTGGTGAAATGGGTTGATGGTACCATCATCGATGCTATTCGCAAAGTAAAAAAGTGATGATGTTTTTCTGATCTAATCAACATAAACAAAAACGTAATGAAGCCAATAGTATTACAGTTTCTTTTTCTTTTTGCCACGCTACAGCTCTTTGCGCAAAATGTGCCTGAAGAGCAAGTTGCAGATACATCACAGCAGGTCTCCGATTCCATTAATTCTGAGGAAAAAGCAGACAGTGCGCAACAGGACAGCAAGCTCGTTTATATTGTTGATATAAAAGAAGAAATTGCTCCCCCTGTTTTACGGATGATTCAAAAGAACTTCCGTGAAGCTAAAGAAAAAGATGCTGATCTGATTTTGTTGCATATGAACACCTATGGAGGGATGGTGGAGACAGCCGATTCCATCAGGACTAAAATTCTCAACAGTAAAATTCCTGTCGTTGTCTATATTGATAATAATGCGGCATCTGCCGGGGCTTTAATTTCCATAGCCTGCGACAGTATCTACATGAAACAGGGCGCAAATATTGGAGCTGCTACGGTAGTCAACCAAAATCAGGAAGCAGCGCCGGATAAATACCAGTCTTACATGCGTTCTACTATGCGTTCCACAGCTGAAAGCACAGGCAGGGATCCCAAAATTGCAGAGGCGATGGTCGATCCGGATGTGTATGTGGAAGGCGTTGTGGACTCCGGTAAAGTGTTGACATTTACAGCTTCCGAGGCTAAAGAAAATGGATTTTGTGAGGGAATCTATACAAGCATAGACGAGGTGATACGGGCTTACGGCTTTGAGGATTATGAAACACTGAAATATGAGCCTGATGCAGTAGATAAGATCATTGGCTTTTTGATAAGCCCTTTTATCAATGGTATTCTGATTATGTTGATCATCGGAGGGATTTATTTTGAGCTCCAATCCCCCGGAATAGGATTTGCTTTAATTACAGCCGTTGTGGCAGCTGTGCTTTATTTCGCCCCTTTATATCTGGAAGGTTTGGCGGAAAATTGGGAGATCCTCTTATTTATTGCAGGACTGGTATTGATAGCGGTGGAGATATTTGTAATCCCCGGCTTTGGTATAGCCGGAATTAGTGGTATTGTTCTGCTTGTGGGCGGACTTACATTGAGTCTCGTGGGGAATATAGGTTTTAATTTCAGCAATATTGAATTAAATGGTCTTATTAAAGCCTTTTTAACGGTCATAATTGCTTCATTCTTTGCCCTGGTCGGTGCTTATTTTTTAAGTATGAAACTCTTTGCCGGTAGCTCAGGGAGGGTTTTTAAAAATCTGTCCCTGCAAGACGAGCTTACTGCTGAAAGCGGTTACACTAGTGCGGATTCTACCATGAAAAGCATGATCGGGCATAAAGGAGTCGCCTTTACAGTGTTAAGGCCTTCAGGAAAGATCC
Source organism: Bacteroidales bacterium (assembly GCA_021738505.1). Lineage (GTDB taxonomy): Bacteria > Bacteroidota > Bacteroidia > Bacteroidales > PWNQ01 > PWNQ01. Next base: position 5,573 of record JAIPBW010000077.1, on the reverse strand, counting down.
AGATTGAAGACGATATTTATGATGCCACTGCCGAAATGGGATATATCGAAAAAGGAGAAGAAGTGGAGGTTGTGAGTTACCATAATACTCAGCTTATTGTCAACCGGCCGTTTGAGGAATAGGGAGGATTGGTAGATAGTAGATAGTAAGTAGTAGGTGGCGACTTCAGCGACTTAAGCGAACGAAGAGAACTAAGAGAACTAAGAGAACGAAAGTGCGATGATACGATGGTGTGATGATGCGAAAGAAGCAATGAGAAATAAGCGATGAGTTAGCAAATCAGCCAACAACGAACACAAAACACTGGACACCAAACAAAAAAAAGATATATGGATCGAATAGAATTAACACAAGAGGACATCACAAAAATGGAAGTGGATGCCATTGTAAATGCGGCGAACAAAACATTATTAGGAGGAGGTGGCGTTGACGGTGCCATACATCGCGCAGCCGGGCCTTATCTTAAAAAAGAATGCGAAACCCTGGAAGGTGCAGAAACCGGAGAAGCTAAGCTTACAAAAGGGCATCAGTTGCCGGCAAGTTTTATTATTCATACCGTAGGGCCTGTCTGGAACGGAGGCAAAAACAATGAAGAAAAACTGTTAGCGGATGCTTATCGAAACAGTTTGGAGATAGCGAAAATGAATGAGTTTGAAACCATAGCCTTTCCGAATATCAGTACAGGTGTCTATCATTTCCCGAAGGATAAAGCTGCTGATATTGCAATTGAGACCGTAAAAGAGTTTCTTACAAACAATAAATTCCCGATGAAAGTCTACTTTGTATGCTTTGATGATGAAAATTATTCCATTTATAAATCAAAATTAGAACAATGATGAAAGAGAAAACTATAAAAGGCTTAAGAACCTGTATTTACAAGGTGAGCGATATGAATGAAGCGAAGAAATGGTATAGCCGGGCTTTTGAGACTGAGCCTTATTTTGAGGAATCGTTTTATATTGGATACAATATAGGGGGCTATGAACTTGGATTGCAACCGGAAGACCCTGTAGAAAAACAAAAAGGAGAGAGTGTTATTGCTTATTGGGGTGTGGATAATATAGAAAAAGAGTTTAACCGTTTGCGTGAACTCGGAGCCATAGATCATGAAAAACCAATGAATGTAGGGGGCGAAGTTATGGTCGCTTCAGTGGAAGACCCCTGGGGTAATATCATCGGATTGATCTATAATCCGGAATTTAAAGCGGAATAAATTCGGAAAAAATACAAACAAAAGGATGGTATAAAACACAATAGCAATGAAAAGATTTTGAAAATCAGTATGTTGTTGATAGTGGGATAAGTATAATACAAAAAGGCCATCTTAAAGAAATTTATATTTTTGTGAGAACAATTCTGTTGAATAAAATTAAAAAATGATGAGAGCGAAATTATTTACACTTCTTCTGGGTATGTTCATTGCAAGTTATGGTATTAGTCAGTGTGCTGATCAGGCTAATATTTACAGCTTCCAATACAACGGCAAAAATTATGAAATTGTAAAGGAAAAACAAAACTGGTCCGATGCCGCAGCATGTGATGTGGAACGCGGTGGTTACCTGATTGAAATTGATGATGCAAACGAACAGAGTGCCATCTATGATACTTTGATCAATGCTTCGGGTGTTGCAACAAATTATACTTCCGTAGCCGACGGTGGCGGAATAGCCTATGTATGGATTGGTGCCACGGATCAGGCTAATGAAGGCACCTGGGTATGGGACGGTAATGATGATGGTACTGGCATGAATTTTTGGAACGGGCAGGGAGCTGCTGGTGCCGGAAATGGATCGGTTGCTAATAATGCATTTATTTATTGGGGAGGTGCAAATACTTCAACCTATAATGAACCGGATGATTATGGCAGCGGACAGGATTATGCAGCTATCGGACTGGACGGCTGGCCTGGTGGAAGCGGTTCACTCGGCATTGCCGGGGAATGGAATGATATTGCAGGTTCTAATACCCTTTATTATATCATCGAATTTGACTCAACCAATACTTCCATAAATCATTCTGAAAAACAAGAAGTAGGTATCTATCCCAATCCTGCCCGGGAAAAATTTGTGATCAGGGATGAACAGGTACGATACAACAAATATGAATTGATGGATATGACAGGGCGTCTGATTGATAGCGGCAAAGCTGTTGATAATACTGTTGTACAAACAGATGAGCTGCAAAGCGGGATATATATTGTCAGATTATCAAATGAAAAAGAGAGTATTCAAAAGAAAGTTATCATAGAATAATGCGAAACACGTTTTTGAAAGTATCATCTTATTATCTTTTGGTCCTGGTAACCGTTATGATTGCCTCAGGTGCCAGGGCTCAAAATGATACACTGAGGGTGTTGTTTTTAGGTAATAGTTATACTGCCGCCAATAATCTGCCCCAATTAGTGGCTGATTTGGCTGATGCGGACAATAAAAAGCTCATATTTGATAGCTATACACCCGGAGGTACATTGCTGTGGAATTTTGCCAATAACATGAATACTTCTAATCAATTGGATACAACCGCCTTGCATAAAATAAAATCCGGAAACTGGGATTTTGTTGTGTTGCAGGAGCAAAGCCAGGTACCAACAATAGATCACTACAGGTACAATTATATGTATCCTTCCGTTGAAAAGCTAAAAGATACGATTTCGCAATATAATCCATGTGCCAAAATTATGTTGTTCATGACCTGGGGCAGACAAAACGGGGGGATTCAATGTTCTCCTGATAATTATTGCAGTCCGGAGTTTGTCGACTTCAGCCACATGCAGGATTCGCTTGAAAGTGCATACATGGGAGCAGCCGGCCTGATCAAGGCTAACGTTGCTCCGGTTGGAATAGCCTGGAAAAAAGTGATTGAAGATACAAGTATTGTTTTACATTCTTCCGATGAAAGTCACCCTAACTACAAAGGGAGTTACCTGGCAGCCTGTGTTTTTCATGCTGCCCTATGGGACAAAAGCCCTGTAGGTTTATCTTTTACAGGTAGTTTGACCAACCCTTTGGCTGAATACCTTCAGAAAACAGCAGACTCTGTTGTTTTTAACTCATATTCCAATTGGAACCTTGATGCTTATGATGTGAGCGCTGACTTTACATTTGATATCTTTCAGGACTCTGTGCAGTTTACCAACCAGTCGCAAAGTCAATCTCCCGTTAATTATTATTGGGACTTTGGTGACGGAACAACAGAAACAACGAAAAATCCGGGACATACCTATAATTCTGACGGCAATTATCTGGTAACTTTAATTACCGATTATTGTTCAACACCTGATACAACTGAGCATACGGTCACAATTTCAACAACAGGATTACAAGAAAATCAATTGCAGCAAGATGTTAATGTCTTTCCAAATCCGGTTAAAGATATTCTAACGGTAATATCTGACAGAACATTAAATAATGTAACTGTTGAAATCATGAATATGTTTGGACAAAAAGTGCATGTCGAATCCATAGATACAAATCTGCCTCAAAAAATTAATTTGGAAACTTTGCCTGACGGACTTTACCTGATTACAATAGAAAATCGAGACACAGGACAAAAAGCTAATTTTAAACTATTGAAGGAATAGGTTACCCGAAAATTAAATACATATGCTATTCACATCTTATATAGAGCTGAGCAAAAGTGCATTAAATAATAATATTCAGTACCTGAAAAAGAAGGCTGGTCCGGGTACACGCTATTCTTTGGTTGTAAAAGCTAATGCCTATGGGCATGGCATTGAGGACCTGTTACCTATGGTTGAAGCCTGTGGCGTTGATCATGTTTCCGTATTTAGTCTGGAAGAAGCCAGACGCGCTCTGGAAATTAAAAAGCAGGCCTGTGACCTTATGATTATGGGCTTTGTCGATAATGATCATCTGGAATGGGTGATTGAAAACGATATTTCATTTTTTATCTTTACAAAAGAACGTCTGGATGCCGTTTGCAAAGTCGCTTCCACGACCACAAAGCCGGCACGAATTCATGTCGAAATGGAAACCGGGATGCATCGTACGGGATTTCCGGAGAGTACATTGGAGTATGTCGCCAATAAACTTTTGGAGAATAAGGAAAACATTTATCTGGAAGGTCTTTGCACTCATTTTGCCGGAGCTGAAAGCATGGAAAATTTTGAACGGGTCAATAACCAGATTAAAAACTTTAATCGTTTGTGCAGTTGGTTTAATAAAGAGAAAGGTCTGATCCCGAAGTACAGGCATGTAGCTTGTTCGGCGGGTGTTCTGAATTTTCCGGATTCTTCAATGGATATGGTGCGTGTGGGTATTTCCAGCTATGGATTCTGGCCGAATAATGAAACACGGATGCTGCATTTTAGAAACAGCGGGTTTTCAGAAGATCCGCTGCATCAGGTTCTGAGTTGGAAGAGCCGGGTGATGAGTGTAAACCATGTTGACGAAGATGAATATGTTAGTTATGGAAAGAGCTATTTAACCAACCGGAAAAGCAAGATTGCTACCGTCCCTGTTGGCTACGGATACGGCTTTAGCCGGAATCTTAGCAATATGGGACATGTTTTGATAAATGGAAAACGCGTTTCCGTTGTTGGTGCCGTCAATATGAATATGATGGTAGTGGATGTTACTGACTTGCCTGATGTTAAAGTAGATGATGAAGTAGTGCTGATCGGGAAACAGGGAGACAAGTCAATTACTGTAAGTTCATTCAGCGATATGAATAACAGTATGAATTATGAACTGTTAACCCGTCTGCCGCAACCCATCCCGCGCTTTGAAGTAGACTGAGAATATTCTGTGAATATAGAAATTCCGGGATCGGGGAGTTTATTATTATTCGTGACTTTTTTACTGGCTGTTGCCAATTGGGATCGTCTCAGAAAGCCCTTAAGTAAATGACTTAGAGTATAGTAAAGCAAAATGACACGCGAAACGCAAATGACAGCAAGAGATAAAAGCAAGAAAACAGAATAATGACAATATCAATATTATGAAAAATTTAAGCATATGAAACCTCCATGGCGAAAATTTTTTCGACACACAGGAGAATGATTAAAGGGCTGGACGAGTTGGATAATGCAAAAAAAGCAATGACATTTATTGTCATTAGTAAAGCAATGACATTTATTGTCATTAGTAGTCATTTGTTGTCATTGATGGTCATTGGTAGTCATTCATGGTCATTTTCTATACTTCTGTGTCCTGCTGCTGTCAAATATAACCGTCTCAGAAAGCTCTTAAGTAAATGACTTAGAGTATGTAAAGCAAAATGACGCGCGAAGCGCAAATGACTACAGATGACGCGAAGCAAATGACAGCAAGAGATAAAAGCAAGAAAACAGAATAATGACAATATCAATATTATGAAAAATTTAAGCATATGAAACCTCCATGTTTGCCTTAAGCACACAAGATGATGACTAAAGTTAAGCTACAGCATGGGGTTCCATAGTACCATTAAAATCAATTTAGACATATGAAACATCCATGGCGAAAATTTTTTCGACACACAGGAGAATGATTATTTAGCAAAATTCCGACCTTAGCGCAAAAAGATATAAGTTATGGCTAAAAAAGAAAACACCGTAGAATTTGAACAAGTCA
>JAIPBW010000076.1 GCA_021738505.1 Bacteroidales bacterium | reverse complement strand
GTCTTTCAAATTTTATCTTAATATCATCAAATAGCTTCATCTGCTTTTTTTAGTAAAATTACAAATATTTGAAAACGATTGTCAGTGATTACTCTTTTAATTATCAACATTTTGATGTTTATTGACAGACTCTATTTAGCTCTTAATAAATTTTATATGCCCTTGTTTTCCGGAATCAGTCACAATTTGTAAAATATACGTTGATTGGTTCAGGCTGCTGATGTCCAGTTGATGGTTCCGGCTATAAATGCCTTTTCGCACCATTTTCTGTTTCCCGCTGATATTAAAAATTCTGATCTCCTGAATTCTTTCGCCGGTTTGAATGGATATTCTGTCTTTGGCCGGATTAGGTGAAACCGAGATATGAAAACTGTTTTCTTCGATAAATGTGCAATCGTCGATGGTGATTGTTGTCGTATCCGTAGATGCACAAAAGTTTGTGTCTTTGACCGTAACATAAAAATCGTGATCACCGAAATTGTAGTCAGCTGCATCGATGGTAATGGATTGCTTAGTGTCTCCGGTATTCCATGAATAACTATTGAAGTTGCCGCCGGCATCTAATGTAATATTTTCATTATGACAAATTGTTGTATCGGAGACCAAATCCACTTCATGCACAGGTATGGTTTCAATGGTTATTGTATCCGTTTGGACAAAGGCGATGCTGTCTGTAATGATAACCTGATAATGTCCGGCTTGCAAACCGTTAAATGTATTTGATGATGAGAATGTTGCACCGCTGTCAATGGAAAAGTAAATATCATTTCTGAGGGAATGCTGATTGATTTCAATCATGCTGTTTAGTGTATCACATGTGTTGTTTTTTATGTTGATCCCGGTGACACGAATGGGCGTATATTTGGCTAATCCGTTGTCCGTTCCTATCCATGTATTGCCTTTATTGTCAAAGCCTACGGCCTGACAGTTGTTTGAGGGAAGCCCATTGGTTGATTTCAGATCAATCCAGATACTGTCGATGTAATTGTAATAACTAACGCCACCGCCTTCTGTGGCAAACCAAATGCTATTGCCTTTATCTACAGATACATCCAGGACTTCATTGTAGACCAGGCCGGAATTTTGTGATTTAATTACGATCCAGTTTGAATGATCATAATGCAGGGCGCCACCGGCCGAGACACTCAAACCTTTGCTGGCTCCTGTCCATACGTGGCCCGATGAGTCAGTGGTTAGTGTGTTAAGATTCAAAGAACCCGACGGGATGCCATCACTGTCATCATAGGTTGTCCAGGTGCCGGATGCACTGAGTCTGGAAATCCCGACAGAGGTCCCAAACCACATATTTCCGGACGTATCCTGGCTGATGCCCTGCACAAAATCATGGGCAAGACCGTCACTGCTGGTATAGTTGGTAAATGTAGAGCCGTCATACTTGTCTACACCGCTCCCACTGGTTCCCAGCCAGATATTACCCTGGTCGTCATAACCGAGGCTGCGAATAGAGTTGCTTGATATTCCCGAGTTGGAAGTGGTTAAATTACTCCAGCTACTTCCATCATAATAACTGGCTCCGCCTTGCGTTCCGGCCCATACATTCCCCTGAGGACCTACCATTATCGCCTGGACGTCATTGTTTGAAAGATTGCTGTTCGAGCTGGTGTATGTGCTCCAGTTGCCATCATTGTATACACTGATGCCATTAACCGTTCCGATCCATACATTACCCTGGCTGTCATAGTCTATGCTTTTAATGTCGTTCGATGTTAACGAACTGTTGTTGGTTTTGAAAACCTGAATGTCACCCTGGGCTGATAATGAATGACCAAATAAAAATATAACGAAAATTGTAAGTGTAAATGCTTGCTTCATAGTGATATAAGAATTGTTTTAATGATTCATTTTACTTAGAACGGCCTTATTGCCACTCTGACTCTTCTATAGAAAGCCACTAGCATGTTTGACGTATGGCAATTCTACAATCTGGGGTTACGTTTCTTTCCATTTTATACTGCAGCCTGAGCTTGGAATTTGATCTTCCGGGATATCTTTCCCTTCAAGTAATAAGTCCAGCGCATGTTTTAAGTCTTTCCCTGTAACAGGTTTGTTGTTTCCGGGGCGACTTTCATCGAACTGCCCGCGATATACACATCGCATATCTGAGTCAAAAACATTGAAATCCGGAGTGCAAGCTGCATCATAGGCTTTGGCTACCTCCTGTGTTTCATCGTATAAGTAAGGAAAAACAAAGTCTTTTTCTTTTGCCATTTCAACCATTTTTTCCGGGCGGTCCTGCGGATAGTTTTCCACATCATTCGGATTGATGGCAATGAAACTAACTCCTTTTTGTTTGTATTCGCGGGCTATATCAGCCAGCTTGTCTATGATATGAAGCACATAAGGACAGTGATTACAGATGAAAACAATGACTGTTGCCTTGTCAGATTTATGCTTCTGAAGGCTTTCCTGTTTTCCCGTTAAGGGATTGTACAAGGTAAAATCCGGGGCTTTAAAACCCAGCGGTATTTGATTTGTCGGTACCAGTACCATAAGCAATGCAGTTTGACTTATTCTCGTATTAAACAATACTGAATTAATAATGTTTACAGCGTATTTTTCAAAAAAACACACCCTTCGGTTGTCCGGAAGGGTGTATATATTGTTTTCTGATATAAATAGTTATTCTTTGATGGTCATTTCTTCCAGCAAGTGATCCGCGCCGGCGAACTTATCAATGATAAACAGCACATAGCGGATGTCCACGGAAATGTTCCGGCATTGATCCGGGTCGTACATCAAATCACTCATTGTTCCTTCCCAGTTTCTGTCAAAGTTAAGGCCTATGAGTTCTCCATTGGCATTCAGCAAAGGACTTCCTGAATTACCCCCGGAGGTATGATTAGACGCAATAAAACAGGTGTGTAATCTGCCATCATCATCTGCGTAGCGGCCATAATCTTTGTTTTCGTAAAGCGTCCGCAGTTTTTCCGGTGCATTATAATCATGAGCTCCGCTGCCTACTTTTTCAAATACACCTTTTAATGTAGTGTAATGACGGTAGTTTACAGCATTTTTAGGGGAATAACCATCAACTTTGCCATAAGTTACACGTAGGGTAGAATTCGCATCCGGGTAAAAATACTCATCCTGGTTTTTCTTCATCAACCCTTCCAGATATACGCGGTAAAGGCTATCCAGTTTATTGTTTAACATATCTCTCTCCGGTTGAATTTTTGCACGGTAAGTTTCATAAATGCTGGTGGCCATTTTATAGATCGGGTCATCCTTGATTTTATCTTTATCCGATAATTCAAAATCTTCCAGAAATTCTTCCATTTCACCTAACTCATCAATAAAGGATTTTTTATAGATGTTTTCAGCGTATTCGGAAAAATCTCCATCATATTTTTTCTCAACTGTTTCAAAAACTGCCGGATGAAACTTAGGCTCCAAAGTGTTATAATACTGGTCATAAAGCACGGATAAAACCTCTTTATCAATAGGTTTATGGTAATCTTTAAAGAAATTTTTCGCTGATTTACGAATTTCCTTTTTCACTTTCGATAATTTTTCTTCGGACTGTATGCCCAAAAGCTTGTCTAAATTACGGGCAAAACGAACGAGTTCAACGGCCAGGCCTGCTTCTACAATGTAACCAAAAGCAACATTATATGGAGTTAGCTCTTCGTAGGTGTTTCCGAAGGTTTCAATCAAACTACCATAACGTTTTTGGTATCCGGGTGTGGAATTTGCCCAGTTTTTAAATTCTTCCTGCTGTTCTTTTTTGATTTCTATAGCATCTAATTTTTTAATACCCCGGTTTTCACCCTGGAATTTTTTATAGTAATTGGCTACGCTGGCATATTTTGCCGAGTATTGAATTCGGATTTTGTCGCTTTTTTTCATGTATTTGTCCATGATACTAAGCCTTTGGTCGCGTAAATCAATGCGTTCGGGGTTTTCTTTATTGACAATCATGTCAATAGCATGAGAAGTAAGGTATTGTTGCGTTCTTCCGGGGTAACCAAAAACAAACGTAAAATCATCTTTTTCATAGCCTTTCAATGAGATTTCTAAATGTTTACGCGGTTTGTAAGGTTTGTTGTCTTCCGAATATTCGGCGGGTTGGTTATCTTGTCCTGCATATACGCGGAACAAGGAAAAGTCGCCTGTATGGCGTGGCCACATCCAGTTGTCTGTGTCACCACCGAATTTGCCGATGGACGAAGGCGGAGCTCCTACCAAACGGATGTCATTAAATTCTTCGGTGATAAACATAAAATATTGATTGCCATAATAAAAAGGCTCTATGCTTGCCGCATAATGAGTTCCTTCTGTGGCTTCTGCTTTAATCTTCTTGATGCGTTTGTTGATGATCCCGGAGCGTTTTTCTTCCGTAATACCGGGTTCGATATCGTGTAATACCTTTTCCGAAACATCCTCCATGCGGATCAAACGGGTAGCTGACAGGCCTTCATTGGGCAGCTCTTCTTTTTGAGAATTAGCCCAGAAGCCATCCGAAAGATAATCGTTTTCCACGGTGCTGTGCGACTGTATGTTGCGATAGCCGCAATGATGGTTCGTAAGGATGAGGCCCTTGTCAGAAATAAATTCGGCAGTGCAGCCACCGCCAAAACGTAATATGGCATCTTTCAAACTAGCCTGATTTACGGCATAGATATCTTCAGCCGTAATTTTCATGCCCATATCCTGCATGTCTTCTTCGTTGTATTTTTCCAGCAACATCGGGATCCACATCCCTTCCTTGGGCAATGCATAAGTAAGCACTCCCAACAGCAAAGCAGCTGTTAGTAAAAATCGTTTAAGCATAATAGTTAATTTGTTATGTTTATTTAATTGCAATACATTCTATTTCCACCATGGCGTTCAAAGGCAGCCTGACGACTCCGTAAGCTGCACGTGCCGGTGGGTTTTCTGGGAAATAACGTCCGTATACTTCGTTCATATCCGCAAAGTTATCCATGTCAGCCAGCAGACAAGTACATTTGATAATATCCGAATATTCATAACCGGCTTCTTTCAGAATTGCTCCGATATTTTTCATTACCTGTTCGGTTTGTTCTTTAATCCCTCCTTCTACAATTTTACCTGTAGCGGGATTAACGGGTACTTGTCCGGAAATAAAAAGCTGTCCGTTCTTTTCGTTTGCCTGACTGTAAGGGCCGATTGCCCTGGCCGCTTCGTCGGTTTGTATGATCTTTCTCATATCTTTATTTGTTTAGCATGTTATATCTATTGCAGGCAAAAATACAAAAAAAAGAAATCTTTAAATTGCTTTATTTTTAAAGTAAAACCAATGAACACTGACAAAAAGTTTTAATATGAGTATATGCCCTGTGTCATCCTTTTGTAAAAAAGAAAATAAAATGTAATATTATCTGTATTTTTGTGTTTTGATTTGATAAACATGCCAATACATTGTTTATTTAAAAACACAGAAGGTTTTGTAAAAATATGTTGGAGACCCTGAGCTTTGAAATTGTAATCCTCATTGTTGTTGTAGGCTTTGTGGCCGGTTATATCAATACCTTAGCCGGTAATGGTTCGCTGATCACCTTGCCGATGTTGATCTTCCTGGGCTTGCCGGCGAATGTTGCCAACGGTACGAATCGTATTGCCATTTTTTTACAAAATGTGGTGGGCGTCGGGAGTTTCTATCAACAGAAACAGTTGAACCTGAAAAAAGATGGAATTATAGCGCTTCCGGCGGTTGCTGGTGCTATTCTGGGGGCTCTCGTAGCTGTGGATATCAATGAACAGATGATGGAAACCATTATCGGGATCATAATTGTGGCCATGTTGATATTAATGCTTCTCAAGCCCAAACAATTTTTACAAGCCGAAGGCAAATTAAAACAAAAAACGCCCTGGTATGCTTACCTGATATTTTTCGTCATCGGATTTTATGGTGGTTTTATTCAGGCCGGGACGGGATTGTTTATTTTGATGGGGCTTTCGTTGAGCGCAGGTTATGATCTGGTAAAAGCCAATGCGGTCAAGCTCCTAATTGTATTGATTTATACGCCCTTTGCGATATATGTGTTTTTTATGCATGATCAAATTCACTGGGTCGCCGGACTTATCCTTGCCGCCGGAAACATGGGAGGAGCTTTTCTTGCTTCGCGTATGGCCGTGAAACACGGTGCCGGGTTTGTTCGTTATGTGTTGATATTTATAATGGCCATTTCTGCAATAAAATTGTTGTTCTTTTAGATTGAAATTTTTTTAATGAAAATTTATTCCTAATTTCTATTTGCTGACATTGGTCAAAAAAACTTATATTTGTAAGTAATTGATCTCAGATATGGTTCGACGCATTGTATTAACATTAAGTTTTTTGTTTGCTGTTTTACAGGTGTATACGCAAACCGCCAAATATTCCAATGAATTTTTATCGATTGGGGTTGGAGCTCGTGGACTCGGCATGTCCGGTGCTGTGTCAGCGTCAACAAAAAATGCAGAAGCAGCTTATTGGAATCCTGCCGGTCTTGCATTGATGAAGGGAGACCGCGAATTGGCATTAATGCATTCGGAATATTTTGCAGGTATTGCTAAATACGACTATGGTACGCTAGCCGCACGTATTGATAATACTTCAGCCATCGGTCTGTCTGTGATTCGTTTCGGTGTGGATGATATTCCCGATACGTCAGAGCTGATAGATAGTGAAGGCAATATTAACTACAACAAGGTGAAATCTTTCTCCGCTGCAGACTATGCGTTTATGTTTACGTATGCCCGCAAAACACAGACCGAAGGGCTGCAGTATGGCGGGAATGTCAAAGTAATACGACGTACCGCAGGAGACTTTGCCCGTAGCTGGGGTTTTGGATTAGACTTTGGAATGCGCTACCAAACCGGAAACTGGATCTTCAGCGCCATGGGACGCGATATTACAACTACTTTTAACGCCTGGTCCTACGATCTTAATGATCAGATGAAAGAAGTTTTTACCCTGACAGGCAACGATATCCCGGAGTCTTCTTTAGAAATTACAACACCCAAAATTATCCTGGCTTCTGCAAGAAAGTTTAAGATCAGTCCCAAATGGCAGTTACTTTCTGAATTAGACCTGAATGTTTCTACTGACGGGAAAAGAAATGTACCCGTGAAAACCGGTATCATCAGTATTGACCCGAAGTTGGGACTGGAACTCGGGTTTAATAACTTTATCTTTCTGAGGGGCGGTGTCGGAAATATCCAACAAGTACATACCGTGAAAGGCAAAAAAGAAACCACGTTTCAGCCCAATATCGGGCTGGGGCTGAATATCAAAGACCGCTTTTTTATTGATTATGCGTTTACCGACATTGGAAATAATTCAATAGCCTTGTATTCCAATGTGTTTTCTTTAAGACTGATGTTTAACAAAAAAGAATAACCGATTGTCAAACTCTCCTCTATGCACTACCTGAAATATATACTAGCCGGAATATTCACAACATTATGTTTGTTGCTGTCAGCCCAGCAATATACCAATGAATGGATTGAGTATGATCAGAAATATTATAAGATCAAAATTGCTGAAGATGGAATATATCGGCTGGACTATAATACGTTGCAAAACTATGGATTTCCTGTCTCATCGGTTAATCCCTTAAACATTCAACTTTTTGCCAAAGGAGAAGAGCAGCCTGTTTTCATTAAAGGGGAAAGCGATGGATCCCTGGATAGCGCCGATTATATTGAATTTTACGCCGAAGGTAATGACGGTTGGCTGGACAAACAACTTTTCGTGGACCCATCAAAACATTTGAACCAAGACTATAGCTTGTTTTCAGATACGGCTGTTTATTTTCTGACATGGAATAATTCTACGGCAAACAAGCGTTTCAATATTGTCAACAACACCAATTACAGCAGCTATACAGCCGAAAGTCATTACAAAAAAGTTGTTCGCGAGGAATATCCCGAAAGATATTTTCGGGGAGAACCCAGCAGCTACGGAGTAACCGATCCTGAATATACAGCCGGGGAAGGATGGTTTGATAACCCGTTTAGCCTGGGAGGCTCAAAAAATAAGTATGTTGCCACTCCAAAGGTTTATGATAATGGCCCTGATGCAGATGTGGATTTTGCTGTTGTCGGTGCATCGGATTATAAAGATAGCGGTGGCTCCAATGTGGCTCCCGACCACCATCTGAGGGTGGAATTTGCCAATAAGGTGTTGGATACCTTGTATGATGGTTATGGAGTGCATCGGTTCGATTATTCCGTCGATCCGGCAGAGCTTAGCAGCAATAATCTTTTTAGTTTTAGCTCGATCAACGATCTGGGTGTGGGCGCCGACCGCAATACGATTGCTTATGTCGAAATCGGATATCCCAAAAAACCTGAGTTGAACAATACTAAGGAAGAATATTTCTTTGTGGACGATGCTGCTTCCGGACAAACACGCATTGATTTTTCAGACTTTAATGCTTCTTCCGGTGCTGATGCTTATGTTTACGATATCAGTAATGACAGACGCATAGCCGTGACCCTCAATGGCTCTGATGCTCAGGTTTTGATTCCTAACGGGGGAGGAGAGAAGAAATGCCTGCTCACCTCCTCAGATCAAACCAGGCCGGTAAATACGTTGTTTCCGGTATCGAATACTTCAACACCCAATACATTTACGAATTTTGACGGTAGCTCCGCTGATTATATCATCATTAGTCATGAGAAATTTATTGGCAGTTCATCCCAGAGCATTCAAAATTATGCTAATTACAGGGAAAATAACGGGTTGAATACGCTTGTCGCGGATGTTGATGAGTTGTATAACCAATTTGCCTACGGAATTCATAATCATCCTTTTGGAATACGAAAATTTATCGAATTTGCCTGGGATAACTTTAGCTCCCAGCCGGAATATCTATTCCTGGTCGGGAAAGGATATAAACCGGGAATATCGCAAACAAGACGGGGAAACCTTTATCACGACCATCTGGTTCCTTCCATGGGAACGCGACCCAGCGACATTTTATTTTCAAACGGGATCGTCGATAATCTTTTTCAGCCTGCATTGGCCACAGGCCGCCTGGCAGCCCAAACAACAGACCATGTCGATTTATACCTTGATAAAGTAAAGGCTTATGATAATGCCCGTAAGACACCCAAAGAATGGCAAAAACAAATCTTACATTTTGCCGGAGGAAGCAATAGTGCGGAGCAAAATATGCTTCAGGGATTTTTAAGTTCCTACGCTACTATCGCCAGAGACACATTTCTGGGAGCTGATATCCACACATTTTATAAATCCACGACCGACCCTATTCAAATCAATATGGTAGATGAAATCCGCGATTATATCAACAACGGGGCATTGATGCTAACGTTCTTTGGCCATGCTGCCGGTGTAGGTTTTGATATCAGTATTGATGATCCGGCAACATACGATAATCAGGGCAAATATCCTTTCTTACTGGCAAATTCCTGTTTTACGGGAGATTTGTTTACTATTAACGGGGGCTCCAGTGAAGAATGGGTGTTGGTTGAGGATAAAGGTGTTATTGGATATCTGGCTTCTGTATCTCCGGCCATAACGTCTTCCCTGAACTTATACTCAAACACGTTTTATGAGAATCTAAGTGTGGATAACTATGGGGCGCCTCTGGGAAAATTAATACAACAAACCGTAGATGAGGTCCAGCTGGACAATTTCTATCGCAAGGAAATTTCCCTGGCCATGACGTTGCATGGTGACCCGGCGGTTTCCCTGTATAGCTATGACAAACCCGATTATGCGATTTCTTCCTCCGATCTTGCTTTGAATCCTGCTGTGGTTACCACCGACAGAGACTCTTTCCGCCTGGAAGTATATGTCAAAAATCTCGGTAAAGCTATCAGGGATTCTATTTTTATAGAAGTAAATCGCACAATGCCGCAAAACAATAATTCTTCAACGCTGGTTAAATATGTTGCGGCTCCCCTGAATAAGGATACGATAACATTTAAGTTTCCTGTCAATTCATCCGACGGAGTCGGACAGAATAAAATAGAAGTGAATTTAGATGCTTATCAAAGCATTGCTGAATTATCGGAAAGTAATAATATAGCAAGCATAGAGTTCGATATCAAATCTGCCAATATCATTCCGGTTTATCCCGGGGATTTTGCTGTTGTTCCCGGACCTGGCATTACATTAAAGGCATCTACGAGTAATCCGCTAGCTCAACAGCAGAATTATGTTTTTCAGATCGATACAACACCTAAGTTTAATAGTCCGTTATTTGCTTCGGTAACGAAAAATTCTGCCGGCGGAGTGGTCGAATGGGATCCGCCTGTTATGATGCAGGATAGCATGGTTTACTATTGGCGCGTGAGCAAAGACTCCACTAAAAAACGTAGTTACGATTGGCGCATGAATTCATTCCAGTATATCTCCGGAAATCAAGGGTGGGCGCAGGCTCACTTTCCGCAATTTGAAAATAATGAGTATCGCTTTATGAATCCGGATATGAATAAACGAGAGTTCCGGTTTGTGAATGTCAATAATATTATCAATGTGGAAACCGGGGTTTATCCGAATGTCAAGCTGGTGGAATGTGCATTTCGGTTTAACAACGGGTTGGAACGGGTCTGGACCTGTTTAAATCAAAATCCGGACTTTATCGGGATTTTAATTGCTACGTTTGACACCATTAGCGGCGAACCGGTGAAAAGCAAGGTCAGTGAGATACAAAGCAATGGCCTGGGAAAGTATAACAATGTTCATTGCCAGAATGATGATCAATCTACGTTTGAATATTATACCAGCAGTACACAGGGCTGGAGCAATTTATATGAAGCCCCCCGCAGTTGGTGGTTTGACCAGATAACGAATTTTATCGATTCTCTGCCGGATGGCACGCCTGTCCTTATCTACAGTGTCCAGAATCATAATGCTGAAAATTATACCAATGAGATGTACGAAGCTTTTGAAAGTATCGGAAGCGCGTTTATCCGTACGATAGATAACAATCAACCCTACATAATTTTTGGCGAAAAAGGAAGCAATATCGGCGATGCAAACGAATCCGTAGGCCTGGACGAAACCGATGACATTAAATTAAAAGATAGCGTAAAAACAAGGTGGAAGGAAGGGTTTGTGAAGTCGCCGGTGATCGGTCCTTCGCAAAAATGGCAATCTTTATATTGGGATTTTGATTATAGCGACAATTCCCCTGTGGATCAGGTGAGGCTGGATGTTTTGGGACACAAGCCGGATGGCTCTGTTGACACAGTAATCCATAATCTGCCGGCTGACTCCACAGAGATCCATAATCTGGATAACTTTGTCAGTGCTCAGGATTATCCTGAAATACAACTCGTCATGTCTACCCGGGATGACTCTTTGAATACGCCGGCGCAATTGAAAAAATGGCAGGTCTTATATGCCGGTGCTCCGGAAACGGCCATTAATCCGAAGAAGAAATTCAGCTTTTATCAGGATACAATTATGCAGGGAGATACGGTTCGCCTGGCTATCGCAACGGAAAATATTAGTGACTATGACATGGATAGCCTTAAGGTGAAATATCGTGTTACCGACCATAACCAAACAAAGCATCTGATCAGTGAAAAACGATTGAAACCGCATCCTGCAGGAGATGTGCTGATTGACAGTGTGAAATTTGATACAAAAGATTTTGAGAAATTAAATAAGCTGTTTGTGGAGTTTAACCCCGATCAGGATCAATACGAAGTTTCGCATATTAACAATGTGGCAGAAATTCCCTTTTATGTCAGAAAAGATAAATCTAACCCCTTGCTGGATGTTACTTTTGACGGCATTCATATCATGGATGGAGATATTGTTTCTGCCAAACCTCATATCCTGATCACTCTCAAAGATGAAAATAAATATCTTGCCCTGAAGGATACCTCCAATGTGAATGTGTTTATCAAAGGACCCAATGATCAGGATTACAGAAATTTGTATTTTAACGCTACAGGTAATGATCAGTTGGTTTTTCATCCGGCGGAATTACCAGAGAACGAATGCATGATTGAATATGATGCCGAATTTAAAGAAGACGGCATGTACAATCTGCGCGTGCAAGCCAAAGATGTGTCCGGGAATAATTCCGGAAATGTGGATTATACCATTAATTTTGAAGTCGTGAATAAAAGCACAATCACCAATGTGTTGAACTGGCCCAATCCATTTTCAACACGGACACATTTTGTTTTCACTCTGACGGGCTCGTGCGTACCGGATTATATGAGAATTCAAATTATGACTGTTACCGGTAAAGTAGTTCGCGAAATTGGTATGGAAGAATTAGGGCCTATTCACATTGGAAAAAATGTTACGGATTATGCCTGGGATGGTACCGATGAATACGGCGACCGTCTGGCTAACGGAGTCTATATATATCGTGTGTTGACTGACATGGACGGTGAGTCCATTGAAAAACGATCCACAGAAGCAGATAAGTTTTTCGATAAAGGCTATGGAAAGATGTATTTGATTCGCTAATAGATAAAATAGGGATAACATTATTTTAAACGGACTTTGCTATTTTTGGACAGTTCCGGAACGGAATATCAGGAAAAGAATATATTTGATGGATTAAAAAGAGATCATAATGAAGAAATATCATCTGGTTTTATTGTCCCTGCTTTTTGGTGTGTTGATGGTTTTGAGCTGGCCTTCCCGCGGCTTTCCGTTTCTGGCCCTTGTCGCCTGGATCCCGTTGTTTTTTATTGACAGTCACATAAAAAGCAACAAACAAAAATTCAAAAATTTTTCCATATTCTTTTATGTATTACCCGGCTTTTTGGTTTGGAATATATTTACAACCTATTGGCTGTATAACAGTACGCCAGCCGGATCTTTTATGGCTCTGGGGTTGAATTCCCTGTTGATGTCATTTGTTTTTGCATTTTCTCATCTGGCAGGGCGAAGGTTATATTCACATTATCAGGGTTTTCTGTTGTTTATCATGATGTGGATATCTTTTGAATATCTGCATTTGCATTGGGATATCTCCTGGCCATGGCTGAACCTGGGAAATGTGTTTAGTTCAGCTCCCTGGGCTGTGCAATGGTATGAATATACCGGTGCTTTCGGAGGGACGTTGTATGTCTTTTTGACCAATATATTTTTGTTTTTAGCGATCAGATATTATATTAAATTCCGGACGTTTGGCCGTCCCGTGAATGTCAACCTGATTATGGCTTTGGTGCTTAATGCCGGATTATTGCTCTCTTCCTTTTTTGTTTATCAAAATTATCAGGATCAGGGAGAAAGTCATGAAATGGTAGTCGTTCAGCCTAATATTGATCCTTATTCCGAGCAGTACACATTACCACCAAGGCAAGTGATACAAAATATTACTAATCTGGCGGATAAGAAAATCACACCTCAGACAGAAGTTGTTGTGGCTCCCGAGTCGGCTATACAGGAAAATATCTGGGAAGAAAGGCTGATGTATGCCAGTAGCATGCAATTACTCGACCGGTATTTGTCGAACTATGAGAGGTTATCTATGATTATTGGTGCCTCCACTTTTTCCAGAATTTCGGATACAGCCGATCTGCCACTCTCAGCCCGGGAGCATTCATCAGGATTTTATTACAATGCGCATAATACGGCCGTTTTTCTGGACTCTACGGACAGGAAGCAGTTGTACCATAAGTCAAAACTGGTTGCCGGTGTTGAGCAATTGCCGTTTAAGAAAGTGCTGGATCATTTGCCTGTGGAAGATCTGGCCTTTGACCTGGGAGGAACCATAGGAACATTGGGGAAAAGTCAAGAAAGAAAAGTGTTCTATACGGCGGACTCCACCATTAAAATGGCTCCGGTTATCTGTTATGAATCGGTTTATGGGGAATTTGTCGGAGATTATATCAATAATGGCGCCAATGTTATAGTCATCATTACCAATGATGGGTGGTGGGGAAATACGGCCGGTCATCGTCAGCATTTGGACTTTGCTGCACTTAGGGCTATTGAGACCAGGAAAAGTGTTGTACGGTCAGCAAATACCGGCATTTCTGCTTTTGTTGATCAAAAAGGAGATATTCACAATGCAACAAACTATTGGGAAAAAGATGTTATTCGCGGAACCATTAAGACACATGAGGAAAAAACCTTTTATACGAAAACCGGAAATTACATTGCCCGTATAAGTGTTTTTGGAATGATATTACTTTTGTTGATCTGCCTGATACTGACTATTATTCCCAGGAAATACCATAAGTAAAAGAAACATCAGACCAACTCAGTTATGAATTTCCCATGAGACTGCCTTTGCCTTACGCGCTGCTTATCAAATAGATCGTATTCTAAAATACCCTTCTCTGACAGGTTTTGCAATGAACAATAAACTATAGTTATGAATAATTGCACCACCCTGTCAGGGACGATCTTCAGGAAGCTTGCCTGCGTAAAAGCCGCAATAGATTTTCTTTTCTGATTGTTTGGTTTTTACATATTAAGTTATTACATTTGAATGGATATAAAATCAAAAAGCCAAATTATATGAACCTATTTACACAAGTTAACCATTCTATTAGAAGATGGGGGGGTAGCTCATTATCAGTCAGCTAAAATTATAACACGAGTTATGAAAACGAAACGTCTTCTCTTAATACCGCTCATCATTTTTTTGGGCTTTTCTTTTCAAGCAAAAGCGCAAAACGGATATGCGAATAATGTTATTTTACAATCATCAGTGTATGCACCAAAACCCGTGCGTTATTATTATTTTTCCTTGGATAGTTCAAACATATCATTAGATACGACAATAAAAACCTTTTATAATTCTTCTGTTAATTATGGAAGTAATGGGAATTTTCGGATGGCTGTGTTTTCAGATCAAAACGGGAACCTGAAATTTTATTCGAATGGTCAAATTTTATGGAATGGGCAACATCAGCCAGTTGATTCCAATTTATTACCCCCACCATCAGAAATAGCCAATTGGAATGTTGCCG
>JAIPBW010000075.1 GCA_021738505.1 Bacteroidales bacterium | reverse complement strand
GGTTTATAATGTTCGAGTTCAAAGCCTGCCCCGCATTTATCGGGGGCTTGCGAAGTTTTTTATCATCAGGAGTCCCGATTGAAACATCGGGATGACTGTGATAAAAAACGAGCGTAACGCAGAAATCGGACATTATAGATAGACACTAATTAAATGTACCTCTGTTAATTATATTATGATATGGCTAATATAATAAAAACCATAGCTAAATCCAAATGAAAGCGCAAAAGATTGATATTTAGGCTTGATGATATATATTTGTTAATACTGCCAGAGAGCTCTTTGCCGATGATCACAAATATATTCTACGGAAACAGAAATAGAAATTGTTCCTAATAAAATAAAGTGCTTTTGAAAAATAAAACTACAATACTTTTTGGTAAATCCGGTTTGTTTTTTGGATATTTGCTACAAATTATAAATTCACATTTTATGGAAACATTAAAGACATTATTAGAGCACAAAACTATCCGTAAATATAAGGATAAACCGATAGAAGAAGAAAAGCTGACGAATATTTTCAAAGCTGCCTCACGGGCATCCACAACAGGAGGGATGCAGGTTTATAGCATTATCAAGACAGAAGATGAAAAAATGAAAGATAAACTGCACGAAATTCATTTTGGCATGCCTATGTTGAAAGAGGCTCCTGTGACTTTAACGTTTGTAGCAGATTTTAATCGTTTTAACAAATGGTGCGAGGCTCGCAATGCTAAACCCGTGTATGATAATTTTATGTCGTTTATGACAGCAGCTATTGATGCTGTTATTGCAGCGCAAAATGCATGTGTTGCTGCAGAAGACCAGGGGCTGGGTATCTGCTATATCGGAACGGTTACCTATCAGGCTAAAAAATTGATTGATCTTTTTGAGCTGCCCAAAGGTGTTGTACCTGTCGCCTGCATTACTATAGGATATCCGAATGAGGATTATCCCCAGGTAGATCGCCTGCCACTTGATGCCGTTGTCCATAATGAAAAATATCACGACTATTCCGAAGAAGATATCGATAAGGTATACGAGTACAAAGAAAGTCTTGACTCAAGCAAACAATTTATTGAAGAAAACAACAAAGAAACATTGCCACAGGTATTTACGGAAGTTCGCTATCCGAAAAAAATGAATGTGGATTTTTCAAATACACTACTTGAAGTATTGGAAGAACAAGGATTTATGAATAACTCAATGGATGAATAAGCCTCTTCGGTATTTTATCTACAAAAAAAAGCTATCCTTTGCGGGATAGCTTTTTTTCTTTGTGATTCTTGCTTATTAGTCTTCCGGATGGATTGCTTCTACCGGACATACATCTGCACAAGCGCCACAATCTGTGCATAAATCAGGATCAATTTTGTAAATGTCTCCTTCTTCAATAGCGTCTACCGGACACTCATCGATGCATGATCCGCATGCAGTGCAATCGTCTGTTATTACATATGCCATAACTCAAATAAATTTTTATAATTTTTAACTTACGTTAATTCAAGAGCAAAAGTATAACACTTCTTATTACCCCAATAATATTATTGAAAAAAAATCTCTATTTTGGACTGATTCAAAATAGTGGCCGCTTTAAATGATGTGATAAAAACCCCAAAAACAGTTCTATTTTCGACAATATCAAAGCTTTATCGTTTCAAAAAACAATTATGAAACTAATTGGTATTAGAGCAAAGAATATTTTTATTGAATTGTCCATATGATTTTTCTCCTTGTCCTTAAAATTTATAATTTTGTGGTCTTGTGGAAAAATTAATAAAAGCATTAAATCAGTCACAGCAAGAAGCTGTTATTCAGACAAAAGGGCCTGTGATGGTCATTGCCGGAGCAGGCTCCGGTAAAACTCGTGTGCTAACACACCGGGTGGCCTATATGATTAGTCAGGGAATTGACCCGTTTAATATTTTGGCACTTACCTTTACGAACAAGGCTGCTCGCGAGATGCAGGAGCGTATTACCAGAATGATCGGTGGTTCTGATGCAAAAAGCGTGTGGATGGGTACTTTTCATTCTATTTTTGCCAGAATTTTACGTGCAGACGGGCATCATCTCGGATATCCTTCGAATTATACAATCTATGATACCGATGATGCCAAACGGTTAATCAGAAGTATTGTTAAGGAAATGAAGCTTGATAACAAGACCTATCCACCGGGGCAGGTGTTGCATCGCATTTCCTCAGCAAAATCGAATTTGATTTCTCATCAGGAGTATAATAACAATGCAGAGCTGATGAATCAGGATAAAATGGCAGGAAAACCTTATATCGGTGAAATTTTTACGCGATATAATACACGGCTTAAAAAGTCATCTGCCATGGATTTTGATGATCTGTTGTTTAATATGAATATCCTTTTGCGCGATTTTCCTGAAATACTCTATAAATATCAGAAGCGATTTCACTATATCATGGTCGATGAGTATCAGGATACCAATTTTGCACAATATCTGATTGTAAAAAAGTTGGCCGCTAATGATGAAAATATCTGTGTTGTAGGCGATGATGCTCAAAGTATTTATGCTTTCCGTGGAGCTAATATCGAAAATATCTTAAATTTTAAAGCGGATTATCCGGACGCTAAAATCTTTAAGCTGGAACAAAATTACCGTTCAACGAAAAACATAGTTAATGCCGCCAATAGCATCATTGTCAATAATAAAGATCAGATGCAAAAAGATGTGTGGACGGAGAATTTTGAAGGAGAAAAAATCAGGCTGATCCAAAACTCTACCGACCAGGAAGAGGCTATGCAAATTGCATCATCGATATTTGAAACCATGCAAAACCAAAAAGCCAATCATGGGGATTTTGCCATATTGTATCGTACTAATGCTCAGTCGAGGGCACTAGAGGAATCTTTGCGGCACAAAAATATACCTTACCGGATTTTTGGCGGACTGTCTTTTTATCAACGAAAAGAAATTAAAGACTTGCTGGCATATTTTCGTCTGGTTATTAACCCGGATGATCAGGATGCCCTGATGCGTATAATTAATGTCCCGGCCCGTGGTATCGGAACTACTTCCATGGAGCGATTAATGGTTGAGGCCGAAAGATTAGGGATTTCTGTATGGGAACTGTGTGAAAATATTGAAAATAGCCAGGTGAAGCTCAATTCCGGCATTCGTAACCGGATAGATAATTTTATTACGATGATCAAAAGCTTTCGTGTTGAACTGGATAAGAAAAATGCTTATGACCTGGCCATGCGAATAGCACGTGAAAGTGGTTTGATGAAAGTCCTGAAAGACGATCAAACGCCTGAAGGCATCAGCAGGTATGAAAATATTGAGGAGTTACTTAATGCAATCAGCTTGTATGTGGACAAAGCCGACGATGAAGAAGCTCCTTTAGGTGTTCTTGAAACACCTGATGAACCGGACGATGAACTGCGTACCCTGGATAAGTACATGCAAAATATTGCCCTGATCACAGACCTTGACAATGAAGATGATGATCCGGATAAAGTTTCCTTAATGACCATTCATGGAGCTAAAGGCCTGGAGTTTCCTTATGTGTTTGTGGCAGGATTGGAAGAGAATTTATTCCCTTCGATGCAGTCAATGGGAACACGTGCCGAATTAGAGGAAGAACGCCGGTTGTTTTATGTAGCAGTAACACGCGCTGAAAAGCAAGTGTGGCTCACCTATGCAGAAACACGTCGCCGGTATGGAAATGTGATCTTTTCCGAACCTTCCCGGTTTATTGATGAACTGGATGATCAATTTTTGGTTAAGCCAGAGGATGAAAGCATGAAAGGCTGGGGAAGAAGCAGTAGTGAGTTTAGCAAAAAAGATAACGGTTCAAATTCCGGTCAGGTTAAACCCACAATGAAGAAATTCAAACAAAAGAAAACAGAAGAAAAGCCCTCCGGTCCACCTTCCGATTTAGAGGAAATTGTTGTAGGTGCAGATGTTACACATAGTAAATTTGGCCAGGGTAAGGTCATCAGTATTGCAGGTACGGGACCAAATAAGAAAGCTACGGTGCATTTTCCGGGTATAGGGCAGAAGCAATTGCTGTTAAGATTTGCCAAACTCAGGGTCGTTAAGTGATTTTGTGAAAACAAATAAACTTTTTTTATCTTTGTAACGTTATAATAAATAGAAATTTGTCTCTCCCGGTAGTAATATATACTTTTTTCCGGTTTTTGAAAATATAAATTATGGAATATAATACGGAACGTGAAGAATTAAGAATTCCTGAATATGGCAGAAATATTCAGAAAATGGTTCATGCCTTAAATGATGAGCCCGACAGAGATAAGAGAACACAAATGGCGAAAGTCATTGTAAAAATAATGGCTCAGGTACGCCAAAGTAAGGATGCTGAAGTCGGCGGGGATTTATATCATAAGCTTTGGGATCATCTATTTATTATTTCCGATTTTACCCTTGATGTTGATAGCCCATATCCGATGCCTTCACCGGAAATTCTGAAATGGGAACCCGAAAAATTAGAGCGTGATAAAGAAAATATCCGGTACCGGTATTTTGGCCGTAATATCCAAAAAATCATCAAACAGGTTGCCGAGCTTGAAGAAGGCGAACAAAAAGAAACGCTGATCAACTCACTGGCCAATCACCTGAAAAAACTGTTTCTTATCTGGAATAAAGAATCGGTTGATGATGAAATTATCTTCAAACAAATGGAGATACTTTCCGAAGGAAAAATTAAACTTACAGATGATACCAAGCTCAACGAAACACGTGATATTCTGGCCAGGGCGAATGTGAAACGACGTAAGAGTACAAACAAACAACACCAAAAAAATTATAAAAACAACAACCGCAAAAAGCGGTACTAATTTCTGGTTGGTTTTTTAGATTTAATTTCCTTTTCTGGTTTGTTGCCCTTTTTCAACTATAGTAAGTGTAACGACTTATGCGATTGGCGTTCCGATAACTTATGTGATGGCGAGAGATGAATGCTTCTTTATGAGTTGATTAAGTAATTAAGTTGACTGAGTAATTCAGTAAGTGAATAGACAGGCAGGGCTTTAGTGAATGAATTGAAATACGCATAAAACGGAACACAGAACACAAAACACGAAACACGAAACAGGTAATACCAAATTTGCCAAATTCAATAGTTTTCTTATATTTGAGGCAATAAAATAACAAACCAATCCAAAATAAAAAACGGAGGACAATATGGCAGACGAAGGCGGAATTTTTGTGAAATGTCCAAAATGCAGTGAGGGCTATTTACTTCCATTCTCTTACAAAGAAGATGTATTTGAAAAATGGAAATGTTCAAACCCCGATTGTAAGTATACAGTTCGCAAAAAAGATGACTAAAAAAGAAGTCTTTTATAATTGATTGTTAATCTGAATATAATCAAAGTTGTGAGCAAGGGATTACAAGGGAAAACGATAAATTATTAGATTATTCCAATTTCCCTCATTAACAATCAATAGTTGATAAAAAGCCGACAGGAATTTATTTCTGCCGGCTTTTTTTGTTAATTTTATTGATTAAAATAAATTGAACGATTCAAATCCAAAACTAAGATTATGGATACTTTTGAAGTTACGGGAGGCAAAAAGCTTTCGGGTGAAATAATTCCACAAGGAGCTAAGAATGAAGCCTTACAGGTTATATGCGCTACCTTACTCACTGACCAGCGGGTTGTTATTGATAAAATCCCTGATATTCGTGATGTAAATAATTTGATTGCTTTAATGAGGTCTTTAGGGGTAGAAGTGGAACGTTTAGCTCCTGAAAAATACGCTTTTCAGGCCAAAGAGATAGATTTGGAATACCTGACGACTCAAGCGTTCCGCGATCAGGCTTCCAGTTTGCGGGGGTCTATCATGATTATAGGTCCTTTATTGGCACGCTTTGGAAAAGCTTATGCTCCGCGTCCGGGCGGTGACAAAATCGGACGTCGACGTCTGGATACCCATTTTTATGGACTTGAAAAGCTGGGTGCCCACGTTGATATCCTCGATGACGACAATTATAAAGTTCATACCAGCGGTCTGAAAGGTACATATATGTTACTTGATGAAGCTTCTGTAACAGGGACGGCTAATATTTTGATGGCTGCTGTTTTAGCTAAAGGAAAAACCACCATCTTTAATGCGGCTTGCGAACCCTATCTGCTTCAGCTTTCCAGAATGTTGGAAAATATGGGTGCTAAAATATATGGTACAGGATCCAACTTGCTTACTATTGAAGGTGTTGAGAAACTCGGAGGATGTGAACATACGCTTCTACCTGACATGATCGAAGTGGGAAGCTTTATTGGCATGGCCGCCATGACAGCTTCTGCTATTACCATAAAAAATGTACACCTGAAAAGTTTGGGGATGATCCCGGAAGTGTTTCGCCGCATGGGAATTCAAATAGAAGAACAAAACGGCGATTTGTTTATTCCGGCACAGGAACATTATGAAATTGAATCTTTTATGGATGGTTCCATTCTGACCATTGCCGACGCTCCCTGGCCCGGGTTTACGCCTGACCTTATCAGTGTGGCTTTGGTGGTTGCTACTCAGGCTCGCGGTAGTGTGTTAATCCATCAAAAAATGTTTGAATCGCGCTTATTCTTTGTAGATAAACTCATTGATATGGGTGCTAAAATAATCCTATGCGACCCTCACCGTGCCACCGTTATCGGTCAGGACCGCAAATTCCCGCTCAAAGGAATTCAAATGGTATCACCTGACATTCGTGCCGGTGTCTCTCTGCTGATAGCAGCTTTGTCAGCTAAAGGTAACTCTGTAATACAGAATATCGAACAGATTGACCGCGGATATCAAAATATTGATGAACGGTTGAATAATCTTGGTGCAGAGATTATCCGGAGATAGGTTTTCGAGATGATTCATTTTGTGAAATGGCATGCAATTGCGAATGCAGCAAATCGTTGTACATTCGCAAAGAATTTATTGCTGTCAAATTGTCTTTTATTCTATTAGGAAACGAAGATGAATTGCATATAAATGTTAATTTTGCAGGAATTTAAAGAAATGGCAGATATTTTGATGTAATGGAACAAAGTTGAAAAATTGGAAAAACTATGAGTAAAAAAGATAATAAAGAGCAAAAAGATAACCTGAACGAGCAGGCTAAGAATACAGAAGAAAATAAGGAGCAGGAGCTTAGCCAAAATGAACAGGAGCAGCAGGCAGAAGAAGCGAAAGACCAGGAAGGACAGCAGAATACAGACGAACAAAAAGAAACGCAAAATAACGATACAAAGGAATCAGAAAAAACACCTGAGCAAGCCTGGGAGGATAAGTATAATGAGCTTAATGATAAGCATCTGAGACTGTTTTCCGAGTTTGATAATTATCGTAAAAGAACGATGCGTGAAAAGTCTGATCTTATTAAATCGGCTTCTGCTGACCTTATAAAAGAAATGTTGCCTTTGATTGATGATATGGAACGGGCTTTGGAAAATATTCCTGAAGAGCAGGAAGAAGCCCGCAAAGGGATGGAATTAATCCGTGATAAATTCATGAAAATCCTTAAGCAAAAAGGACTCAAGGAAATGGAATCGCAGGGCGAAGAATTTGATACCGATTATCATGAAGCTGTTACACAAATTCCGGCCCCTGAAGAGGATATGAAAGGAAAAGTTGTGGATGTAGTGGAGAAAGGCTATATCTTAAATGATAAGGTACTGCGTTTTGCAAAAGTTGTAGTGGGTAAATAATAGTAAATTGATATATGGCACAAAGGGATTACTACGAAATACTGGAGATTTCAAGAGATGCATCACCAGATGAAATAAAAAAAGCATATCGTAAGAAAGCATTGAAATTTCACCCGGATAAGAATCCGGAAGATCCGGAGGCAGAAAAGAAATTCAAAGAAGCGGCTGAAGCGTATGAGGTTCTCAGAGACCCGAATAAACGCAGCCGTTATGACCAATTTGGACATGCCGGCGTTAAAAACGGAGCTTCTGCCGGTGGTGGAGGCTTTGGTGGTGGTATGTCTATGGATGACATATTCAGCCAGTTTGGTGATATCTTTGAAGAATTTGGTTTCGGGGGAGCCGGCGGCTTTGGTGGTCGCTCCCGGGGAAGAAGAAAGCGCGTGAACAGAGGAACAAACCTGCGCGTGAAAGTCAAAATGACGCTCGAAGAGATCACAAACGGAGCCAATAAGAAAATTAAAGTTAATAAATACGTTACTTGTCAGACATGTAGCGGATCAGGCGCTAAAGATGGTTCTTCATTCCATACATGCTCTACATGTAACGGAATGGGTCAGGTAACACAAATAACCAATACTTTCCTTGGCCAGATGCAGACCACTTCCACCTGCCCGTCATGTGGGGGAGAAGGTAAAACAATCTCGCAAAAATGCTCCGATTGTAACGGAGATGGCATTGTAAAAGGAGAAGAGGTTATCTCTCTGGATATCCCTGCCGGTGTTGAAGATGGAATGCAACTGTCAGTCTCAGGAAAAGGAAATGCAGCCGCTAGAGGTGGTATTCCGGGTGACCTGATCGTGTTAGTAGAACAGGTTGAGCATGAGCATTTCACAAGGGACGGCAACAATATCCTGTATAATCTGTACATTTCTTTCCCTGATGCAGTGATGGGAACTACCGTACAAGTACCTACCATTGACGGAAAAGCAAAAGTCAAAATAGAACCGGGAACGCAACCCGGAAGAATTTTACGACTCAGAAATAAAGGTATTCCCTCGCTTGAACGCGGTAATCGTGGAGATCAGTTGATAAACGTGAATATATGGACTCCGAAAGAAGTAAGTAAGGAAGAAAAAGAAATGCTGCAACAACTCAATGACTCAGATAATTTTAAACCGGATCCCGGCAAAAATGAACGTAGTTTCTTTGAGAAAATGAGAGAATATTTTAGTGGTTAGACAGGTTAATTGATTTCACATTTGTTTGTGAATAAAAACCCAACAAAAATGAATATATTGGAGATTAACGGGATTACAAAAGACTATGCCAATCATCGGGCTTTGGATGATGTTAGTCTGAGTATCCCCGAAAAAAGTGTTTTTGGTCTGCTTGGACCTAACGGTGCAGGCAAAACAACTCTTATCCGGATTATTAACCAGATCTCGTCAATGGATCAGGGGAAGATTACTTTTAATGGCGAAAAATTACGTCAGCAACATGTAAACAGGATTGGCTATTTGCCGGAAGAGCGCGGACTATACCGGAAAATGAAAGTCGGTGAAATGGCATTGTATCTGGCGCAGCTGAAAGGACTTTCCAAAGCACAGGCCATGGAAAAGCTGGAGCACTGGTTTACTAAATTTGATATTATTGACTGGTGGTACCGGAAAGTGGAAGAGCTTTCCAAAGGAATGCAACAAAAAATTCAGTTTATTATTACCATCATTCATGAACCCGATTTATTAGTATTTGATGAACCTTTTTCCGGGTTTGATCCAATCAATCAGGTTATGCTTAAAGAAGAAATTCTTAAGCAAAAGGAGAGAGGGGCTGCCATTATTTTTTCTACGCATAATATGGCTTCTGTAGAAGAGATATGCGATAATATCGCTTTAATTCACAATTCAAAAGTTATTTTGCAGGGAGAAGTACAAGCCCTGAAAGAAGAATATAAGGCGAATGAGTTTGAAATCGTACTTGCTAATTTCAATAAACCAATTCAGTCTTTAAATGATCATGAGATGAAAATTGTAAGTGATAATTCAGAAGATGGTCTCTTTAAGGGACGCTTGAGAACAACTTCACAATTATCTACGAATGAGGTTATTCGTAAGCTGATAAGTTTTGGAGAAATCAGAAGTTTCCGGGAGGTTTTACCTACGATGAATGATATTTTTATAAAAAATGTAAACGAAATTCCTAAAGAATAAGCGATTAAGTCATTATTTTCTGCCTAAATATTTAGCTCTATGAACAAAATATCCCTGATAATAGTCCGTGAATATCTTTCCCGTGTTAGGAAAAAGTCGTTTTTGGTAATGACCTTTTTAGGTCCGATTTTATTTGCTGCTTTGATGATTTTGCCGGCTTACTTTGCTACGCAGTCTGGTGAAAATAACATCGTAGATGTTGTTGATGAAACAGGCATTTATGCAAAGAAAATGAAGAACAGCTCATCCGTAACTTTTAACTATCTGGATACGGGAATCGAAGAAGCACAACAGGCATTTAAAAACAATCAGATGAAGTCTGATGCCTTGTTATATATCCCTAAAACAGAGAGTAGCCGGGATGCGAAAGCAGTGCTTTTTTATGAAGACAATCAGCCAAGTATAGTGTTGCAGGAGCGCGTTAAAAATGAGATTAATAAATTATTGGAGCACACCCTGATAAGGTCTGAATTGGGTATTGATCCAAGTAAAATCCAGGGTATAAATCCTAATGTTAATTTAACAACAAAAAATATTGAAACTGGAGAACAAAGCCTGGCTGCACTTACTACGGGATTAGGTTTTGTAGGCGGAATTTTGATCTATTTCTTTATTTTTATTTTTGGATCACAAGTGATGCGTGGGGTTTTAGAAGAAAAAACCAGTCGCATAGTGGAAGTTATTGTCAGCTCGATAAAACCTTTTCAGTTGATGATGGGAAAAATCATCGGCGTAGCTCTTGTCGGGCTCACCCAGTTTTTGTTATGGGTCATACTGACATTTATTATTATTACAGCGGTTAATTTTACTAATCCAACCTTGCTTGACCCAACCGGGGATCAGCAAAAAGTGATTAGCGAACAGACCTCATTGATGCCGGATAATGTAGAGGATAAATCAAAGGAAATGAGTTTTGATAAAGACAGTGGATTTGCAGCAATTGCTCAGGGTCTGCAGTCAATTAATATTCCGCTGATGTTATCTGCCTTTTTGTTTTATTTCTTGTTCGGTTATTTGCTTTATGGAGCCTTGTTTGCAGCTATCGGTTCAGCAGTGGATAATGAAGCGGACACGCAGCAGTTTATGCTGCCGATAACGATCCCCTTATTATTAGCTATCGTCATGTCTTCTTTTATCGTACAAAGTCCGGGAGGACCTGTTGCTTTTTGGTTTTCCATCATTCCGTTTACTTCGCCGGTGGTTATGATGATCCGAATTCCTTTCGGAGTGCCGGTTTGGGAAGTCGCCCTTTCTATGGGATTATTGGTGTTGACCTTTCTGGGAGCCGTATGGCTGGCCGGAAAAATCTACAAGACTGGTATCCTGATGTATGGCAAAAAGATCGATTACAAAGAACTCTGGAAATGGGTGCGCTATAGCGGTTAACCATTTATGCTGCTTAGATGCCGAAAGATTAACAATGCTTAATGTTTGCGTAATCCTGATTATCTTTGTGGCATGTATGCAGTAATTGATGTAGAAACTACCGGCCTGAAGCCGAAAACAGAGAATATCACTGAAATTGCAATCATCCTTACCGATGGTAAGACGATTGAAAAAGAGTGGCACTCCCTGATAAATCCACAACGGTTGATTCCGGCGCAAATTACGCGACTTACCGGGATTACCAATGATATGGTAGCGGAAGCACCGAAATTTTATGAAGTTGCCAGGCAAATTGTTTTACTTACGAAAGGCCGCACGTTCATAGCTCATAACGCCAGTTTTGATAATAATTTTATTAAAGAAGAATTTAGACGTCTGGGATATGATTTCCGCCGTAATAAAAAATGCACTGTACAGCTTAGTCGTCGCATTTTCCCCGGCCAGCCGTCCTATAGTTTAGGTAAGCTTTGCCGTAATTTCGATATTCAAAATGATGCAAGACATCGCGCAAAAGGAGACGCCCTTGCTACAACTTATCTTTTTCATCGCATTCTGGAAAAACAAAATATTGGAAAGAATGAGGCGCAGCCCATGTACATTCCTCCGGCGATGAACAAAAGCGACTTTGACGAAATCCCTGAGAAAACGGGCGTTTACTATTTTTATGATGAAAATAACCGGATCATCTATATCGGGAAAAGCCTGAATATCAAAGAAAGAGTTAAGTCCCACTTTAACAGTGCAGAAGAACGTGAACAAAAGATTAAAACAAAAACCGCACGCATAGATTTTACATTGACTGGCAGCGAGTTGCTGGCATTATTACTGGAATCTGATGAAATAAAAAAACATACACCTGTGTTTAATCGCAGGCAACGTCGTCAGACATATAATTACGGCTTGTTCAGTTATTATGATGATGACGGATATCTGCGATTGGAGACGGGAAGGATTACTCAGGAAAAAGAACCCCATACGACTTTTTCCACTAAACAGGAAGCCAAAGAGCATTTACGAGCGCGGGTTGAACAATTTTTCTTGTGTCAAAAACTTAGCGGATTGTATAAATCCACGGGGGCATGTTTTCATTATCAGGTACATCAATGTTTAGGAGCGTGTATCAGTAAAGAAAAACCGGAAACTTATAATATACGGGTAAAGGAAATGCTGAAAAATTACGATTTACAGTATCATAATCATATTATTGTGGATGAAGGAAGAACACCGGAAGAAAATAGCATCGTTGTTCTTTTAAATGGAAAATACCGGGGATTCGGATTTGTTTCTAAAGACCAACAGCTTTCACATTCCCATATTTTGGATTATATAGATTATCACGAAGACAATAAAGATGTACGGCAAATCATCCGCTCTTATCTCAAAAAAAATAAACAAGTGAAAATTATAGACTTATAAATGACTTGCATTCATGCAGGTTGAAATCCCGTTGAGGAACTAAATTTATTTAGTTTTGCATAAAGAACAATACCATGGATGGTTTTTTGGCTGCAACTATTTTTATTCAGAAAGAGCAATGCGAAAATTTATTTTGATTTTTTGGGGAACAATATCTTTAATTATTGGAATTATTGGCATCGTAGTGCCCGGATTACCGACTACGCCTTTCCTTTTGCTTACGGCTGCATTGTATTTAAAAGGTTCGGAAAGGCTGTATAATCGTTTGATAAACAATCGGTATCTTGGCGGATATATTAAAAATTATTATGAGCAAAAGGGGATGACGTTAATTCAGAAAATCTCTTCAATCAGTGTGATGTGGTTTATGATTTTCCTTTCTTGTTATGCTTTTATAGAATTAAAGAGCATACAATTTGTTGTCGTTTTTTTAGGAATTACCGGAACTATCGTAATGGGATTAGTCGTCCCCACAGCAAATAAAAAGCCGTAGAACCTTGTTTTTTTGGAGTGATGACTTAATGAGAGCGGTTGCTAAAATATCTTGCCCGGGCAAACCAATTGTAATCCCTGAATAATACTATTTTTGCAATAGAAAAGGATATCCTGCTGTCAGAAAACAAATCATACAGGATAATCCGGATGTAAGCATCACTTTAAAAAGCGGATTTATGGAAAGAATGGATTGGAAAAAATTGTTGAATGTTGGACGTTATGGTCAGGAAATCAAAAAAGACACAAAAGATATTCGCCGGCCTTACCAGCGCGATTTTGACAGGATTGTATTTTCATCAGCATTCCGGCGGATGCAAGACAAAACGCAGGTCTTTCCGATACCGCAAAGCGATTTCGTTCACAACCGGCTGACGCATAGCCTGGAGGTTTCATCTGTCGGGCGAAGCCTTGGAAGCCTTGGCGGAAATATTATTCTCAACAAGGAAAATGATCAACTGAATATTCATCCCGAGTCTTTTGGCGATATTGTAGCTGCTGCCTGCCTTGCTCACGATGTGGGAAATCCACCCTTCGGGCATTCGGGCGAAAAAGCTATTGGGGCTTATTTTAAAGGCGAGCAGGGTCAAAAACATATAAAACATCTGGAAAAAGATGACTATTGGGCCGATTTTATTCACTATGAAGGAAATGCTGCCGGATTCCGCATTTTGACAAATCATCATCCAAAGGAAAACCCCGGAGGCCTTTTTCTTACTTATGCTACACTGGGGACGTTTTCCAAGTATCCATGTGCTTCCCGGCTAAAGAATACAAAAGTTAAAGGACATACTTCATTGAAAAAGTTTGGCTATTTTAAAAGTGAAGAGGAAATCTTTGCAGAAGTAGCTTCGGAATTGGGCTTGTTCTCTAATGATGCAATTTCCGGAAACAACTGGAAACGACATCCGCTGGCATTTTTGATGGAAGCTGCTGACAATATCTGTTACCGCATTATTGATTTGGAGGATGGATATAAGTTAGGCTATATAAGCCTTAAAGAAATGGAAGAGCTGCTGACGTACTTCCTGCATTATCCCAATGAAGATACAGCCGGCTTATCAAAATATGAGGCTATCAAAGACCCCGGTGAAAAAGTCGGATATTTGCGTGCTAAAGCCATTAATGCTCTGGTTAACGAAACGGCAAGGGTCTTCGAAGAAAAGTATGAAGAAATTATGCAGGGGACTTTTGATGAAGAGCTGACAGATTTTATCCGTTCCGGCGACCATTTTAACGGAACGATTTATGACCGCAATAAACAGTTGTATAATTCCAGAAAAGTAGTAGAAATTGAACTGGCCGGATACAAAATTTTGGGCGGCCTTTTAGAAGCTTTTGCGGGGATACTGTTAAATCCTGAGGATACCTATAATAAAAAATTAAATGAGTTAGTATCCGATCAGTTTAAGGCCGGAGAAACCGATGATTACTATCAAAGGCTGATGAAAATGACAGACTTTGTTGCCCGTATGACCGACTCTTACGCAATTAATCTTTACCGGAAAATAACCGGTATCTCTCTGCCCGAAATATATTGATTTGAGGTTTTTTTTTGTTGTAGCCTTTGTGTTGAAAACCAAAGCTTTGCTGTGTGATTGCATGCATGAAAATTGGCGATGCCATCATAAAACTAGTTAGTGTCCGGGTAGAGCGGCTCGTTACCTTGCCGCTCCCCCACAGACCCGTACGAGCGGATTTCCCGCATACGGTTCCTCTCAATTTGGTTTTGCTAAAAGACAAGAGTGGTATATCTTGGGTTTTAGCAAAGGTAGC
>JAIPBW010000017.1 GCA_021738505.1 Bacteroidales bacterium | reverse complement strand
TTAGTGTCTGTCTATAAAGTAAGTGTTTAGTTCATAATGTTCGAGTTCAAAGCCTGCCCCGCATTTATCGGGGGCTTGCGAAGTATTTAAAACCAAGGAGTCCCGATTGGAACATCGGGATGACTGTTTTAAATACGAGCATAACGCAGAAATCGGACATTATGGACAAACACTATTTAAGAAATCATATCCTCTTCCTCATAATCAATTTTAAAGGTCAGTCCATCCACGCACTGGTTGTATTTTTCCACCATTTCGCGCTGATCGCGTCCGCCAATAAAAATGTTCGCCAGCTCATAGCTGTAGCTATCCTGTCCCTGCATATCAGAAAGTCGCGTGTTTTCAGTAACATGCAATTTTATTTCCAAACCGGGAATAAAGCGTTTCAGAATTTTAATTTCATCCTGTGTCGGCACTTTCCTGACTACACCATTCTGAAATGTTCTCAGCATAAAATTCGATGCTTTATTAAACTCGCCATGATATTCCAGGGTTTTAGGTTTATTGCCCAGAGCAAGGTTTAACATGATGGAATGATGAGACAAGCCATGCACTTTTTCAAAAATATCGGTATGAGCCTGGGAAATCCTGGGGTTTATCTCCAGCAGATATACTTCATCCGCCATTGGGTTGTAAAAATACTCCACATTAAAAGCCGAATTATCCAATCCGATCTGGGAGATAGCACGTCTGGTAACATCCGCCATACGGAACTGGATTTCCTGGGGAAGAATCGAAGGATACTCATACCTGCTAAAGGAAGAGCGGTCTTCTTCGCGCACGGAGTCAACAATTCCATAAACCACAACGCGTTCATTGTGCACATATCCTTCCACTGTCACCTGATGGCCTGTGATGGAGCTCTCAGCAATGCAGGTTTCTTTCATCCCGGCAAACTCCTCCGGCATGTTGTATCGTTCCATTAAATAGTTAAACGGCTCCGACATAAAGTCAATATGCTTGCGCACTTCTTCCATCGCCGACTCAAAAACCTGGCTTCCGTTGATTTTATAAGCAAGAAAAGAGCGGAACGACTTAATTGGTTTGGTCCAAAACGGAGGGATCATTGCCAGTTCATCATAAGCATTCTCATTAAACGGATCAAAGGCTTTAAAGGCCGGAATATGTTCCTGTATTACTTTACTTTGTTCCAGGCGGCTCCAATATTTGTTTTCACATTTAAACACACTCTCCAGAGAAGCCCCCGGTAAATTGTATTTTTCTGCTATAATGGGTACTAACGCTGTTCCCGGGAAATCGTAATACGAAGCAATCCCATCTATTTGTCCATGGGCATCGATACGTTCAAAACATAAATTGATCAGTTTTTCCATGTCAAACTGTTCAACACTGCGTATCTCCGAGAGATGAAGTGCTGCGTGAAAATCTACATTTTGAGCTTCCGGTAGTCTTTGAAGTTTTGTTAAGTTAAAGTCATCGAGACCTACAATAAATACTTGTTTGTTTTTCATTTTGTTTGCAATTTGTTAAAATATTTAATCGGTATACTTAATAATAAAATCAGATCGTTTTGTGGTCTTCCATTGAATATCTAAGGTAGTACAAAAGGGAGGACTCTATTGTTTAAACTACATAATTATTTGTCAATAAAGTCGAGTGTTTGATTCAGAATGTTCGAGATCAAAGTTTACCCCGTTTTTTTATCGGGGCCTGCCCCGCATTTATCGGGGGCGTGCGAAAATTTTAAACCGCAGTATCCGCCAACCGGCGGATTAGAGGATTTAAAATTTGAGCAACAACGCAGATATCGGACATTATGGACAAACACTACATTAAGTTTCTTTCAATGCGTTCACTCCAGCTTTTACTAAAAATTCTGGCATCACCTTCATAAGCATCCAGGGTCGCCTGAATGATGTAATGTGTTTTTGTAGAAGTTAACACCGTCCTGGTGTAAGTAGCCACATGCCATTGGCCACGTTCAAATATGCGTTCGCTGTAGACATCCCCTTTTACGGAGTCATAATCGTCATTCTTGTAACTATACTTTTCGGTGACATTCTTTTGCATGGTCCAGTTGATATCCTCCAGGCGGATTTTGGCATCATTATTTACCACATGCAGGCTTACCTCATTGTTAGCCATGTTGTGAATAACCTGCCATTCGCGTTTCGCAGGTTTCAACAGCGTGGTCTCGCGGTAATCGTTCAATTGCGGTTTGCCAAATTCCCTGAGATTTTCATCTACTTTTTTATCTGTATTCCGAATGGGCAGGAAGAGCTTGGAACTTGCCGGATAGATCGTCAATTTGGCCGGTTCGGGTGCAGGCCAGACTAATGGCCAATATGAAGTAGACACCGCCAATCGTATCCGGTGCCCTTGAGGAAAATGCTGCGCGATATAATTTAAAGGAACATTCACCTTATATTTTTCTCCCGGCTCAATCGGTTCGGGGGTTTCGTCCCCATTGCGATGGGTTAGGTTCAAGACGCCATAAGTCACCCGTGTGGCTTTTCCGTTTTCGGCTACATCCGAAATGCGAACAGCCACAGTAGCTACCGGTTTATCAGTGCTAAGCATCAATTCGACATAAGGCGCTCCCAGTATTTCGATGGATTCGTCCAGAGGCTGTGTATCATAAACCAGTGCCCCTCCGTCTTCTTCGCGCTGGTCATAAGGAAGATCCGTAGAAGCCGAATACGAACACCATTTCCCGGCAAACAAGCCGACACTCAACGGACTTTGAATTTGCTGAACAATTGAAAAATCGGGTAGATCCTCGTTAAAGTCAATCATTCCGGGCTTCAGGTTAAAAGACTGCATTTTGCCGTTTCCTTTTTTCCATTTTTCTTCGGCAACCCATCGGCCGGGTCTGCTGGAAGATATGGGAGACACCGTATCCTGCATCCACACTTTCAGGTCGGGTTCCTGATCCATTCCGTTATCAATACCTTTAAGGTGCTGATCCCACCAGCGCACACATTCGGCCAAAAAATCTATTGTCGGCCCGGGACCGCCTAAATGCGGGTATTTGTGTCCCCAGGGGCCCACTAATCCTTTCACCGGCACTTCCAGGTTTTCCAGCAAACGGAACACGGTATTGGAATACCCGTCGGCCCAGCCTGATACAGCCATGACCGGGCATTTTATGTTGGAGTAATCCGTACAAACCGAAGCATGCTTCCAATAGTCATCAAAATGCTGATGCTCAAGCCATTTTTTTAGCCACAACCCGCTGCCTGACAAGCGTTCGAGCCACATATCCCGCCACTTCTCTCCTACTAATTCCGGATCGGGAGGACATGAGTTGTAAGCAAACATAGTCGCTGACCAGGAAAGGTTATCTGTAAGCAAGTTTCCGCCCATATAATGTACATCATCCGCATACCGATTATCGGAAGAAGCAACTGAAACAACTGCTTTAAGCTCCGGTGGCTGGAGCGCAGCAATTTGCAAGCCATTAAAACCGCCCCATGAAATGCCGATCATTCCAATATTGCCGTTGCACCACTCCTGATCAGCTATCCATTTTAAAATTTCCAGTCCATCGTCCAATTCCTGTTGCAGATACTCATCCCGCAAAATGCCCTCCGAGTCTCCACTTCCGCGCAGATCTACACGAACACCGGCATAACCATGCTCAGCAAAATAACGGTACGTCTGTTCGTCGCGTAATGCTTTAAAATCGCGTTTGCGATAAGGAATATATTCCAAAATTGCAGGAACAGGGTTCTGCTCCGCGCGATCAGGGATCCAAAGCTTTGCAGCCAGTTGGGTTCCATCTGACATTGGAATTTGTATGTGCTCAATCACTTTTACCATAATAGTTATACCATTTAAAATGAACGATTTATTTTATAAATCAAAAATTAGTTTGACCATGCTAAATTTACACATAATCGGATTTAAAAATTAATTTTCAAAATCTTTTCTAAAAATTTTATAAAAATTTTCAAAAGCTACAAACTCCCTGATAATAAGCATACAAAAAAAGAAGATAATTTTATAAGATTAAAGAGATTCCCTGCCCGTCATTTGGAATAGTATCCCAGCCACTTGCGGATGATCAGTCCGAAGATCACGGCATTAAAAAAGGTAAACATACCATAGACAACGGCAGGCAGAGCCATTTCATGGCTTCCGAGAAAAGCAGCACCACCCGCGATGGTAATAGCCAGGGCACTGTTTTGTATGCCAACTTCCACGGATAAGGTGATCTGCTTAGCCATATTGAAACGAAATAGGCGGGCAGCAAAATAGCCGATAAACATCCCGATAACATTCATGGCAAAAACGTAGGGTGCAATTTCCAGGTAACGGGAAAAGCTGGTCATACTCCCGTCATTTTTTTCAAAGATCACAAAAGAATAGACAACAGCTAAAAGAACAACAGTTCCATACTTTAAAATACCCTCCAGTTTATCTGCTCTTTTGGGTGTTCTGGCGCGAACGATCATTCCTATAATAACCGGGATGATAATCATCAAAAACACGCGGGAAATCGTGTACATAACAGGCATCTGGATATAGGCAGAGTCAGAAAGAAAAGTATTTAACGCTATATGAACGATGATCGGAATTGAGATCAGAATTATAAAACTATTCACCGAAGTTAATGATATCGACAAAGGGACATTTCCTTTAAGATAATAGGTAATAAGATTGGAGACAGCTCCTCCCGGGCAAGCGGCAATAATGACAATCCCGACTTTAACTTCGGGGGACAATCCGGAAATACCGGCAATTCCAAAAGCCAGCAAAGGAAGTAAAACCATCTGACTGAAAAGTCCAACGAAAAAAGACCCCGGATTATGAACGATCCGCCGGAAATCTTGTAAGCGCAGCCCTAACCCAAGATTAAACATGATGATACCGATAACAACCGGTAAAAGATATGTAGATGCGAAAGACCCTCCCATGTGCAAATATTAACATCGTAAACTACGAACGTTCAAAAGTAACAAATCCGGAGCTGATTTTAATGAATTTTGTAATAATTTTTATGAATCCGAAAGCATATCAAAATTTTCAGAAAGATAGTAATAAAAGTTTTTCCCATCGTAATCCATTTGGATCACATCCCAGGCCATCAGTTTAACAAAGACATCGCGGGTTTTAAAAAAGTCAAGCTTTTCTTGTTTTCTATACTGTGAAAAAGTGGTTGTACCGAAAGTTTTTAGATAATGCAGCAATTGTTTTTCATTATCGGAATACTGCAACACAACTTCATCGGTTTGCTTTTTCAACTGATCAGCAAGGACAAAAATGCCGTTTGCCAGTATGTTCTCATCATTTCGCCGTAAATACACTTTATATCTTCCGGTCTTATCCGGTGCTTTCACTAATTCTCCGCTGGTTTGTGGTACAGTTACTTCAAAAACAGTTTTTCCTTCTATATTCCAGACCACGTAATCAAAGTTCACCCGGGGTTTACAATACAAGTCGGCAGCAGATTCAATCATATAATACTCTTCATCTGTGCGCACTCCGGCGATAGTCCCATTGTCTTTAACACCGACCAACAGTCGTCCGCCTTGTGTATTAGAGAACGCTGATAATGAACGGGCGATCTTTTTAACATCGGAGATCTCAAATTTGAAATCCTGCTGTTGATGCTCGCCTTCTTTGATCCTGTTTTTGATATATGCACTCACTTTGTCGCTTTTTTAGAATAACGCATAAGCCCACAAAATGTTATGAGTAGCCCACAGTATCTAAAAATTGGATTTAAGCAGTTCTGCAGGGATACTGAAATTTATGTTTTTATATATTTCGTAACAACAGCCAGAAGGGAATCTTTTTTCAGGGGTTTAGCGATATAATCATTACAACCGGCCTCAATGGCTTTTTCACGATCGCCTTTCATGGCAAACGCTGTCTGGGCAATAATAACCAGGTCTTTATTAAACTCCCGGATTTGCCTGGCAGCAGTATATCCGTCCATATCCGGCATTTTAATATCAAGCAAAACAATATCCAAATCGCTGTGTTCCCGGCACATTTGCACAGCCTGCTCTCCGTTTTCAGCGAAGATCAGCTCACGAGCATATTTCTTGAAAAGCGTTTTGAGAAAAAAAGCAGAGTTCTTTTCATCTTCAGCTATCAAGATCTTTAAGCTATAGGGCTCAATATGTTTTTCGTTGGTTTCCAAAGCATTAAAATTTATTTGTTATTCGCTTTCTTCACTATTTTGTTTGGGCAAAGTAAAATAAAAATGTGTTCCCTCGTTAATTTTGGATTTCACATCTATTTTTCCGCCCAGCTTTTCCACATAAGCCTTAGAGATTGCCAGTCCCAGCCCCAGGCCTTCATACTCCCGCGATAAACTTCTGTCCGCCTGAATAAATCGATCAAAAACAGATTTTAATTTATCGTGTGCTATTCCCACGCCGGTATCCCGGATAAAGAATTCAATATTTCCGTTTTGCCAGGAATAGCCAAAATATACACGAC
Source organism: Bacteroidales bacterium (assembly GCA_021738505.1). GTDB lineage: Bacteria > Bacteroidota > Bacteroidia > Bacteroidales > PWNQ01 > PWNQ01. Next base: position 45,147 of record JAIPBW010000017.1, on the reverse strand, counting down.
CATTATCGGTGAATTTAATGGCATTTTGCAGCAATTGTTTTAAAACTGTATGCAATTTTTCCCGGTCAGTGAAAAACATAGCCGGGGAGCCCGCGTTGGCCTTTTTAACAACAAATGCTGTATTTTTTTCTTCCGCTTTTGGCACTAAAGAAGCGTAAAGTTCATCCACCAGGGTGTTAACATCAAAATTCTCATACTTGAACTTTACATTTCCGGTTTCAATCTTCGATATCTCCATCAGATTATCAAGGGTTTCAAGCATACGTTTTCCGCTTTCTTCGATAAAACGTATAAACTCCTTTCTTTCAAAATTTGTTACATCCGGATTATTTAAAAGTCCCATAAACCCTAAGATACCATTCATCGGAGTACGGATCTCATGGCTAAAGTTAGCCAGAAAAACAGATTTCAGGCGATCACTTTCTTCGGCTTTTTCTTTGGCTTTGATCAGTTCTTTTTCTTTCTCCTTCTGCTTTGAAATATCAATGGTCGTTGTGGCAGCATAAGAAGACTCATTTTTATCACCTTTTATGAAGATGCTATTCATAAGAAACGGAATATCATTTCCATTCCTGTCTTTTACCCATATCTCCTCATTGGCAATATAATGATCGTCTTTCAGTTTTTCAGTCAGAGAATTAATTTTACTCATCATCTCTTTTGAATGTATCTCGTTTAAATATTTTCCCTGAAGATTTTCAGGAGTATATCCTAATAAGGAAGCAAAATAATGGTTTACATACATCATTTTACCTTCGATGTCTGTTATTCCGATGCCATAACTTGCATAATCAGCAACTGTTTTAAATTTATTCAGTTCTCGTTCTTTTTCCTTTCGCTCATACAAGTTCACCAAAATTTGAGAGAAAACTTTTAAGAGTTCCTGTGCATCCTCATTTACTGAATGATAGTCCCTGACAAAGTCATAGCCAATAAAGCCGATACATTCATCTTGCTTCATTATGGGAATAGTTAACAAACTCTTAATCTGCTGACTTGATAATATTTCATACAGATCATTTTTAGGCATTTGGTTAATGTCTGGGATATACACCGGTTTATTTTGAATATGACTATTGATCCAGTCAGGAACCAAATCAAGCGAAACGTTTTGCAACTTGTCTATCTGCGACTCGATACCTTCCTGACACCATTCGTATGTGTTGCTTGTTACTCTATGATCAAAATCATAATCAAAAATATACACACGATCGGCGCCAACAAATTGACCGAGTTTTTTTAATGCCTCATAAATGGCATTATCCAAATCGGCCAGTGGGATATTAATAAAATCCGCAGATAACTGCATTAATAGTTTTCGCAACTGACTCTCTTCAGATAACTTAAGCTCAGCTTCTTTCTGGGCTGTAATATCATTGGAGTAACCTATAACCTCCGTTACATGATCATTTTCGTCAAATTTATAGGGTTTTAGCCTTGTTTTATACCACCTGCCGGATAAATGCAATTCATAATCAACCCAATCTCCATTAAAAGCTTGATAAAATCGATCTTTTAAGCTTTCATAGTTTTCCTTCCCTATAATATTTTGCAGATATTCGCCTTTGACATGTAGAGTGTCCAGGGAGTTATGCCTGGGAACAGCCCCCTCACTAAAGCAAACAATCAATTGATTATCAGTATCTTTTTTATACCTAAAAATATGTACAGGTAGTCCGGATAATGTATCTTCTAATTCTTTTTTGACATTTAAGGTCTCTTTCTGATGTTCGTACATCTTCGTTACATCCTCGATGACCGCAACAACTCCGTCAAACGTATTTTCATTGGTAAAGGTTGGGGTTACATTAACCGACAGATATTTGAATTCCCCCTGAATATAGACTCCACACTGATGGTTATACAATGTTTTTTGAGCATGCTGAGCCTTAGTAAAGGGCAACTCATCATAAGTCATTGGCTCTCCCTGTTCATTAAAAAATTGTATGGATTCAAACAATGAAGATTTGCCTATTATATCATTTTTATCAAAATCAAAAATAATTTCCGCTCGCTTATTCAGATAGTCAAGGTCTCCATTAGCATTTGTTTTAACAATGCCAACAGGACTTATTTCCGTAAGGTTATTCAGAAAGTATTCATTTTTTTGAAGTTCCGTACGAACTTTGTTATGGTATTCTTTCAGGTTATACAGGTTAAAAGCTATGGAAATATCAACAGCTAATTCATGGAATAAATACTGCTCCTCCTCATCATAAAGGAATTCTTTTGGAATTGATGCCATAAGAAAGCCATACAAATGCTCCTCTGTTTCTAAACGGATAATAAACACTCCATTATCGTCATATTGATAAGCCAACGGGCATCCTTTACATTCCTTATCAGGTTCACGAAGGATAATCAGGTCTTTTTTATTAAGCGCATCTTTACAACAATAAGGCCAGCTGCCGTTTGAAATTTGCTCAGAAAGCTGCTTATAATTCTTGTCACTTAATGAACCTGTAATAAAACTAAGCTTTTCGTTTGAGTCAGTTAAAATAATGGAAGCATCGTAGTATCCACGATTTTCAACTAACCCGTCACAAATTTTCCGGGCTAATATCCTTGGATTTTTCTCCTGAATAATCAGTTGGTTAACAAGTCGAATTGTCTGGAGTACTTTTCTAAGGTGAGTTATTTTTCCCTTTTCGCTCTCGATATCTGATTTACGGGTGTTCATCCTGTGGAGTCTTCTTCTTTTTGTTAAAAAATGTTTATGTGTTCTAATCTGTTTTCTTCGGGCATTCGGTTTAGCTCAGATGCAAGGCGACGAAAGACGCAAATCAAGCAATTTATTTCCCCGCATTTATCGGGAGCTTTCGCAACAAAGCATATGACCTGAAATTATTCTAGTTTAAAACATATTATAACTTAATAATCTGTTTATGTAACGCATACAATGTTCAATTGTTCGCATTAGTACCTCAAGCAGAGCAATTTTAAAAGTATTATGATCTATACAAACGCTTTTTCGGGGGAGAAAATAACATTTTGCTTATTACAAGTAAATCAGTCTATGACCAAATTAATATTGTGCTAAAATAATACAAGAAAAATAAAAAGCAAGTAGATATCATCTTCTGTTTACTTTTTCTGTTTAATGAAATCATTAGCATACGTCAACCGTTTCCGGGGTTTGCTAAAAATGCTTATAAATATAGATTTGAAGCGTTTATTCCTCAATCAGGGATTCCCAGGGTTTCCGCCCCTTTGGCGATAGCCGTTACGCAAGAGTTAGCTTTTTGATGGAAGCCGACTCGTAAGGGGTACCAATCCCTGAAACGAAGTGGAAGGGGTGGAAACCCTGGATGCTAAAGTTTGAAAAATTAGCATGACTGCAATAAACAACACAGACCATTAGGGAGGAGCTATTCGTCAATAATTCGTGTATTCGTGGCTTTACATTTTTTTTTTGCCACGAATGCACGAATGAATGGTTGGGTGGAAATAAAATCAGGGTTGGTACCCCTTTGGCGATAGCCGTAACGCAAGAATTAGCTTTTTGATGGAAGCCGACTCGTAAGGGGTACCAATCCCTGAAACGAAGTGAAAGGGGTGGAAACCCTGGATGATAACGTTTGAAAATTCAGTATGAATGCAATAAACAACACAGACCATTAGGGAGGAGCTATTCGTCAATAATTCCTGCATTCGTGGCTTTACATTTTTTTTTGCCACGAATGCACGAATGAATGGTTGGGTGCAAATAAAATCAGGGTTGGTACCCCTTTGGCGATAGCCGTAACGCAAGAATTAGCTTTTTGATGGAAGCCGACTCGTAAGGGGTACCAATCCCTGAAACGAAGTGAAAGGGGTGGAAACCCTGGATGCTAAAGTTTGAAAAATTAGCATGACTGCGATAAACGGCACAAACCATTAGGGAGAAGCCATTCGTCAATAATTCCTGCATTCGTGGCTTTACATTTTTTTTTGCCACGAATGCACGAATGAATGGTTGGGTGAAAGTGGAAAATCGAATTGGCAACCCTTGCGTATTAGCCTTCAGCAAGGGGTACCAATCCCTGAAACGCAGTGGAAGGGGTGGAAACCCTGGTTGATAACGTTTGAAAATTCAGCATGAATGCGATAAACGGCACAGACCATTAGGGAGGAGCCATTCGTCAATAATTCGTGCATTCGTGGCTTTACATTTTTTTTGCCATGAATGCACGAATGAATGGGTGGGTGCAAATAAAACCAGGGTTTCCACCCCCTCGCTACTTTTTTACAAATAAAACTACTCCGGGATGTATTCTTAGCAATGGAGTTTTGAATAAGCTGCAGAATATACCACCCGCTCGCGGTTGGTACCCCTTTGGCGATAGCCGTTACGCAAGAGTTAGCTTTTTGATGGAAGCCTACTCGTAAGGGGTACCAATCCCTGAAACGCAGTGGAAGGGGTGGAAACCCTGGTTGATAACATTTGAAAATTCAGCATGAATGCAATAAACAACACAGACCATCAGGGACAAACCATTCGTCAATAATTCGTGCATTCGTGGCTTTACATTTTTTTTGCGATGAATGCACGAATGAATGGTTGGGTGGAAATAGAATCAGGGTTGGTACCCCTTTGGCGATAGCCGTTATGCAAGGATTAACTTTTTGATTTTTCTAAGGCAGTTCTGAATCAAAAAAAGCCGGGAAACCCGGCTTTTTAAATCATTGGTATTATATTAATAGGGACTATTGGGAGAAATAAGTAGATATTTTTTCAAGTAAGACATCTTTTCTGAGCGGTTTTGTTATTAAGTCATTACAACCAACTTCCAGAACTTTATGTTTTTCGTCTTCCATCACATAAGCAGTTTGAGCAATTATCGGAAGATCTTTTCTTAACTGCCGTATTTCTCGTGTAGCTTCATAGCCACTTTTTACCGGCAAGCGGATATCCATCAAAACAAGGTCGATATTATCATCTTCCCTTACCATGTCCACAGCTTTTTGACCATCCATAGCCCATATAACTTCAGCTCTGGTTTTACGTAAGATCCGATCAATAAGCATGTGGTTGACTTTAATATCTTCCACAATTAATATACGTTTATTATACCATTTATATCGTAATCGCTCTTGCTGTTGTTTATCCAGATTTTTTAGTTCCATGTTTACCATATTTACTTTGGTAATCTTCAAAATGTATACCACATTATGCCTCTAAATTTAACCTACTGATTGCTGGTATGTAAGGTATATTTCGCCATGGACAAAAACTCCCAATTTGGGAAGAATATTCTAACATAAAGAATGCATACACTGCAAGAAATTCATTTTGATTAACTCAATGTTACTATCTTCGTTTTCTAAAATTACTTTCAATGTCTCTTTAAAAGTAGATATTAATTCTATTTTTGCATTTTAAGATAAAAATATATGAGTATAAAAAATTTGATAAGCAGTTGTGAAAAAGCGCAAATTCCATTTCATGGCTTTGACTACCTAAAACCCGAAGAAATCGGGCTGCTCCAGAAAAACACTCGTGAATTAACATTTAAACCCGGAGAAATCCTTTGCAAGCAAGGTAGCTTAGCTTCTCAGATAATCATTATAACAAAAGGGCTGGCTAAAATATATTTTGAAAGTCCCAATTCCAATGATCTAATTCTTAAAATTATATCATCCGGAACATTTTTAGGACTCACCACCTTAAATGGAGAGAACACATTTCGCTTTTCGGCCCAATGCTATGATCAAACCCATGCCCATCTCATAGACAGCACGGTATTTCAGTCGTTAACCCAATCGAATGCTTCCTTTGCCTCAGAAGTGATAAAAGTATTGAATTTTGACACCGCAATGAATTTCGAACGGTTTTACTCCCTCGCATCAAAACACTTACATGGAAGAATGGCGGATATTCTGATTTGTCTTTCCAATAGGATTCATAATAGTCATAAATTCCGCATGACCCTGTCAAGAAGTGACCTGGGGGAAATAACCAATATGTCTACGGAAAGCACCATACGCGTATTAAAAGATTTTAAAGAAGATAAGATCATCAAACTTTCCGGAAAAAATATTGAGATATTGAATATGGATAAGCTCAAGCATATTAGTCAGATTGGCTAAATCCCTCCTGGTAAGAGTCATTTGTCGGTTCATATGTTTAAATTTTTCAAAATATTGATAATGTCATTATTATGTTTTCTTGCTTTTATCTCTTACTGTCATTTGCTTCGCGTCATTTATCCGTCTTCGACGGATGTCATTTGTAGTCATTTGCGCTTCGCGCGTCATTTTGCTTTACTATATTCTAAGTCATTTACTTAAGGGCTTTCTGAGACGGTTATACTTGACAGCAGCCGGACACAGAAGCATAGAAAATGACCATTAATGACTACCAATGACCATCAATGACAACCAATGACTACCAATGACAATCAATGACAACAAATGACTACTAATGACAATAAATATCATTGTTTTCTTTGCATTATCCAACTCGTCCAGCCCTTTAATCATCCTTCTGTGTGTCGGAAAAATTGTTGCTATGGAAATTTCAGATTACTAAAATACTTCTACTTGTGAAAAAATAAACAAAGCCCGTAGTTTATTTTTTCCTTATTATAAGTCTGTTTTTCAACAAATAACTAAAGCTCCTTATTTAGAAACCTAACCCCACTCAATCCATTTTTTTGCTACTGGCTATGAGGGATGAACAAAAACCTTATATATTTGTCCTATCAATTCAATAGGATTTATATAATACAAATAATATTAAAACATAGTAGCTATGAAAACTCAAAAAAAATTAATCACTGGTTATCTTATATTGGTGTTGCTTTTAGTAGCAGGATCAGTTTTAGCTCAGAAGACGTATCAGTTAAATACAGATAATAGTTCCATGGAAGTTAGTGGAACGTCAAATGTTCATGACTGGGCAATGGATGTGAATAAATTCAAAGGAATTTTATCATTTAATAATCAAGGAAGTGATGTCGGCATTTCCAGTTTGTTTTTTGAAGCAAAAGCCAAAAGCATATTAAGTGACAAAAACCTGATGAATAAAAAAGCCCATGAAGCATTAAAAACGGATGAGTATTCCAAAATCACTTTTCGTTTTGCAAACGTGAAAAACTTAAATGCTTCAGGTAACGATATCACCGGGACAATCGAAGGATACCTTACTATAGCCGGAAAAACAAACAAAATAGAACTGGCATTTTCAGGTAAACTATCGGATTCCCAACTACGGGTGAAAGATACTTACACATTAAACATGTCAGACTATAATGTGGAGCCGCCTACAGCAATGTTAGGCAGTATCAAAACAGATGAAAAAGTACTTGTCAAATTTGACATGGTATTTACAGGTAAAGATTATGAATCCTAATCCTTATCTGTGAATAAAAATCAGTATAAAACAAAACCTATTACCAAATTAGAAAACTTAAAACAATGAAACAATTAATTGCAACATTAGCCGTCATCTTCTTTACGATGACAGCCTTCGGTCAGGACTTTGAGTCTAAACAATTTACCGGAGAAGATTTTGAAAAGACCAACGTTCGCGTTGGCGCAGATTTCGCACTGCAATATCAGGCGTTAAGTCATAGCGCGGATAGCAGTTTAATTCCTTTAGGATCCGGTATAAATTTGCCAACAGCTAATTTAAATCTGGATGGTGATATCGCACCGGGTATCAAACTGAGTCTTGTAACCTATCTTTCCTCCCGCCACCATGTGGAGGCCTGGGTAAAAGGAGGTTACTTGTTAATGGATGAATTGCAGTTTTTAAATTCAGATATGATAGATAAAGCCATGGACCGCTTAACATTCAAAGTCGGGGTTATGGAAGTTAATTATGGCGATGCCCATTTCCGTCGTTCAGACAACGGGGATGTCATCAACAACCCTTTCGTAGGTAACTACATCATGGATGCATTTACTACGGCACCGGCTTTTGAAGCCATGTACCGTCAAAACGGATGGTTACTGATGGGAGCTGTATCTTCCGGTTCACTAAAGCCATCGCTTGCAGGTTACAGTGGATTTACAAACAGCTACACACCCTATGATATGCATGAAGAGCTTGCTTATTATTTCAAAGGTGGTTTTGACAAACAACTGAATGATGACCTTAGACTCAGAACAACGGTTTCGGCTTATTTAAATAAACAACATCATTTTGGCTCGCTTTATAACGGCGACCGTGCCGGATCACGTTACTATCTGGTAATGCAAGAACAAACCGGATCTCCTGACGATGTAGACCCGGCATCGGGACATACTTCAGGACGCTGGGGGCCCGGTCTTACGGATAAAAACCATGCATATATGGCAAACATCTTTGCGCAATATAAAGGTTTCGAGTTATTTGGTACCTATGAGACAACAAGCGGCACATCTGCTTTTAGTCCTGCTGAATATCAATTTGATCAAATTGCTGTTGAAGGACTGTACCGTTTTGGAAAAAACGATGAGTTTTATGCCGGAGGACGCTACAACGTTGTTAACAATGACGGTGACCAATCGGCAGAAAGACTACAAATTGGTGGCGGCTGGTTTATGACCGATAATGTGATGCTGAAACTTGAATATGTAGATCAGAAATACGAAAACTTTGCCGCATACGGCGACAATGCAGGATTTGACGGCTTAATGTTTGAAGCTGCTATTTCTTTATAATTTCCTTATTGATTATTTTTTGAGACGGCAGGGCCAAACATACCCTGCCGTTTTTATACGAATATTTTTTTAATCATCAGGACAAATGAGAAAATTTCTTTTTTTAATATTATGTGCTATACTGCCGGTTCTCAACAGCTCCGGAGAGGCAATAATATTGTCTGATGATAAACCATCGACACCTGAAAGTTATTTCCGTATAAAAGTAAAAACGAATATCAACCAATTTGTCATCCACCACCAGAAACCCTGGGATTATACATTATTTATTAGCGACCAGGGAAACGAGTCGTCAACTGCTTATTCGATCATCCGTATTCCGGTTGAAAACCTTAAAGCAAAAAATAAATTAATGGAAAAAGAATTCTTTAAGATGCTTAATGTTCGGGAAAATCCCTATATCATCATCAAATTACCCAAAAAACAACTTGTCCGGGGAATTCAGGAAGATGCAGCCATATTAAATATACCTTCATCTATTACTTTTGCCGGAGCAACAACTAACTCACTCCTATCAATGGCAACCCGGACTTTAGATAAAAACACCTATTATATCAGCGGAAGTGAACAAATGGAGTTATCGGATTTTAATCTGGATCCACCACAAAAATTAGGTGGTGCTATTAGAGTAAAATCCAATGTTTTGATTAATTTTGGCTTGTCGATTCACTATAACGGTGATCAATGATTATAACATTGTTTGATTAGTAAAAACTAACCATTCAAGGAAAAACAGAACATAATCTGCCGGAGAATGTTCCGGCCGGTTTCACGGAAACATGTATTTTTTTAAAATAACAGATCATGAAGTTTAGCACAAAAACACGTTATGGCATCCGCGCCATGCAAGAAATAGGTAAATATAGCTTAGAAAGCAAGCCTATTTTCCAAAAAGAAATTGCCAAAAAACAGGGAATATCAGTTAAGTACCTGGACCACATCATTTCGGGCCTTAAGTCAGCCGGCCTTGTCGTTAATATACGTGGAAAGAAAAGTGGCTATAAACTCACGCGCAATCCTTCAGAAATAACTCTACTGGATATTCACAATGCTTTTGAGCCGGGGATATGTGTTATTGACTGTCTGGCGGAAGGTGTGGAATGCAGCTATGATGACAACTGCGCAGCCCAGGGATTTTGGGGCGGATTAAACAATATCGTTGTTGAGTATTTCCAGTCCTTTACATTGCAAGATTTAATTGATAAACAACACCTTATTGATGACGATGTAGCTTCAAAGGTTTCTAGATAATCGAACTTCTGTTTCCCAGGGCTCCATAAACTAACTCAGCCTTCTTACTACTGGTTTTTTTGCAAATAATTTCTATTAATCCCGGGGAATCGTATTTTTGCAGCCGAAACAAGCATATAATAATTTTCTTGCTATACAGTATTTGATATTTATGCCTTTTTTATGCTGATAACGAGAATACAGAACCATGCGCAAAAAAACAAAGTTGCAATGTCCAATTTAAAATTCTTTTCCATAGCGATATTTGCTTACCTGATTGTTCCGCTAACAGCCAGCGGTCAATCTGTTACCAAACTCTACAACGAGGGCTTAACTCATTTCAAAGCAAAAAATTATGACATCGCTAACAATAAATTTGAAAAGGCCCTTGAAAAGGACGAATATTTTCATGAAGCCTATTATTATTCCGGCCGTTGTTACTTTGAATTGGGTCAGGCCGATAAGGCAATAGAGCAATTTAGCAAAGCCATAAAAAATCAGGAAGATTTTTATCCGGCCTGGTATTACCGTGGCAAAGTATATTTTACACAAGAAAAGTATGACAAGGCTTTAAAAAACTACAACAAAGCCCTGGAACATAATCCAGAGCTGGCTGTGGCTTACCTTAGTCGTGCTAAAATATATGATCTGCAAAATAAACGGAGCAAGGCTTTAGAAAACTACAACAAGAACGAAGAACTTGCCGGAGGGAACTATAATTTGTATTACAACAGGGCTGTTTTGCTAAAAAACATGGGCAAATACCAACAAGCATTAAACGATGCACTGAAAGCCATTGACAAAAAACCTGAAGCTTCTGATCCGTTTATTTTGCGTTCCCGGATATTCCGCAAAGAGCGAAAATTTAAAAAAGCCGAAAAAGAATTAGACAATCTGCTGAATGTTAATCCCAAAAGTGCAAAAGCATACAAAGAGCGCGCTGACCTGTTTCTGGAACTGGGAAAACACCAAAAAGCTCTGGCTGACCTGGAAACATTAACTAACAAGCTCGGAAAGCGCAGCAGCACGCTGGAATATCAAAAAGGAATTTGCTATGCTCATACAGGCAACGAAAACCGTGCCCGGCGATCATTTACAAAGGTGATATCACGAAACCGCGACTTTGCCGATGCTTATGCTCAAAGAGCTTATGTGTACATAAAAATGAACAAACCTTCTATGGCCAAACAAGACCTGAGGAAGGCTTTGCGAAAAGATGAGAAAAATCCCACAGCGCATTACCTGTTAGGCAAATTGCAGCTTCAGGATTATCAATATGAAAAAGCATTGGAAAACTTAAACAAAGCACTGAAAGAAAAACACATTGGTGAGGCTTATGCTTTGCGCGCTGAATGCCGGCATAAATTAGGGAAGCATGAAAAAGCGTGTGAAGATGTGAAGCTATCCATCGTTTTTGGTTATGACAAGCGAAAAGCTCAAAAAGATATGCGGGAATACTGCAAATAATTCCGGGTTATTGCCGGCATCAGTTTGACTACTTTTCCATTTTTTGGACAAGAGTACTTCAAACTTCATTCTTTTTATTATCAAAAGATTATGCAACGCCGAACTTCGTAGGTTGCCATAACGAAGCTGCTCCAATACTATGGCCACATCCCCGGAAGAAAAATAGTGCCCAGAACAAGAATCGAACTTGCACTCCCTTTACGGGAACATGGCCCTCAACCATGCGCGTCTACCAGTTCCGCCATCTGGGCATTGAGTAGTTTAAGTAAACAGTCTTCAAATATTTAGATGCTTTTAACAATGGTTATGAACCATCATAGTGAAGCTACAAAACATTATACCGGTAACATGTAAACTACCATTGATAATTTTAACTATGATATTTTTAAAAGAACTGTGCCCAGAACAGGAATCGAACCTGCACGACCTTGCGGCCACTAGTCCCTGAAACTAGCGCGTCTACCAGTTCCGCCATCTGGGCAATAAATTATGCTTTAGGAACTCTATTTTCCTTTTTAAGCGGTGCAAATGTAAGAATAATCTTTGAATTAAAAATAATAAATATATGCTTTTTAATACTTTTTTTCATTTATCCTATTTGGAAATAATTTGACTGATAAAAAATAATTTTATATATTTAACGCCACGGAAACAGCAAAAAACAGGCCTATGCATAATTTAACCCAAAAAGATATTGAGCAAGTTCACTCCAAAGGACTTACATCAAAAACAATCAAGACTCAGATAGAAAATTTCATTAAAGGTTTTCCTTATCTGGATATCGTAGGGCCGGCAAAACCAATTCAACATATAAAAACGTTTGACAACACGCAAATAAAGGAGCTGATTAAAAAATACAACAGCCAGGCACCGGAAAAGAGAATTGTAAAGTTCATTCCCGCTTCAGGAGCTGCTTCAAGGATGTTTAAAAACCTTTTTGCTTTCATGCATGAAGCCAAAAACAGCAATGATCAAAACACTATTTTAAACCAAAAACAATACAAGGACGTACTGAAATTCTTTAATCAGATAAACAAATTTCCTTTTTATGACAAGCTCAAACAAACATTAGCATCAGATAATCAAGATATGGATAAGTTATTACAGCAAGAAAAATATGATGTAATCCTTGAGTATCTGTTAACTCCGAAGGGTTTAAATTATGGTGAATTACCAAAAGCATTATTACCCTTTCACCGATACAAGACACATACACGCCTCTCTTTAGAGGAACATTTGGTTGAAGGCGTCTATTATGCCTGCGATAAAAACAACCGGGTTTATTTGCATTTTACAGTTTCTCCGGAACACCTTGATGCTTTCAAAGAAACCCTCAACAAGTTGGTTCCGAAATATGAAAAACATTTTGGGGTAACTTTTTATATCGGCTTTTCTTCCCAGAAAGAGTCCACGGATATTATTGCTGTTGATATGTCTAACCAGCCAATCAGAACGGAAGACGGCTCATTATTATTCCGGCCGGGAGGACATGGTGCTTTGTTAGATAATTTAAATGAGATTTACGCAGATCTGATTTTTATCAAGAATATCGACAATGTCGTCCCGGATCATTTCCGGGATACTACATACATTTACAAGAAAGTACTTGGCGGTTATCTGTTGCAATTGCAAGAGCAGATATTTGACTATCTGCGCCAGTTAAATAATGAACCTGAAAAAGTAAATACTGAAGAGGTCAGACTGTTTATCGAAGAAAAGTTAGGATTTATTTTTAATGATAATGATTATTCTGAACTTCGGCGTGTAGAAAAAGTGGATCTTCTTTTTGATACACTCAACAGGCCAATTCGTGTTTGCGGTATGGTAAAAAACCAGGGTGAACCTGGCGGTGGTCCCTTTTGCATCCGCGATGAAAATGGAAATATTAGCCTGCAAATCGTAGAAAAGGCTCAAATAGACACGAAAAAAGAAGATCAGCGCAATTATTTAGAATCTTCCACTCATTTTAATCCGGTTGATATTGTCTGTAGCATGTATGATTTTAAAGGAGAACCTTTTGACCTAAAGGACTTTGTCAACCCCAAAATGGGCATTATATCCCATAAATCAAAAAATGGGAAGAAAATCAAAGCACAGGAGCTGCCGGGTTTATGGAATGGAGCCATGGCCAATTGGAACACTGCATTTGTTGAGGTTCCCATAATTACCTTTAATCCCGTTAAAACCATTAATGATTTACTGCGAAAGGAACATCAGCCACTTTAAACGTCATGAGTTTTTCTTTCCTTTAAACGGATTATTTACATCATGGGTTTGCAAAAAGTCCTCCCCTTCACTGGAAGTGTCGGGTTTTTTCTGAAAACGACTAATAATAAGTCCTAACATCATAAGGATATTGCTACCTAATATTACAAATAATAGTACGCCGGGTTTAAAATTGGGGTCTACATATTCTTCAGGGATTTTATAAAACAAAAGAATGGAAACCAATCCCCGGGGCGCCATCAAAATTTCGGGCATAAGATGCGTTCGCATTATCAGACGTAAATTTAATATGCGAATGACATAAAGAATACCTAAAATAATCAAACCAGAATAAACGACATTTACTTCTTCCAGTTGATTTAAGTTTATCGTCATACCAAAGACGATAAAGAAGAATGTGCGAACAAGAAATGAACTTTCGATGGTTATGGTTCGGAACTCTTTCCGCACATTGACCAACTGTTTTTCGTCCAACAACTTTCCCATTTTTCCTTTGAAGAACGTATGATAGTTCTCCAACAATAAGCCAAAGATCAGTACAGTAAGTAAGGCAGAGTAATTTAAATATTTGCCAATGGAAAATATTAAAGCTATAATAGCAAGAAACAGGAAGAATTTCACTTCAGATCTGATGCGCTGAATCAAGTAAATCAAAAGATAACCCAGCACAAAACTGGCCACAACAGAAATAATTACATTTAACGAAATGGCAACACCCAAACTTTGGCCACCTTCAGGAGAAAAGAGCATAAAGTCAAACAACATAATCCCCAGGATGTCCGAGAAAGTCGCTTCATAAATCAAAAATTCCTTTTTATCCGGGCGGCAATGATAGACACTGGGAATTACAATAGCACTACTAACCACTGATAAAGGTATGGCGTACATTACAGAAGTAAATATTTCGGAGCCTATAAAATACCGAATGACAAAAGCAATTAGTGCCGTTGAAATACCTAGAATAACTGCTGCCGAAAGAAAAGCTTTGCCAACCATAGGTAAATTGTCGCGACGGATTTCAAGATCTAATGCAGCTTCAAGCACGATCATAACCAAACCGGTAACCCCTAACACAGACATTAAGCTCATTAATTCCGGCAGCTGAAAACCAATAGATTTTGCCAGCAGGTTCAAGCCTATCCCTGTTCCGATAAGCAACAAAACAGATGGAATATTAATATACCTTGAAACTAAATTAAAAAAATAGGACACGATAACCAGCAGGCTAAAACCAATTACAATTAAATAAGGACTTACCATAAATGTCTCCTTCAGCTATTAGATGTTTGCTTTTCTATATACTGCTCAATATCTATACATAAGGTATTTTTACCTCAATTTTGTATATTGATTTTTTCCGTTTCTTTTTTACGACAGTTAATGCCTTTAAATGTTAGCTTTGCGATATAAAACAATAACAGTTCCATGTTGTTCATATCCCTGAATTTGGTCTAAAAAGGCCATAGTTGATTTTCAACGGGTGTACTAGAATTTTAAGTTTTTAGATTTGACTGAAACATTAATAGTTAAAAATACAATAAACAAACCATAAAACCAAACATTATGAAATTACTAAGGTCTTTTCTTATCGTTCTGATAGCAGGAAGTCTGGCGACTTCAGCCAGCTCACAAACGAACCTTGAGAACTCCCTTTTCTGGGAAATTAATCATCCGGAAACGGAACATACCTCCTATTTATTTGGCACTATGCATGCTTTGCCTGAAAAAGACTTCTCAATTCCGGAAATTTTAACGCAAAAAATTGACGAGTCTGAAGTTCTGTATCAGGAAATCGACATGGGCAATTTGGATCAAATGGAAGTGCTTAATAAAATGATGCTTCCCGAAGGAAAGTCATTAAAGCAAGTGTTGCCGGAAAAGGAATATAAAGAGTTTTCTGCTATGCTTAAAAAGTTCAACATACCTCAATCTCAGTTAGATTTTCTGTCTAATATGAAGCCGATCGCCTCTTACGGGATCATTTTAAATACAATTCTTGAAAACCCTCAGGTTTATGAAAAGGAGCTAACAGCAATTGCTAAAGAAAAGGGAACTGCAATAAAAGGACTGGAAACACTGGATTTTCAGTTTGCCTTGTTTGACTCCATACCCATGTCTAAGCAAGTAAATATGTTTTATAAGTCAGATTTCGAAAAAGAAATTCAAAAACAGATCAATACATACAAGAAACAAGATATAAACCAAATGTATCTTTCTGTAAAAAGCTCAGAATATGGAGATATTGAAAAACAGCTATTAACCAGAAGAAATCAAAAGTGGGCTGATACTTTAAGTTTAAAGATGACTGAAAAACCTGTTTTTATAGCTGTGGGAGCTGCCCATCTGGCAGGAGAAAACGGATTGATTCCATTGCTCAGGTCAAAAGGCTATAGCGTGGAACCTGTATCTGTTAAGTTTGATTAGTAATACGGTAAACGTTGTTATTCAGCCCCTCCTGTTTTTTTACAAAAAGCATAAACAAGAAGAGGGCTGTTTTTTTGTGTGGTTTTGCATGCCTTGCTTTTTTGCAAGCGTTTGAATTTCAGAACACCTGGTCGCATGAGCAAGCAAGGCCGCATCTGAGCAAAAATTAAAGCATGAGCAAAACAGTTTAGGTTCTTGCATTATTGCTTCTTATCAGAACCCATAAACACCAGATTAAGGCGAAAATAACTGCTTCGAATCATACGTTCGTTTATAACCGTCTTTTTTGCTTGGGTCATTAAAAGCATCAATATTGTTATAATAAGTCCATCGCCCATCTTCAAATATAAATGCTGCATAATCTTCCGGATGAGGAATTCGTTGGGAAGGGATGCCTTCAAGCTCAGGTCTTGTGTAAATAAGCCGCTGAAAAATTATCATTTTTTCAGGTACCAGCTCAGGCTCTTTTTCCTTTTTCTTTTTTTCTGCTTTTTGTGCTTCAAAGTCAGCTGATCTATTCGACACATCAGGTGGTTCGGGCTTATTGCGACGCCGCCGGGAACTATTTTGTTTTTCTTTTTCCTCAATTATCTTATATTGCTTCTCATATTTCATTGACATAGAAGCTCTATCCGAATACTCAAACATGATTCTTCTTAATCTATAGTCGCGTGTACGAAACAGCGTATGACCCAACACAATATCTCCATTGGATTGCAAATAAGCTACCTCAATGAGTTTTAAATCCGTTTTAAAATCTTTCCCGTTCCAGCCCAGGAGAGTATAATAAGTTCTTTGGTTTCCAAGTATATCCTGAATAAAATTCTTACTTTTTTTAACCTGTATAATATCATAATACAATGCTCCAAACCAATCGCCATTGCGAAGCATTTCGTATTCCGGTTTCTTCAGCTGATCACTTTTATCATGCAATTCATAAACTACGTAATCATCATGTCTTTCGCTATAAGCCTGTACAATTCCAAAATAATCATGTGTCCTGTCATCATTCAAAATATGCCATGTAACAATCCTTAACTTGTTATCGGGGGATGTAACGATGTACATAGAGTCAAGTTTGTTAAAATTATATTTTTCTGATCCCTTTCTGCGAAGTGTTTCAAACCAATAATCGATTAATTTCTCATTCGTATTAAAGCGCATGAATTGCTCGTCAGCGTTAAGGGATATCCTCCTGAGTTTGCTCAGGGAGTCCTGGCATACCTGAAAAACAGAATCTTGTTTTGCAGCCTGTGACTTTACTGCAGACACACGGGCAAATCCTGCCTGAGCAATGATCAAAAGGCCGATCAATACAAGAGTTTTTTTGTCTGCGATCATTTATTTAACTGTAATTAATAATTTGCCAACGCTTGATAGCTAAAAAATATTTCATGTGCATCGAAAGAACAATCAAGTGGGTTTATTACTTTTGTCCCGAAGAATACAAATGGTGAAACAAAAGTAATTCAATTATAAATATGCTGCAAATAAGAAATGATCTGATAACCTTAGGAAAGCTACTACAAGCTGCCGGCGAATATCGCTTTGGTCATTTAAATACCGTTCAACAACAATATGCTCAGGAGCTGGAACCTTTAATTGAACTTGCCTGGAATGAAAACCACTGGTTTACTGAAAACAATACGCGTTTTGCTTTTCTGGCTTATGCCCAAATGTTAAAAGAGCTGGAAAACAGAACGGACCTGCCTTTGGAAGAAAAAAATGAGACCCTGGCGGTTGTTCCACCCGCCATTGCTCCCCTGGATGGATTAAAAGACATTATCATTGCTTTGCTTAGCGGATACAAAGTGCAGGTGAAACAGATGCTCAATAAGGAAAAGCTCATTCCTGGGGTGATAGAAAGTCTATACAAGATAAATCCTGAGATTAAGAATTATCTGTCATTTCAGGAAAACCAAATATCCGCCTTCGATCGCATCATCGTAACTATCCCGGCCGACAAAACAACACAATGGGAAAAATACTTTTCCCAATACCCCGGAAAAATACGTCACAGTAGCTATGGAGCTGGCATTATTACCGGGAAAGAAACGCTTAATCAGCTGGAAGCTATTGGGAATGACATTTTTCGATATTTTGGAAAAACACCGGAAAATATTTACAAATTATATCTCCCCAAAAAATTCCCTGTTGAAATGCTTAACGAACCTTTTGAACCATTTGAATTGGAAATGAAATATCATACTCCTTATTTTAACAATTTCGAGTATAACAAATCCATCTATCTAATCAATAACAATAAAAACACAGATAACGGATACGTAATATTCAAAGAAGATCCTGCCTTAGAATCGCGAATAGCAGTGATCCATACGGAACGATACAACGACCAAAAGGAACTTAAACAACTTATAAACAGAGACAAAGACAACTTAACACACATTGTATCTGTTCAAGAACAAGATGACATAACCACGGTTGAGCCGGGAAATGCCGTTAAGCCTTCCTTTAGTGATCCGGATAGCATTGATACATTTAATAAAATAAATTCGTAAAAAAGTCTGTTTTTTCTTTGGTATTTAGTAAAAACATTCTACTTTTGCACTCTAAAATTTAAAGGGATAAGACAATGAAAGAAAAGATTCACCCACAAGATTACAGGTTTGTAGTATTTAAAGATGTTTCCAACGAATATGCATTTTTAACAAAATCTACAATTAAAACAGAGGATAAGATCGAATGGGAAGATGGTAATGAATATCCACTTGTAAAAGTAGAAATATCAAATACATCCCATCCATTTTACACAGGTAAGATGAAACTTATCGACAGTGCCGGACGTGTTGATAAATTTAAGAACCGTTACAAGAAACATTACGAGCGTCGTAATCAAGAAACACAGGAATAGTCATTTCCTGAAGTTATTGAAATACCTTAACCCGGATTTGAAAAAATCCGGGTTTTTTTCGTTTATTCCAGCCAAATAAGCTAACTTTGTTCATAGAAAAATTCAGACATATGAAACCTCCATGGCGCGGCGTTCGGCACACAGGAGAATGATTAAATGAGCTAGGCGAGTTGGATAATGCAAAGAAACCAATGACATTTATTGTCATTAGTAGTCATTAATGGTCATTTTCTATACTTCTGTGTCCGGCTGCTGTCAAATATAACCGTCTCAGAAAGCCCTGAAGTAACTGACTTAGAATATAGTAAAGCAAAATGACGCGCGAAGCGCAAATGACCTTGGTGAAACAGAGAAAGGTTTCACAAGGTAAACTACAGATGACATCCGTCGAAGACGGATAAATGACGCGAAGCAAATGACAGTTAGAGATAAAAGCAATAAAACATAATAATAACATTCCCAATATTTTGAAAAATTCAGACATATGAACCTTGTTTTATTTGATGACCATTTAATACGCCAGCAGTTAAAACCTTTAACCTTTACGCGTCCTATTTCAGAACTCCGGGCAGGAATTCTGACATTACGCGAAAAAGCAGAAGCTCATTTAAATATGAAGGCTTCCTGGCTTACCGAAGACTATCTGCAAAAAAAATTTCCCGTATCCGAAGGAAGTGATTATTTGCTTGTAAATGCTTCAACCGTGATAACACCGGTATTAGCCGAAGCATTGCATCAACTTAAGCACGGGGAAATGCTTCAGCATAAAGAGAGAACGATAGCCATCCGCTGTAAAGACATTAACATGCACAATTTCTCAAAAACAATATCCTTTGATAAAGAAGAGGTGCTATTTATTGAAAATCCCTGGGAATTGTTCAGTAATAATGAGCAATTGATAAAACAAGACTTTCAATATCTTACAAAAGACCGCACATCTGAATCTTTAAGCAAAACAAATATTGTTACAGGTGAAGGAGAGATATTTATTGAAGAAAATGCACAAGTAGAAGGAGCTTTTATAAATGCTTCCAAAGGTCCGGTTTACATCGGGAAAGATGCTGAGGTGATGGAAGGCGCTAAAATCAGGGGGCCTTTTGCCATGTGTGAGCATTCGGTTTTAAAAATGGATGCGAAAATATATGGAGCAACAACACTTGGCCCCTATGCTAAGATCGGTGGGGAAGTAAATAACTGTGTATTCCAGGGATATTCCAACAAGGCCCATGACGGTTTTCTGGGGAATTCAGTCATTGGTGAATGGTGCAACCTGGGAGCTGACACCAACAACTCAAACCTTAAAAACACCTATGATGAAGTGAAATTGTGGAGCTATCCCGAAAAACACTTTATCAACACAGGCTTACAATTCTGCGGCTTAATAATGGGCGACCATTCCAAATGCGGCATTAATACAATGTTTAATACAGGAACCGTCATAGGTGTAAACGTCAACATCTTTGGCACCGGATTTCCCCGGAATTTTATCCCCTCTTTTTCCTGGGGCGGAGCTCAGGGTTTTAAAAAATTCAATCTCAAAAAAGCTTTTCAGGTGGCTGATTCCGTTATGAGCCGAAGAGGCATTGAATTAGATGATACTGAAAAAGAAATTCTCACTCATATCTACGAAATGGAGCAAGGCTAATCGTAGTTTGGCATTTTTATTGACTTATATCCTGTGGTACGTTCAAATCAAGTACCACAACCAACTTTAATTGTTTGATAATTATACAATTGTGTAGTTGCGGATTGAATTTCACAGAAAAAATTCTTCCGGCATACAAATTATTAATGACAAATTGACACAAAAAAATATGGGTGCATTCGAAAAAGACAATATCACATTTCAAGATGTAGAAGGACAAGAGACGGAAATGATACCTTTGCTATCATCAGAGGAAGAAGATCAATTAAATAAGGAGCCTGTTCCGGAAGACATGCCTATTTTGCCTTTACGGAACAATGTTTTGTTTCCCGGGGTCGTAATTCCAATTACAGTAGGACGCGACAAATCCATACAGCTCATCAAAGACACATACAATCAGGGCGATAAAACCATTGGAGTTGTTGCTCAAAAAGATGTTGACATTGAGGATCCGGTAGAAAAAGACTTGAACCGGATCGGAACTGTGGCTCGCATCTTAAAAGTTCTTCAGATGCCTGATGGAAATACAACAGCTATTATTCAGGGAAAAAAACGCTTTAAAATAAAGGAAATAACACAAAAAGAACCTTATTTCAAAGCTCAGGGAGAAGAGTATGAAGAGAGTTATGTAAGTAAAAGCGATGAAGAATTCAATGCGTTAATTGATTCCCTGCGCGACCTGTCTTTAGACATAATCAAAAAATCGCCCAACCTTCCGTCGGATGCTTCTTTTGCCATCAAGAACATAGAAAGTCCTACTTTTCTTGTCAACTTTGTAGCCTCTAATCTAAGTACGGATGTTCAGCAGAAGCAAAAGTATTTAGAAACTTCCGATATCTTTCAACGTGCTTCCGATGTTTTGGAAGTACTCTCAAACGAGCTACAGAAACAAGAACTCAAAAATAAGATTCAGGATAAAGTCAAAACGGATCTGGACAAGCAACAACGGGATTATTTTCTAAACCAACAACTCAAGACAATCCAGGAAGAGCTTGGCGGTAACCCCAATGAGCAGGCTATAAATGAACTTAAGAAAAAAGCTGAAAAGAAAGATTGGCCACAGGAAGCCAAAGAAGCTTTTGAGAAGGAAGTAGCGAAACTAAATCGCATGAATCCGGCTGTACCGGAATACTCCATCCAGCTTAACTACCTGGAGTTCATGACTGATCTGCCGTGGAACGAAATTTCCGACGATAACCTTAAATTAAAACAAGCGGAAAAAGTCCTTGATGAGGATCACTACGGGCTTGAGAAAGTCAAAGAACGGATTATAGAGCATTTAGCTGTTTTAAAGCTAAAACAGAACAATGAATCACCTATACTTTGTCTTGTTGGCCCTCCCGGAGTAGGAAAAACTTCACTGGGACGTTCTGTAGCCCGCGCATTAAACCGGTCTTATGTCAGAATGTCATTAGGCGGCCTGCGGGACGAAGCTGAAATACGCGGCCACAGGAAAACATACATAGGTGCCATGCCGGGACGTATTATGTCAAATATTAAAAAGGCCAAAACTTCAAATCCGGTTTTTGTACTTGACGAAATTGACAAGGTAAGTGGCAACACGATTAGTGGAGACCCCTCTTCTGCCCTGCTTGAAGTATTGGACCCCGAGCAGAATTATGAATTTTACGACAATTATCTGGAGATCAACTACGATCTTTCCAAAGTATTATTCATTGCTACTGCCAACACGCTAAGCTCAGTACATCCGGCCTTACGCGACAGGCTTGAAGTTATTGATATCAGTGGATACCTGGTTGAAGAAAAAGTTGAAATCTGCAAAAGGCATCTTATTCCCAAGCAATTGGAAAAACATGGCGTAAAGAAAAATCAGGTAACGTTTCGCAAGAATATCATCGAAGAAATCATAGAAGGCTACACACGTGAAGCCGGTGTAAGAATGCTTGAAAAACATGTGGCTTCCGTTATCCGTAGTAAGGCTAAATATATAGCCACGGGCGAAGACTATAATAAGGTCGTCAGTAAAGAGGATCTTACCCGTATTTTAGGGCCCAGAAAGATCAGCCGTAACGAAGCTATTCAGATTGATAACCCCGGCGTAGTAACAGGATTAGCCTGGACAGCCGTTGGTGGGGAAATTCTTTTTGTTGAATCAAGCCTTAGCCGAGGAAAAGGTAGTCTGACACTAACCGGAAACCTTGGAACGGTAATGAAAGAGTCGGCGAACCTTGCTTTTGAGTATTTAAAATCACATACCGAAGAGTTGGACATCAACCCTGATATCTTTAAATACTGGAATGTTCATATTCATGTTCCGGAAGGCGCCACACCTAAAGACGGGCCTTCCGCCGGCGTTACAATATTTACTGCCCTGGCTTCCATATTTACACAACGGAAGATTAAAACCAAAACAGCCATGACCGGTGAAATTACTTTACGGGGCAAAGTGCTGCCGGTAGGCGGAATAAAAGAAAAAATCCTTGCAGCCAAACGGGCTAAAATTACGGATATCATCATTTCAAGCGAAAATGAAAAAGACATTAATGACATCCCGGAAAAATATATCAAAGGCCTGAAGTTTCATTATGTAGATGAAATGATTGAGGTAGTTGATCTGGCACTGCATAAAAACAAAGTAAAAAATGCAATGAAACTGGAGCGACCACTGTTGGAGAAAAAGGATCAACAGGTTGCAGAGTAAGAAGTCACAATCATAATAATGAAAGCCCTGTTGCTTTCATTATTCCATCTTATTTCTATAAGGTGTATATTAAAACAGCATTTTTTTAGTTTAAAATGCTGTTTTATTTTTATCGACCAGTCGTATTTACCACCACAATTAATCGCTCTATTGTGCATTATAATTGCCATAAGCACAAATAAACACCCCCTGTTAATTACTTTTGAAAAAAATATTGAAGCAGTTATTAAATCTCATAAATTTGCGGTGAACAAAAACCTAAATTAAAAATAAAATAAATGATATGATATCATTAATTTTATCTACCGCAACCAGAGTGCTGTTACCTGTATTAATGCTTTTTTCTGTCTTCATTCTTTTACGTGGGCATCATGAACCAGGGGGCGGTTTTGTTGGTGGATTAGTAGCAGCGGCAGCTTTTGCCCTATACACAATTAGCAATGGCGTTTCCCATGCCAGAAAAATATTCCCGCTCAAGCCCAATATCTTTATTATTGTAGGCCTCAGCACCTCGCTGCTGAGCGGTTTGCTATCTTTATTCACTGGTAAAGCGCCTTTCACAGGACTTTGGGCTCACTTTAAAATTCCTATCATAGGCCATTTGAGCACCCCTTTCATGTTTGATATTGGAGTTTATCTCGTGGTTATTGGAGTGGCAACAAGTATAATATTCACCCTAAAATTAAAAGAATAATATGGAATCTCTTTTAGCTATTCTCATAGGAGGACTATTTGCTGCAGCAGTATATATGCTTTTACGCCGAAGTATTATCAAACTTATCATTGGTTTAATTCTCATATCTCATGCTTGTAACTTACTTATTTTTACGATAGGCGGTGTAATCCGGGGAAAAGCTCCATTAATAGAAGAAGGAGAAAAGCAAATCACAGGAATCGTTGCCGATCCTTTACCACAAGCTCTTATTTTAACAGCTATCGTTATTGGGTTCGGTGTGATCGCTTTTACTATCGTTCTTTTGGAGCAAGTGTATAAAACAACCGGTATTAATGATACCGATGACTTAGTCAATAGTGATAAATAATTTAAGTTGTATATTAATGAATCAGCCATGCTTGCATCAGGTAATTTAACAGATAACCTTTTGTATGCTGTTTTTAAACATTATTAAAATCATAAACGTATGCATGTTTTTATAATAGCTCCTGTCCTTTTTCCTTTATTAATGGGTTTGTTGACCCTGGCCTCGTGGAGACGAAAAAAAACGCAGGAAATTGTAAATCTTTCAGGAGCCTTTATACAAATGCTCATTTCGTTTGGCATTTTGTATCTTGTCTTAACGAAAGGCATTCAGGTTATTCAAATTGGAGGTTGGGAGGCTCCGTTTGGAATAAGTTTCGTTGGTGATACCCTGAGCTCCATAATGATTGTCTTGTCCGGCATCATAAACTTTTCCGTGGCTCTTTATTCGATTTCTTACATGCTAAAAAGAAAAATGGGGGAAGACATGCTGAAAGGTCAATTTCAGTTTGCTTACTATCCTTTATTAAACATCATGTTCATGGGCATCAATGGGGCTTTTCTAACGGGAGACCTTTTTAACATGTATGTCTGGTTTGAAGTTATGCTTATCTCCTCCTTTGTATTGCTTTCTTTGGGAGGCTCCAAACTTCAAATTGAAGGGACATTTAAATATGTCACCATCAACCTGGTTTCCTCTGCCTTTTTTCTCATTGGAGTCGGCTTATTATATTCCATGACAGGAACATTAAACATGGCTCATCTGGCTGATGTCATTCCTACTATTGAAAATCAAAAAATGCTTACCGTTGTTTCATTAATGTTTTTGATTTGCTTTGGTATGAAAGCAGCCATTTTCCCTTTGTTCTTCTGGCTTCCAGCTTCTTATCACACTCCGCCAATCAGCATTGCGGCCGTGTTTGCCGGGATGTTAACCAAAGTTGGAATTTATTCCCTTCTGCGCGTGTTCACACTTATGTTTATAGGTAATGTAGCCTTCACCCACACAATCATCTTATGGATTGCAGGATTTACTATGGTCGTTGGTTCCCTGGGAGCTATATCCCAAAGTGATATAAGACGTATTTTATCTTTTTGTCTTATTAGTCAGATCGGTTATATGATCTTCGGTCTTGCTGTCTTCACTCCTCTTGCCATAGCCGGTAGTGTATTTTATATTATGCACCATATTATCGTAAAAACCAATTTATTCCTCGTAAGCGGGATAATTCATAAAATCAAAGGCAGCTATAACATTAAAAAACTTGGTGGGATATTAAATGCCTATCCATTTCTTTCCGTTTTGTTCTTAATCCCGGCCCTTTCTGTAGCCGGCATTCCACCTTTATCAGGCTTTTGGTCTAAATTATTTGTTATTAAAGCAGCGCTGGAGCAGCATTATTATTTAATCAGTATTATTGCTCTGGCCGTAGGCTTACTAACACTTTTTTATATGATGAAAATTTGGAACGAAGCCTTTTGGAAAGATGACCCTGAGCCAAACAAGAAGAGTGATAAAATGCCGTGGCAAAACCTGTTTAGCAGGGATTTTATTTTCATGATAATTCCGGTCGTACTATTATCAGGCATTACAGTAGTTATAGGCATATTCCCCGAACCTTTTTTCAATATAGCAGAAAGATCTGCACATGAACTCATGAATCCGGAAATTTATATTAAAGCTGTATTAGGAAGTACAATGAATTAATTATATATTTTGATTTTTATAAATGGATTATAAAGGATTAAACAGATAACCATGAAAAACTTTGTCTTCAACATATTTTTAGCATTTATATGGGTAGCCCTGACCATGAAGTTCACTTTAGTAAATATTTTGTTCGGATTTATTTTGGGCTACTTAACACTATGGTTTACAAAAAGAAAAGAGTCTCAGGTTAAGTATTTTAGACGCTTCCCTAACTTTATTATTTATATCTTTTTCTTTATTGCTGAAGTAATAAAAGGAAGCGTAAGGATCGGCTATGAAATCATTACTCCGGAACATAAAATGAACCCCGGTATTATAGCGGTTCCTTTGGATGCTAAGAGTGATATTGAAATAACTATACTGGCAAACTCCATCACCCTGACGCCCGGAACGATAAGCATTGCCTTGTCTGATGACAGAAAAACATTATATGTATATAATATGTATCTGAATGAAGATCCTGAAAAATCTATACAAGAAATTAAAAATGGATTAGAACATAAACTATTGGAGGTATTACGATGAATTGTACGAATGCTATTTTATATTTCATACTCCCGGTATTGAGTATTTCAATGCTTCTAATCTTTATCCGGTTGTTTAAAGGCCCCTCACTAATGGATAAAGTGATCGCACTCGATTTGCTTGTCATTGTAACCATTGGATCTTTTGCCGGTTATGGCATATTGCATGATGAGGTTGTTATTGTGGATATCGCTCTCATTGTCGCAATCCTTGCCTTCTTAAGTACAGTTGCTTTTACTTATTATTATGAAAAAGGTGACTATCAGATCAACAAAAAAAATGATAACAACCCAACAGAACAGACCAATGAGGAAGATGCAGAGAATTGCAATAAAAACAATACAGAAAAAACAAACGCAAACAATGAATAATGTTTAGCTCATTACCAATAATTTTTGACGTTAAGCTCGTTTATAAGACTTCCAAATACCACAAAACCTTTTAGACCTATGAAAGAATATATAATTTTATTTTTCCTGATTTTAGGCACTTTATTCATTCTTACAGCAGCTATAGGATTACTGAAAATGCCTGATGTGTTTTTACGTATGTCGGCAAGTACAATAGCAGCAACCTTTGGAGTTGCCTCAATGCTGATAGCTGTTGCTATTCATTTTGGGACTGTACGAATAATTCTACATGTGGCAGGTATCATTGTCTTTTTGATTCTCACAGTACCTGTGGGAGCACACATGATGGCCCGGGCATCAAATATTATCGGATTGCCGATGTGGAATAAAACAGTGCGAAACGACCTTGAAGGGAAATACAAACCAGACTGTCATGGCTTCAGAAGTCCGTCAGAGGTCAAAAATGAAGAGAAAGACATTAAGGAAAATCAAAACACTAATGAAGTAAATCATCATTAATTATGTTGGCAATTATTCTAATCGGTTTTTTATCAGCTATTATAGCACCTTTTGTACACAAATATCTTCCTAAAATATCAGGAGGATTACTGTCATTGGTACCTGCAGGTATTTTTCTCTATTTAGTGAGTTTACTTTCATTAGTAAGTGGCGGCAACTCAACTACTGTGAATTACAATTGGTTTTCATCTTTCAATATAAATCTCAACTTTTTCATCGATGGATTAGGGCTTACTTTTGCCCTTATCATCAGTGGAATTGGGGCCCTTATTGTCTTCTATAGTAGTGGATATCTAAAAGGACATCGCAAGTTAGGCCGGTTTTATGGTTATCTGCTTTTCTTTATGACTTCGATGTTAGGCGTTGTATTATCCGACAACATTTTTACTTTATTTATATTTTGGGAATTAACCAGTATCAGCTCATACCTGCTCATTGGGTTTAATCACGAACAAGCACGCTCCCGTTATGCGGCTTTGCAGGCTTTACTGATAACCGGAGGTGGCGGTTTAGCTCTGTTGGCAGGTCTTATCTTATTGGGAAACATTACAGGTACCTATGTTTTATCTGAAATG
The DNA here is from genome assembly GCA_021738505.1 of Bacteroidales bacterium. Classification (GTDB taxonomy): domain Bacteria; phylum Bacteroidota; class Bacteroidia; order Bacteroidales; family PWNQ01; genus PWNQ01. Next base: position 17,334 of record JAIPBW010000017.1, on the reverse strand, counting down.
TTATCCATGAATCAAATTGTAACCAGCCATTACCTGTACTTCCCCGTGCTTATTTTAGTATTGCTGGGGGCATTCACGAAATCAGCTCAGGTTCCTTTCCATATCTGGCTGCCCAATGCTATGGAAGCTCCCACTCCAGTTAGTGCTTACCTTCACTCTGCAACAATGGTGAAAGCCGGAGTATTTTTAATCGCCCGGCTAAATCCAATTTTCTCAGGACCTGATTCGTGGCAAATCATACTGCTGTCTTTTGGGGGTGTAACCATGTTAATAAGTGCCGCAATGGCTATCGGGCAAAACGATTTGAAAAGAATCTTAGCTTATACTACGATAAGTGCTTTAGGAATAATGGTGTTTCTGATTGGCCTGGGGACGAAATACGCTATCACAGGAGCCATAACATTTTTAATCGTCCATTCTCTGTATAAAGGAGGATTATTTTTGGTTGCCGGTGCCATTGACCATGAAACGGGCACTCGAGATATCCGCAAATTAGGCGGTCTGTCTACTGTTTTGCCTTTGATTGCTACAGGCGGAATTTTAGCTGCCTTGTCGTATTCGGGTATCCCGCCATTCTTTGGATTCATTGCCAAAGAGCTGATTTATGAGGCTACGGTACATGCATCAATAAATCCATCTTTACTACTCATTGCGGCTATGGGAACCAATATGCTACTTGTAGCCACAGCCATTATGACAGGGATACAACCCTTCTTTAGCAAGGCTAAAAAAACACCAAAACACCCTCATAGAGCTCCTGTTACATTATGGCTTGGTCCGGTTTTACTTGGTGTGACAGGACTTCTGTTTGGTGTCTTACCTTTTATCCCTGAAAACTCCCTTGTTGGCCCTGCAGTTCATAATATTTTTCTGCATGAAGGTGCTGAACTTGCCCTGTGGCACGGATTTAACATTTTATTATTGTATAGCCTGATAACACTTCTCGGTGGTATTGGGTTTTATTATTTAAGTACGTTTGTGAAAAAACATATCGCTATTTTTAATAAAATAGAGAAAATAGGACCAGAAGCAATTTACAACTTGCTTTTAAAAGGCTTATCCAATTTCTCAACAGCCACAACAAATTTCCTGCAAAATGGTTACCTCCGCAATTATTTCATGTGGATATTTGGGTTTTTCCTGATAATGGTAGTATATAGCCTGGCCAGGTTTGAGTTATTCCAATATGTAACTATAGACTTCTCCGGCATTCACTTCTATGAATTCTTAGTTGTTGTTATCATGTTGCTTGCTGCTTTTGCCGCTATTCGTTCCAAGTCGGTCTTAGGCTCTGTAGCAGCCTTAGGTATAGTTGGTTATGGGATTGCTATTATTTTTGGGTTCTTTAGTGCCCCCGACTTAGCCCTGACACAATTTTCCATTGAAACCCTGACTGTTATCTTATTAGTACTCATTGTATACAATGTTCCCAACTTCAAAAAGATATCCTCGAAAAAAAGTGTTACTCGTGATATAATTATTTCAGGGTCTGTGGGAGTTGTGGTTACCATTCTTGTTCTAATAGTCCTTAACAATCCGGCTGACAGCAAAATCAGTACTTTTTTCCTGGAAAACAGTTATCTGATGGCCCATGGTAAAAATGTAGTTAACGTTATCCTGGTTGATTTCAGAGGGTTTGATACTATGGGAGAAATCACTGTGCTCTCCGTAGCTGCTATTGGGGTTTATACTTTATTAAAATTCAGGAAAAGGAATAAAACTTTGAAATAAATAAAAATAAGCCAACCCCACTCTAGCTGATGAATGCTGATAAGCTTCATATGTCTAAATTGATTTTAATGGTACTATGGAACCCCATGCTGTAGCTTAACTTTAGTCATCATCTTGTGTGTTTAAGGCAAACATGGAGGTTTCATATGTTTAAATTTTTCAAAATATTGATAATGTCATTATTATGTTTTCTTGCTTTTATCTCTTACTGTCATTTGCTTCGCGTCATCTGTAGTCATTTGCGCTTCGCGCGTCATTTTGCTTTACTATACTCTAAGTCATTTACTTAAGGGCTTTCTGAGACAGTTATATTTGACAGCAGCCGGACACAGAACTATAGAAAATGACCATTAATGACTACCAATGACCATCAATGACAACAAATGACTACCAATGACTACTAATGACAATAAATGTCATTGTTTTCTTTGCATTATCCAACTCGTCCAGCCCTTTAATCATTCTCCTGTGTGCCGAACGCCGCGCCATGGAGGTTTCATATTTCTTTATCAAATTCAATTATTCACCTGCGCTTAGGAGCTTACCGGGTTGATAACTTTATTTATCAAATCGGCTCTTCCACCAGAATTTGAGCCTTTTTAAAATAGAATTTTCCTGAGGGTTATTTTGAGGATTATAAAACCGGACATCTTTCAGCATGTCAGGCATAAATTGTTGTTCTACAAAGTTTCCCGGATAACTATGGGCATATTTGTATTCTTTTCCATAATTCAGATTTTTCATAAGCTTTGTAGGAGCATTTCTCAGATGCAAAGGAACCGGCAAATCGCCTGTCTCTTTCACCTTTTGCTGGGCTTCGTTGATGGCCTGATAGGCTGAATTGCTCTTGGGCGAACTCGCCAGGTAAATTGTAGCTTCAGATAAGATTATTCGTCCTTCAGGAAATCCTACCGCTTCCACAGCCTTAAAACAATTTTGAGCCATCAATAATGCATTGGGATTCGCTAAACCAATATCTTCTGCAGCTAAAATCAAGAGGCGGCGGGCAATAAACTTCGGCTCTTCTCCCCCTTCAATCATGCGTGCAAGCCAATAAACCGCAGCATCCGGATCACTTCCTCGCACCGATTTGATAAAAGCCGAAATAATATCATAATGCATTTCTCCGGTTTTATCATATTTTGCAAGATTCTCCTGTATTACTTGTTGTACAGCATCATTGGTTAAGACAGACTTGCCGCTTCCGCTTCTCAACATACTTTCCGCCAGCTCAAAAGCATTCAATAGTTTACGGGCATCTCCACCGGAAATTTTTAGCAAAGCATCTGTCTCTTTAAGGGCGACATTCACAGCATACTTCTTTTTATAATGCTCCACTGCCAAATCAAGTATTTTTAATAAATCACTCTCTTCAAGCGGCTTAAGAACATAAACCTGTGCCCTTGACAGCAATGGGCTAATGACCTCAAAGGAGGGATTTTCGGTTGTTGCACCTATCAAAGTGACAATGCCTTCTTCTACTGCATTTAGTAAGGAATCCTGCTGGGATTTGCTAAACCTGTGGATTTCATCGATAAACAAAATAGCCCCTCCGCCTCCCTGTTTGGCTTTCGTAATAACTTCCCGTACATCTTTAACTCCACTGCTAACTGCACTAAGGGTGTAAAACGGCCGGAAAAGTGTATTGGCTATTATTCGGGCTAATGTTGTTTTTCCCGTTCCCGGAGGGCCCCATAATATCATGGACGGAATTTGCCCCTTATCAATTGCTTTGCGTAAAGCCGATCCGGCCCCGGCTAAATGCTCCTGCCCGATATATTCATCCAGCGTCTGTGGCCTTAATTGCTCTGCTAATGGTTTTTTTGACTGCATAGTATTCAATTGAACTGCTAAAATAATTCAATTTGATGATACACGAAGAGCATTTAAATTTCTTATACAGTAAGTATCTTTCAAAAATCTATGCGAACAATCATAAACCAAACCGCTCTTTTTCTATTTATTACCTAAAGGTAAATATTGATAATCCCTTGACCTTAAAATGGACTTGCAAAACTTACCGCACATTCAACAAAGTATTCCCCCAACCATTAGTCAAAAACGGCTATTTTTCTGGAGATTGCTTGATTCCTGTTGACAAGTCTGAGAATATAGTATCCCTGGTTGCAGTTGGAGATATTCATTTGAAATGAACCGGCATTTAACTCTTCAGCCTTAAGCAATCTTTGTTTTACTAATCGTCCGTCAATTTCAGTTAAGCTGACCTGTATGTTTTCTTCGGCTTTTCCATTCATAAATAAAACCAGATTGTTTGCTGTTTTCTGAATTTTGTCGATCGTAAGGTCTTGTTCTGTATTATAATTTACAGCAATGGTTTTTAACACTTCTTTACTTCCATCATAATCGACCTGTGTCAACCGATAATAATTTTCTCCTTTTACGGGATTTTCATCCGTATATTGGTATTTTACTACTTCATTAGACATTCCGGAACCAGTAATATAGGCAAGAGGAAAGATTGCATTTTGGTCAATTTTTTCCAGTTTAAAATAATCATTATTAACTTCAGAGGCTGTTTGCCACCTCAGTTTAATGTCACTGGCCTTTTGTTGTCCTTCAAAGCTGATTAACTGAACAGGCAACGCACTTTCTTCTGTATCCGTTTGGTTTTTGGGGTTTCCTGTTTCTTCAGTAGTTGTATATTTTGTATAGCTCCCTTCATTATTATATTCATAAACTCTTACCCAATATACCGTATTCGCATCCAGATTATAAACGGTTACTTGCTCACCATCCCCTTTGTAAACTACCTGCTCGCCGTCATGGTGATAATAATTATCCGCATCATATTCCTCTCCATCCACAGGATCAGTAAATTCATCGGTATCGTTGATCTTTACAATTCGATGATCCCCATCACCATTTTCCCATGTTATTGTCAAAGAAACAGACTTCTCTTTGCTATTGGAACTAAAGTTGATATTTTTTGCTTGTACTGCAGGAGGATTGGCTTTAATAACATTGTCAATATGTATCCTTTCAACATAGGGCACATAATTATGATCAGATAGTGTAATTACCGCCTCTCCTTCAATACTATCAGTAAAGTTAAGGGTTCCACTGCCATTAGTTAAATTTGTTTTAGCTAACAGTTGACCATCAACAGTAAGTGTAGCAAGAGCATCTGAAGCATTCGCGTTATCTATTTGTATGGAAAATCCGGATATGGAATCCTGCACCTGAGCTATAATGTCATTCGGTTGTTCCGTAAAGATTCGCATCGCAGGATCGCCAAAATAGTGATATAATTCATGGGTATATTGAGATTGACTGCCATATCCCGGCCATGTTTCTGTCATACGGATCAGCCCCTGATTAACTACATCGCCCATTGTATAAATGTCATTATGTGCACTTAGCGAAGGATTAGACACTCCGCCGGAGCCAAAATCAGAAACCAATCCGGGATTAGACCATATCGCATCTATCAATCCGGTAGCTAAACCATCATTGGGACCGCTATAAGAATAATAAGAAGGAGCAACGACTCCAACAGCGCCTCCGTTGCTATGACGCAAAAAGGTCTCAGCAAAAGATTCGGCTTTCAGGAAATCTCCTGTATGGCAATTTATACTAAATACTACAGGAGTTTTATTCCCATTGGACAAATTCCTAACATGATATCGCAAAAACTGAGGATGTGCCCAGCCATAACTACCGGTATATCCATGATCACGATGAAAAACGTAAAAACGTCCGTCATTTATGCCGGAAGAAATATCACTACTATTTCCATCCCATTGAAAGCCGTTACTTTTCAATAAATCCGATGGTATTTGCTGGCCGTCAGAATAATATCCATCATGATAATATTGCGGACTTATACCCTGATCGGCTTCATAAATACGGTCAATAGAATATCCTTTCGTATCCAGGTAACTATAAATCTCTTCCGATGTATGTGTAAATCGACGAGAAGTATATGTATTTCCTCCGGATTCATACCCCTGATAATAAGAACAATTTGAAGCTTTATTATAAAATCCGGGATCCGTAACGGGGTCTCTCTCGTAATTGACAATTTTGCGTACAACATTCATTGCTTCCGTACTATTGCTAACAGCAATTCTGCCATGAGCCATATCCGGGACATAATCACCGGAGCCGTCCATGCAAGCATAATACAAATCCGTTCCGAAATCATCTCCATTCGGAGCCTGATGAATTTCGGCCGGAACATCTTCATGATCGCCAAGAATAACAAAATAATCAGGCTTTACTGTACTTCCATTGTATCTGCTGTGAATCGAATCTTTAACCATTGCTGCTGTCCAGGAATTACTGCTTAATATATCTACAGAATAACCCAGCATGCTTTTCCATTTGGCCAGCGTATCTGCTGCCGGCTTATAATCCGTATCCGTGACGATTATATAATCTACCGGCTGACTGCCTTTAGACTGAATTTGGCTTGTTTTGGGAATTTGTTGGTCGTTAATCGAAATATTGCGATACATATCAAGGTAATGGCTACTGTTTTCGTATTGTAGCTCTTCAAAGGTTTTTCCTGATTGATACGTAACTTTATATTTTACATTCTTATAAATTTTTAATGCTTTGGTTACAGGATTAAATTGAATAGGAGCAACAGCTACCGAAACAATTTTATTTCCCCTCAACATAGTTTCAGAGTTCACATATACAGGAGATGCAGGAAAAAATTCATTCCGGTTATATAAATCATGATCTATAACAAACTCTGGTTCATCAGCTCCTTCTGTATCTATAGCAGGCGTCAAAGCCGGTTTAATGTAGTAACCTTTCAGATGAATTGTATCAGCACTGACAATTTCTATATGGACTTTTGCATTTCCGGGAAGCAAAACATTATCAACATGAACAGGTAAAGCAGGCTTTCCGGGCTCACTCATCGCAGCGTATCCGGGAATGGAAAGAACATCGTACGTTCTATTCTCATTTTGGGAAACAAAATGCATTGCACCGGAAAAGCTATATTGATTGCTGATATCATGGTTCTTAGTAGCCGATACATGTTGTTCGGGTTGCAAATCTTTCATTGTTTGCGTAGTGATCGGATTTTGTTTTCTATTGTCTTCAAAAGTTAAAATATCCTGTGCATTAACAGTATTAAACCCGACTATAACACTGACTATGATAGCTTTAACTAATACTAGTGAGTAAAAGAATGAGTATTGATTTTTCATGACTCCGGTGGTTTAAATGTTCTTTTGACAAAAGTACCACCAGCGACAATCTAATTTCAAGAATTTATCTATAAAAAAGACCATGCTTTCCCGTTTTGGGAAGCACTTGTATAACTATTTGATTTTATGTTTTTAAGCACAAGATAAACCAATACCAAAAATAAATATATTGCTGCCTACGAAAAACAATTACTTGTTTTTCCAGCAAATGGAAAAGAATAAACACCGGTTAATGAACAACCGAATAAAAAAACAGAAGGAATTGGAAAAGTAGAATAATTATAAGCTCACATATTATTCATTAACGACTGCCTATTTTCATGGCAAAAGGAATTGCCCCGATACCAAATATTGCAGTCAGAATATAGGTTGTATGCAGAGTTAACAAATCCGAGAGGAATCCAACCAATAATACCGCCAGCGAACCGCTTATAAAATTGATCGTCATATAGACACCGTTTATAAATTCGGGATGTTCGCTATCCGTTTGCTGAACCAGGGATAAAAGTATAGGTCCGGGAGCAAACACAAGGAAACCCAGGACTATCAATAATGGATAATTCAACCAGCTGACTTCATTAACAGTAAACCAGAACATCATTAAAGGTGTAAGTATGGCTAAAAGAACCATAAGCTTGCGTTTACTAAATCTGTCGGACAATGTACCTGCAAGAAAAGTTCCGGCAACACCGGCAAACTGCATAATAGCCAAAGGTATTCCACCTACCCATATACTTTCACTTCCATCCGGGTTCATATAAGTAGGTAAGAAATTCGTCAAAGCTGATTTAACAAGAGCCCGGAAAAGTACAAAGCCTATAATGACAGCAAAAAATTTAGAGTACTTCTTAAAAGTTCTCACAAAGTCTTTGTTTGAGCTATTCTCCGGAATATCTTTTTGAATATCTACATCTCTGAGTTTGAAAAACAACAATCCGGAGGCCAATATTCCAAAAGGGGCCAGCCGGAAGGTACCCTCCAGACCATAAAGCGAGACAGCACCGGCTATAACCAGCGGCCCTAGCGTTCGTGCCATTTCACCTCCCACCATAAAGTAACTCATCCCCAGTCCTACCCGCTCGCCTGCTACCTTACGTATCATCACCGGACTGGGAACATGAAAAAAGGTATTGGAAACACCCACCGTCAATAATATGATTAATAAAGTGACATAATTAGGGGCCATTCCTAAAAAACTCATCCCAATGCCCGTTATAGAAGGCGTTAAGATCACAAAATAACGTGATTTTATCCGCGTAGCCCAAACTCCGATTAAGAAATTAAATGCATTAGGTAAGCGTTGAGTAAAAAATAATATACCGGCCAGGCCATGACTTATACCCAGATTCTGAATAATCTTAGGCAACATAGTGGATAAAAATGCTGTGTAAACATCATGAGTAAAATGACCAAAAGATATCGTTGCTATTTTTCCATGTTGGAAGCGCATTTGCTCTATTTTTTGCAAAGTTACAATTTCTTCATGAGTTAATAGAAGATGCTGAAGGATGCACTCCTATTGTCCACTCCTATTTGAGAAGAATTTATTCATACATAATGCGTATTGATATTGCAATCAAAAAAGGTACGGTAAAATTTGTTCGATAAGCTTTGGCAATTTGTTCCGGGGAAACAATCAATGATAACAAAATCAATATTAATAGATAACCTCAGGAATCAAAAAGATGTCAAAGCAACTATTCGGGGGAAAGAAGTTTCTATACAATGAAAACAATCCAGTAACGTTAACTTTTATATTAAATAATGACGCCATGACAACTCCGTACGAGGAAATTTCTAAAGAAGACATCCAACATTTAGATTTATATTATTATGAGGGTGAGACTATCGTAATTGAAAAAAACGAAGACATCCCTGAGGCCATCAACGAATTATATAACGAAACGATTATTGGTATTGACACAGAGCGAAAACCTTCCTTCAAGAAAGGAAATATCAATCCTGTCTCACTAATTCAATTAGCAACACGCAATAAAGTATATTTATTTCGTATCAATTTTTTTAAAATTCCTGACAAGCTTATTTCCATTTTTGAAAATCCGGAAATTTTAAAAATCGGTGTTGGTTTGGATGATGACCTTCAGGGCCTTAAAGAACTAAAGCCGTTCACCCCCAAAGGATTTGTTGATCTCAGTAAATATTTTCAGAAAAAAGAATACAAACAAAGCAGCTTAAAGTATTTAGCTGCCACTGTTTTAAATGTCAGAATAAGCAAAGGTCAGCAGGTTAGCAACTGGGAACGCACTCAATTAACGAGTGCTCAAATAAAATATGCTGCCACAGATGCCTGGGTCCCGCGCAAAATTTATCTAAGCATGATTGAGGATGGGAATTTTCCGCAAACCATGACAGATTAACAGAAAAGTATAGCGGAATAGTTTTTGCGCTCAAAACACAAATTTATCATTATGGAAACGCAAAATATCATCAAGAAATATAATCTGATTTGTGATCTTGTACTACGCAAACGCATCAAAGAGGCTCTGGATCTTTTGGATAAAATGATCGCCCAGACCAGTGTTTCAGCTTTTAAAAACGAATGGGAGCATATTTCAGAAACTTACAGTAACATCTTAAAATATGCAATATCAGGCATTGATGATCCACAGCAACAACAAATATACAACAACACATTACGATCGGTTATAGAACTGGCTGATCGTGTCAAGCAAAGTTTACTTTTGGAAAACGGCTCCGCATACCGCTACCGTGTGGAGCGCCTGCAAAAAGACCAGGTTACCCCGGGTTCAGGTATTGAAAATGCGCTTCAGAAACTCACTTCCGGCCCCACGGTTGATGACATTTTAAGCCAGGAAGAACAACAGCCGCAGGAACGTTCTCCCCGGGATATAGCGCTGGACCATATTTTTGATACCCTGTGGCTTACGGATCAATACAGTGAAAACGAAAAAGAGCTGGTGAATAAGTTATTTCAGGGGGAAGACCTGGAGTGGTATGAGCGCTCTACATTGGTATCGGCAATCACTTTAAGTCTTTTGCGAAATTTTGATTCCGTGAAATTCCATCTGCTTTTTGATATTTATAACCTTCAGGAAAATCAAAATTACCAGCGGGCTTTAGTCGGAATTTTACTGGCATTATTCAGACATAACAAACGGATGTTTTTGTATCCCGAGATACTAAACCGACTGGATATTGAATATGAGCAAAATCCGTTTGATAACGAGTCGGAAAACATCATCATTCAATTACTTAAAGCCAAAGATACAGACCGCGTGACCAAAAAGCTTCAGGACGAAATCATGCCTGAGCTTTTGAAGTTACAACCCAAGATACAGGAAAAGCTGAACTTAGATAAAATCTTAGGAGAAGAAAACCTGGAAGATCAAAACCCGGACTGGCAGGAATTTTTTGAAGACTCCCCGGGGTTGATGGACAAACTGCAGGAACTCACAGATATGCAAATGGAAGGCAATGACGTGTTTATGGCCACATTTGCACGACTTAAACATTTTGCATTTTTCAACCGGATCCCCAACTGGTTTCTTCCGTTTTACAATCATAATCCTATCGCTGAAGAATCTTTGGCTAATGAGAATGCATTTTCAGACCCGTCAGGCTTAATTGAATCTATTGCAGACTCCCATCATATGTGCAATTCAGACAAATATTCCTTTGTGCTGAATCTCAAACACCTTCCCGATCAACAAAAGCAAATGATGGGAAACATGATGCAGGCTGAATTCCAACAAATGAAAGAAGTTTCGGATAGTGAAAATCTAATTGATCAAAGCGGTCAAAGTAAAAAAATTATCACTCAATACATTCAAGACCTTTACCGGTTTTTTAAATTGCATCCGATGCACACGGAGCTGGATGATATTTTCAGCTATCGCATGGATTTTTACAACAAGGACTTCTACCCTAAGATCGTTAAAAAACAGGAAATTACACGCACTATTGCGGAATATTATTTTTCAAAGAAACACTTTGACAAGGCCGAAGAGGTTTTCGAAAAACTACTTAATGAAAAATTAACAGAACATCAGGAAGTATTTGAAAAACTGGCCTACTCCTGTGAAAAACAGGAAAAATATGATAAAGCTATAGATTATTATAGTAAAGCTGAGCTTTTTGAGACCAATCGTTTATGGAACTTAAAAAAACTGGCCCAATGCTACCGCTTGAATAATCAACCGGAAAAGGCAATAGACATTTATCTGCAAGCAGAGAAATTAGCACAAGAAGATATTTTTATTAAAGTGCATTTAGGTCATACCTATTTAGATATGGAAAATTACACGGAAGCCATGGAATATTATTTCAAGGCAGAAGAATTATCTCCGGACAATTACCATATATGGAGGCCTCTGTCATGGTGCTCTCTGGCAACAGGCAATTTCAAACAAGCAGAAGAATATATCAATCGATTGATGGAAAAAGAAGCCACAAAGTATGATTATATGAACGCCGGGCATATTGCATTTTGTCAGGGGCAAAAAGAAAAAGCCAGCCAATTATATATTGAAAGCATACGCGCACGAAATAATGATTTTAAAGCATTTCTGGAAGCTTTTAAAGACGATAAAAAACATCTTATAAAACATGGTGTTAATGAAGATGATATTGCATTGGTATTGGATTATGTGCGGTATCAAGTATAACTTCCTGTTCGTCAAATATTCAACGCTTTTCTTTTAGGCATGTATCAAGGCTTTAATTACTGCTTTTGAGTGATCAATATTGCTTAAAGGGGAACAATAATTTCAACGAATGTACACAGATGAGCTAAAAGAATATTTGGAAGCAAAACTGGTTCAATATAACCAACCCAAATTTATTCAGTATGATCCGGTTCAAATTCCTCATCTCTTCAAAAAACAGCAGGACATTGAGATTTCCGGCTTCTTTGCTTCCATTTTTGCCTGGGGACAACGCCCGACAATCATCCGAAAGTCCAAAGATTTAATGGAGCGCATGGATATGGCTCCATATGAATTCATCCTTCATGCGGATGATAAAGACCTTTTACGCCTTGATAGTTTTGTTCACCGCACATTCAATGGCACCGATGCACGCCATTTTGTGAAGGCTTTAAACGATTTGTATACAAACAACAAGACGCTTGGAGATTATTTTGGTCGATTATTCCAAAAGTATCAATCAGTCCCTTTAATGATATCCGGTTTTAAAAAAGAATTCTTTTCACTTCCGCACCAATCACGCACACAAAAACATATTGCCGATCCTTTAAAGGGCAGCACAGCCAAACGACTAAATATGTTTCTCCGGTGGATGGTACGGAAAGATGATCTTGGGGTCGACTTCGGATTATGGGATAGTATTTCCTCTTCTGAGCTTTACCTTCCTTTGGATGTACACTCAGCTCGCATAGCCAGAAAGTTGGGATTGCTGGAACGAAAAACAAACGACTGGAAAGCTGTTGAAGAAATTACCCAAAACTTAAGGAAACTTGATGCCCGCGATCCCGTAAAATATGATTATGCACTTTTTGGTACCGGAGTTTTTGAAAAATTTTAAATGTATTCCATTAAAACACGTATTTTTATAACGACCGAAGCAAAACCTTAAAACTTTTAACAACCTGAATATGAGCAAAATATAAAACGTTAAACAAAAACAATAAATTTTGAGTTATTACTACAAACTATAAGATAATTCATGAGTTAATAAAGTTGATCTATGAAACAAACTTTGACATTCCTACTTATTGTACTTTTTCTTATTTCCACCAGGATTCAAGCGCAAGAGGATTCTCAAACGCAGCAGCAAAGCACTTTTTCGTGGGGATTAAGCGGTGGTGCTAATTTTTCATTACTTGATATCGACACGATACAGGAACAAAGAGTTACAACGCCTTTTTTGGGCTTTCATTTCGGTTATCGTTTCAATAAAAAAATACGGGCATACAGCATTATACAAGTATCAGCCCGCGGCGCTAATAACCTGGCCCCTTATTACAAATACAGAAATCAGTACACTGACATTAAACTCATAGGCCAGTATCAACTTTTCAAAGGGGTTGATATCACAGGTGGAGTACAATATTCTGCATTATTAGACTCTTATTATCAAACCAATAGCTTTAGCTATTTTGCTAATCTGATGCGACATCCTACCACCGGATTTTCTTCTCAGGTTGAGGTCTTGACAGGGATTAGTTTTGAACCGATCAATGACATTCAGGTTTCATTTGAATATACATTGCCGCTCAGTTATATGGACTACTCAAACTTCCAGGCAGGAATTCGTATTGATCTGGCTCATTTCACACACAAGAAAAGAAGTAAGAAGTACACTAATCTCGAAAACGCTCTGGCCAATTCTAAATCTGCAGAAAAGCTCATCTTACACAGGAAAAATATTGATAGTCTTCCCAAAGAAATCGGAAACCTTAAAAACCTGCAACATTTAGTCTTGGATGGGAATAATTTAAAATCTTTGCCTGAGGAAATCGGAAAATTAGAAAACCTTAAATATTTGTCCGTCAAATTCAACGATCTGGAACAATTACCTTCAAGCATAGGAAATTTAACAAAGCTAAGAGAACTAAATCTGGCCCATAACAATTTAAAGAAAATACCCGAGAGTATTGGTAACCTGAAAAATTTACGCTATTTCACGATCGGCAAGAACGATCTTCATCATCTACCTTATCGTCTTGTGGAATGCCGTAATTTGCGTGAATTGGACATTGCCAACAGCGGACACATGCTGGAAATCCCAATGCAATTAGGCGATTTGGATAATCTGGAGATTTTAAAAGTAGATCAAACAACGCGTATTCCCTTCAACCCTCAGAATCAAAACCCTCAGTTAAAAGTCATTATCAAGTAAAAAGACAAACTACATTATATTATTCAAGGCAGTTATAGAAAATTAATTTTTATTGTTAATTCGCAAACAATAAAGCTTTTGAAAACTGCCATTTAGCGCCTGACTCCACGATCCCCCATTAATTTATACTCAAAATAAGCAATAATTCATTTTTTTTTGCTAATTTCGTGCATTGTAAGAAACAATTAAAGTTTAGTAAAAAACATATAAATAATTATCGTGATATGGCTAAAGCAAAAGGTGATATTGTAGTCGATATAGAGCGCTGTAAAGGTTGCGAGGTATGTATACCAGCATGTCCTACAGACACGATTGCAATGTCAAAAGAAGTAAACGCAAAGGGATTTCACTATGCTATTAAACAAAACGATGCCTGCATTGGCTGTGCCAACTGCGCAACGGTTTGTCCTGATGGTGTAATCACCGTTTACAAGAAAAAAACAAGTTAAAAAACAAAAATATCTTAAGGCATGAAGAAAGAACTCCGATTAATGAAAGGTAACGAAGCAGTGGCAGAAGCCGCAATTCGTGCCGGGGCCGATGGATATTTCGGATATCCCATTACACCACAAAGTGAAGTAATGGAACATCTGATGTCCGAAAAGCCTCATGAACGCACAGGCATGGTTGTCTTGCAGGCAGAGAGTGAAGTAGCGGCCATCAACATGGTTTATGGCGCTGCAGGCGCTGGCAAGATGGCAATGACCTCTTCCTCCTCTCCTGGCATCAGCCTAAAACAAGAAGGCCTTTCCTATATCGCTGGTGCTGAACTCCCCTGTTTAGTTCTCAACGTTGTTAGAGGTGGCCCCGGACTGGGCACAATTCAACCCGGACAATCCGATTATTTCCAGGCTGTGAAAGGTGGCGGTCATGGTGATTATAAACTCATCACCCTTGCCCCTTCATCGGTACAGGAGATGTATGATTTTGTAGAACTTGGTTACGAACTGGCCTTTAAATATCGTAATCCTGTTATGTTGCTATCCGATGGTGCTATTGGCCAGATGATGGAAAAAGTAGAATTGACCGAAGAGAAGCAACGCAGAAGCCATGAAGAAGTGATCAAACAATGTCCGTGGGCGACGACAGGAAAAACGCCTGACCGCGATCATAATGTAATCACCTCACTTGAGTTGGATGCCACAAAACAGGAGCAAGTCAATCACAAAATCCAGGCAAAATATAAAGAACTGGAAGAAAAAGAAGTACGCTTCGAAGAGCTACAGTGTGAAGATGCTGAATATCTGCTCATTGCCTACGGTACCAGTGCAAGAATTGCACAAAAAGCGGTTTCTCAAGCACGGGAAGAAGGAATAAAATTAGGCTTATTACGCCCGATTACCTTATTTCCTTTCCCTAAAAAACGATTAGCAGAACTTGCCGGACAGGTTAAGGGTATGTTATCGGTAGAAATGAGCGCCGGTCAGATGATTGAAGATGTCAAACTGGCTGTAAACGGAAAAGTACCTGCTGAGCACTTCGGACGATTGGGAGGTATCATACCTTCAGGCGAAGAAATTATCGAAGCAGTACGTAAAAATTTCATAGGAGGTTAATCATGGAAGATATAAAACAACCGGAAAATTTAGTTTATAAGAAAAGCGAAGTCATGACGGACAAGGTGCTGCACTATTGTCCGGGCTGCGGACACGGAACAGCACACCGCTTAATCGCTGAAGTTATTGAAGAACTGGGCATACAAGAAAAAACTATTGGAATAGCTCCGGTAGGATGTTCAGTGCTTGCCTATGACTACTTCAATGTTGACTTCCAGGAAGCAGCACACGGAAGAGCTCCGGCTTTAGCAACAGCTATAAGCAGACTTTATGAAGACCATGCGGTTTTCACCTATCAGGGTGATGGGGATTTAGCTGCCATTGGTACGGCTGAAACGATCCATGCCTGTAACCGAGGCGAAAACATTGTCATTGTTTTTGTAAATAACGGTATTTATGGTATGACCGGAGGCCAGATGGCCCCAACAACGCTGGAAGGCATGAAGTCATCGACTTCCCCTTATGGACGCGACCTGAAAATGATGGGTAATCCGTTAAAAATGACGGAACTGGTAGCTCAACTGCCAGGCACGCATTATGTAACACGTCAGGCTGTACATAAACCAGGAAAAGCACGGAAAGCCAAAAAAGCCCTGAAAAAGGCATTTCAATACCAACAGGAGAAAAAAGGCACACAAGTAGTAGAGATTGTGTCCAACTGCAACTCCGGTTGGAAAATGACGCCCAATAAAGCAAATGAATGGATGGAGGAAAATATGTTTCCTTTTTATCCTTTGGGTGATATTAAAGTGCCTGAAGAAAAATAATCAACGTTGAACTAAAAACATTGAAACAATGACTGAAGAATTAATCATAGCCGGTTTTGGCGGCCAGGGTGTTCTTTCCATGGGTAAAATATTAGCTTATTCAGCCATGATGCAAGGCAAAGAAGTATCCTGGATGCCATCTTACGGGCCCGAAATGCGTGGCGGAACAGCCAACGTAACTGTGATCCTTAGTGATGACCGCATTAGCTCTCCTATCCTTGATACCTTTGATACGGCTATCATTTTAAACCAACAATCCATGGATAAATTCGAAGAATCGGTAAAACCCGGTGGATTGTTATTATATGACGGCAACGGCATAACACGCCATCCCGAACGTAAAGACATTAACATTTATCGTGTGGATGCTACTGATGAAGCATCCAAGATTGGAATGGCCAAAGTCTTTAACATGATTGTTTTGGGAGCTTATGTTAAACTCAAAGAGCTAGTGAAAATGGATGATGTTGTGGAAGGACTTAAAAAATCACTACCCAAGCGCTACCACCACATGATCCCGGATAACGAGAAAGCGATTCACCGCGGAATGGAAATTTTACAAGAAATACAAAAATTATAATTAATATTTCCAATTTAATATTTACGCCGGAAAAAAAATCTTTTTCCGGCGTTTTTTTATGCTTTAGTTCGTGTCTAAATCTTCTGTTTATACTTCAGGAAGGACTAGATTCATATGTTTAAAATTTTCAAAATATTGATAATGTCATTATTATGTTTTCTTGCTTTTGTCTCGTACTGTCATTTGCTTCGCTTCATTTATCCGTCTTCGACGGATGTCATTTGTAGTTTACCTTGTGAAACCTTTTTCTGTTTCACCAAGGTCATTTGCGCTTCGCGCGTCATTTTGCTTTACTATACTCTAAATTATCTACTTAAGGGCTTTTTGAGACGGTTATATTTGACAGTAGCCGGACACAGAAGTATAGAAAATGACCATCAATGACAACCAATGACTACTAATGACTACCAATGACTACTAATGACATTCTTTTCTTTGCATTATCCAACTCGCTCAACCCCTTTAATCATCCTCCTGTGTGCCGAAAGCCTCGCCATGGAGGTTTCATATGATTAAAAATTTGTTCGTTGTTCTCCCGATTTCGTAACCTCATCGGGATTAATTCGACTTACATCTTTCGGTTCTCCGCCTACCGGCGGATTCCGAAAAATGAGTCTCATTGAATGTGTTCGTTGTTTGTCCGCTAATTTCTCTAATTACACACCAATTAACGC
>JAIPBW010000074.1 GCA_021738505.1 Bacteroidales bacterium | reverse complement strand
TTCTGCGTTACGCTCGTTTTTTATCACAGTCATCCCGATGTTTCAATCGGGACTCCTGATGATAAAAAACTTCGCAAGCCCCCGATAAATGCGGGGCAGGCTTTGAACTCGAACATTATAAACCAGACACTGACTTTATTGACAGACTCTAATGAACATTATAAACAAAAAGTAACCCTTTTTATTTTTACAAGTGAATGATATATGTTAAATGAATAGCAGAGAAATTTGTTCAAAAAAAAACTGTCCCAAAAACATTTCTAATTTGCTAAGATCAAAAATAGAAAATTTTTGGGACAGCAGCTATTTTTGCAGTCCTTGAACTATTCCACTGTTACAGACTTTGCAAGGTTTCTGGGTTGGTCAACATTACAACCTCTCAACACAGCAATATGATAAGACAGCAATTGCAAAGGAATAGTGGCCACTAAAGGCACAAGCATCTCATCGGTTTCGGGTATTTCAATGACATAATCCGCCATCTTACGCACTTCTTTATCGCCTTTGGTAACCACAGCGATAATCTTTCCTTTTCGTGCTTTCACTTCCTGAATGTTACTGATAATCTTATCGTATGTGCCATATTTTGTGGCAATAACCACAACAGGCATATCTTCATCAATCAATGCAATAGGGCCGTGTTTCATTTCAGCAGCCGGATATCCCTCGGCATGGATATACGAGATTTCTTTTAATTTCAAGGCACCTTCCAGGGCTACCGGATAATTAACTCCTCGTCCCAGATAAAGTGCATTGGGAGAATTCTTATATTTTTCTGATATCTCTTTGATCAAATCATTTACCTTTAGTGCTTCTTCAATTTTTGAAGGTATCATATCCAGTTGATATACCATTTCATGGAACTGGCTCTTGGTAATGCTTCCCTTTTTCTTAGCGATCATCAAAGCCATTTGCACTAGAATAACAACCTGAGCAGTAAAGGCTTTGGTAGAAGCCACTCCTATTTCCGGACCCGCATGAGTAAACGAACCCGCATCTGTGATACGCGCAATTGTTGAACCTACAACATTGCAAATACCAAGAATAGTTGCTCCCTTTTCTTTTGCCATGGTAATAGCAGCTATAGTATCTGCTGTTTCTCCGGACTGGGAAATGGCAATAACAACATCATCTTCATAAATCACCGGCTTCCGGTACCGGAATTCGGAAGCATATTCTACTTCCACCGGAATGCGGGCCATAGACTCCAGCATATATTCACCTACAAGCCCGGCATGCCAAGATGTTCCGCAAGCCACTAAAATAATACGCTTGGCATTCACAAGCTTATCTTCATAGTCTTTGAGTCCACCCAGGGAAACAATATCCTTATCTACGCTGATTCTGCCTCGCATACTATCACGTATGGAACGTGGTTGTTCATATATTTCTTTCAGCATAAAATGCGGAAAACCGCCTTTGGCTATCGCAGACAGGCTCATTTCTAACTTTTCCAGATAAGGTGTTTTTACCTGATTGGAAATTGTACGTATTTGCAAATCGCTGCCTGGTTTCAATATAGCAATTTCCTCATCATTCAGGTATACGACATCTTTCGTATGCTCTACGATGGGAGTTGCATCAGAAGCAAGGTAAAAATCTCCATCTCCTACACCTACGACTAAAGGGCTACCTTTACGGGCAGCAATTAGCGTATCCGGTTCGTCTTCGGAAATCAAAACAATGGCATAAGCACCAACAACCTGATTCAATGCTGTCTGAAGCGCTTCTACAACATCCACTTTTTCATTAACTTTTATATCCTCAATCAGATGGATTAAGACCTCTGTATCTGTATCACTGGTAAAGGTATAACCACGATTGGTCAACTCTTCTTTTAAAGCAGCATAATTTTCAATGATTCCATTGTGAATCATAGCCATTTTCCCGGAGGGAGAATAGTGAGGATGAGCATTAACATCGTTAGGTTCACCATGAGTAGCCCATCTCGTATGCGCTATACCCACATTTCCGCTAACATCCTGACCCTGCACATGTTTTTCAAGATCAGCTACTTTACCCTTTGTCTTGTATAATTTCAAGTCTTTATTGACAATAGCTACGCCTGCGCTGTCATACCCTCTGTATTCCAACCTGTATAAGCCATTGATAAGTATTGGGTAAGCTTGTTTTTTCCCGATATATCCAACAATTCCGCACATAAAAAGATATATTTAGATTTGTACTAATCCAGTTTCGTATAAATTAATTCCAGTTGCATTGGGTTATTTTGAGCCTGTGGCCCATTTAATACGGCCCTGTATGCATTGCTGCTTCTTCGATCCGACACAATGATTAATCCATAATCTTCTTCACCATTCAATATTTCCTGCATATGACGGGTAATGACAAATCGATATTCATTGCGGTTTTCATGAAAATAACCGTCAAAGACATCAGAAGAAACAACAAAATCTGTTAAGAGTTCAAGATTTCCGTCCTCAGTAACTTTTGCCATACCTAACCGTGGCGGCTCTTGATATGTATCCGCTGTATTGTCGTTAGGATCCGTTTTCAAGACCAGTGTAGCTTTATTGAGAGCTATATCTTTCTTTTTCCAATCATCAAAATGTGGAAAGCGAACTTTTATATTGACACCAGCCATGGACTGTACAAATAATGACTGTATAGGCGCTATCGTATCTTCCTGCACTACTTGCTGCTGCAATGCATTACTTCCGGTTGTAAAATCATGCTCAAAGTACGAATATTTGGCGCTTAAATCAGACATATAGAAGCTTGTGCTTAAACTATCCTGTCCATTATTGTGGTAATATAGCGTCATATTCGCATTGCTGGAATAGGGATTAAAAGAAAGAATAGATCCATCTCCTGTATTTTCAACAGGTTTAACGTAAATCCCTTTAAAGTAATTCAAAAATGTTTTATTATCCACAAAGACAGAGGAACCGGCGTTAATAAATCGTTCAGCCAATGAATGATCCAGTTTAATCCTCATCAAAGGAGGTAAGGTATCTCCATTATCGACAACAGAAGTTCGGGGCTTTGGTGTAATTGTTTGTTGACCAATTGGGGTTTGAACGATATCCGTCTGCTCATCAGAATAATATGTTGAGTCATTATTTAGCGATTCAGCCAGTTCAAAAACTTCAAACTGCTGGCTTTGTGTAGTATCTCCATAATAACTATGGTAAGGTATCGTAAGTACTATGGAGTCTGCTACCGGATTCACACCAAAATCCAAACTTGTGGAAGTCATTCGCAATTGGGTGTAGAATGAAGCATTAGTCTGTCCGAACTTTTCGTCTCTGTAGCTTCCGGCAAGAACAACCTGCGGATCACTTGTCTGAAGAGAATCTTCGCCATAAGAAAACGCATGTATGGTGGTGGAGTCAACCTTTTCTACATTGAGATTGTCCTGACCAGGTACCAGGTCCTTCCCAATTTCTTCCGGTTCTTCACAAGATTGTAATAGAAAAATCATAGCAATGGTAAGACCAATAGCACTGATTTGAAAAAAATGTTTTGGCATAAATAAGCGACTTCTCGGGTTTAATTTATTTTGTCGGTTAATCGTCTGATAAAAATCTATCGTAAAACTCATTATATGCCTTAATATAATTCTCTTCAGACTGGAAATCAAGCATAGGCTTTTTACTGTCTTTAGCATATTTTTCGAGTTCCGGATTGATTTTTTCACTTCCCATAATCAGTCCATCAGAATGATCAATCGCAGACTTCATAAGGTTAACGTAATTGGGCTTCTTATAGTGTTTCAAATCTTTATCTTTCAATCCGTCAAATTTAAGCTTATCAATAAATTTAGGATTTAACTCTTCACTAAATCCATCATCATAAAGAGAAGTGACTATTTTCGCGTCTGAAAAAATCGGATTATCTTTCTGAATAACACGGATATATAAAGGAACCAGGCTAGATATCCATCCATGAACATGGATAATATCCGGCACCCAGCCAAGCTTTTTCACTGTTTCAATAACCCCTTTGGAATAAAAAAGCGCCCGTTCATCATTATCTTCAAAGAAATTTCCTTCCTCATCATGGAAAAGAGCTTTTCGCTGGAAGTATTCTTCGTTATCAATGAAATAAATTTGCATTCGTGCAGATTGAATTGATGCAACTTTAATGATCAAAGGATGATCAATATCATTGATAATAAGATTCATTCCGGACAGACGAATTACTTCATGCAGTTGGTTACGACGCTCATTAACAAGGCCAAACCGTGGCATAAAAGTTCTGATTTCTTTATTGCTTTCTTGTATTCCCTGTGGTAAAAAACGACCGATTTTACTCATGTGGTCTTCAGGAAGAAAAGGTGTAATTTTTTGCGAAACAAACAATACTCTTGCCTTAGTCATAATATTATGATGAATTAGATTATAGAAAGATGCAAAAATAGCAAAAATTTATGAGAAATTCAATTTTTTCCTTTTAGCTTTACCCCCCGTTTTTAAAATAGATATTTAAGCTGGTGAACTTATCACACAATATTGACTATGAAAACATTAGAAAAAATACAACAAATTCAATCGGCATTAAATGCAGAAAAAAAACTGCAGAAAAGCATTGGATTTGTTCCTACTATGGGTGCTTTACATGAAGGTCATTTATCATTATTAAGACAAGCACGAGAGGAAAATGATGTTTTAGTATGTTCGGTTTTTGTTAATCCGATCCAGTTTAATAATGCCGAAGATTTGAACAACTACCCACGTAATCTGGATGCGGATCTGCAAAAAATGCAAGCAGAAGGATGTGATTATGTATTTGCCCCATCTACTGAAGAGATGTATCCTGAGCCGGTTACTGATCAGTATGATTTTGGTAATCTGGAAAGAGTTATGGAAGGTAAGTTCAGGCCCGGTCATTTCAACGGAGTAGCAATCGTTGTTCGCAAGCTTTTTGAAATTATTCAACCGGATAAAGCTTATTTCGGAAAGAAAGATTTTCAACAGCTGCAAATCATTCGCCGACTTGTTGATATGATTTCTTTGGATATCGACATTGTTTCTGTTCCGATATCCAGAGAACCGGACGGGTTGGCAAGAAGTTCAAGAAACTCACGGCTAACTCCTGAAGAAAGGAAAATTGCCCCGAACATTTATAAAATAATAACCGCAGCCAAAGACAACATCAATCAATTTCAAACGCCGGCAGAGATGAAATCCTGGGGTCTCAATGAATTAAACAAAATAAGCAGGCTACAACCGGAATATTTTGAAATTGTTGATATGGATACGCTGGAACCTATTGAACAATGGAGTGACACAAATCGTTGTATTTTATGCCTGGCTGTCTTTCTGGGACAAGTAAGATTAATCGATAATATTGTACTATTTTCTTAATTTTGTAATCTATGCAGATTGAAGTATTAAAATCAAAAATTCACAGAGCCAAAGTAACTGAAGCAGACTTAAATTACATTGGCAGCATCACCATAGATGAAGATCTAATGGATGCAGTCAACATAATTGAAAATGAAAAAGTTCAAGTAGTTAACGTTGATAACGGAGAGCGTCTGATCACATATGTCATCAAAGGCGAAAGAGGCACGGGAGAAATTTGCATGAACGGGCCGGCAGCCAGAAAAGCTCTTGTCGGTGATGTCATCATTATTTTGTCTTATGCTATGATGCCTTTTGAAGAAGCCAAAGATTTTAAACCTATTATCAAATTCCCGGATGAAAACAATAAAATCCATTAGCAATTGAAAAAGCGAATATTCACCATACTGAAAGTTGCCTTTTTTCTCTCAATAGGATTCTTCTTTATCTGGATATTTCTAAAACAGCTTAGTCCTGAGGAGCGGCAAGAGATTATTTTATCGCTCAGGCAAGCGAATTATTCCTGGGTATTATTATCGATTTTAGTCGGTGCTCTGGCTCATCTATTCCGTGCAGAACGATGGCGCTTGCTTTTGAAGCCCGTAGGATATAACCCCGGACATTTTAATACGTTTTTAGCTGTTATGATTGGTTACCTTGCCAATCTCGCTTTACCACGGCTTGGAGAAGTCACCCGTTGCGGTATCTTAAATAAATACGAAAAGATACCTGTAAACAAATCATTTGGAACCGTTATTGCCGAAAGATCAGTAGACATGATCTTTTTTTTATTGCTGTTTTTTATCAACCTTTGGATTTTCTGGAGTCAATTAGCCAACTATGTGAATACACATGTCTTTGATCCTGTGTCTCAAAAATTAACAGCTGTTGGACACAATACCACCCAACTTTGGATTGCAGGCATTTCTATAGCTGCAATTATTACAATAGGGGTTATCGTGCGAAGTTTTTTCCGGCATGCCAGATTTTATATAAAAATAAAAAACATCGTCAAAGGTTTTATAGAAGGGTTAAAATCTGTGTTTTTGCTCCAAAAAACAGGGCTCTTTATCTTGTATACATTTTTAATCTGGTTGATGTATTTTTTGATGGTCTATCTTTGTTTTTTCAGTATGCCCGAGACAGCAGGCTTAAGTTATGGAGCCGGCTTGTCGGTTTTGATCTTCGGGTCGATTGGCATTATGATTGTTCAGGGAGGGATTGGTGTATATCCGGCTATCGTAGCCGAGACACTCTTTATTTACGGCATCACGGAAGTTAAAGGTTATGCTTTGGGCTGGATTACCTGGTCCGCTCAAAATGTAATGATTGTTGCTTTTGGAATATTTTCTTTAATTTTATTACCCATTATTAACAGAAAATATATGCAAAAATCATCCGTAAAATCACAATGATCCTGTATCATATCATCGTAAAATACTTTCTGAAAATTATCACTCATGAATCATCTGCAAAAAATACAACAAAAAATTATCACATGGGACCAGGCCTCTACTATTGCCGCGAAAGCCAAAACATCCGGCAAAAAAATGGTTTTCTCCAATGGTTGTTTTGATATTATGCATCACGGACATGTAGAGTATTTAAGCAAGGCTGCAGACTTTGGCAATCTGCTTATGATCGGCTTAAATTCGGATAACTCCGTACGTCGTCTGAAAGGAGAAAACCGACCTCTGAACCGGCAGAACTCCAGGGCCTTATTGCTTGCCGCTATGCAGTTTGTGGATTATGTTGTATTGTTCGATGAAGATACCCCTTACGAGCTGATCAAAGCAGTGCAACCGGATGTTCTGGTAAAAGGGAAAGATTATAAAGCCGCTGATATCGTAGGTTACGATATTGTTACCGGGCAGGGTGGAGAAGTCAAAACCATCGATTTGGTAAAGGGGTTTTCAACTTCCGGTATAATTGAGAAAATAAAAAAAGAAAGTTCGTGATCTCCAATATACGTTTGCCCCTCTGCTTTTAATCGCTCTTGCCTTATTTATTTTAGTCTGTATTATTGAGGCATAAAGATTTTATGAACCCAAAAAAGAACTCATCTTTTTTGTAATTTCGTAAAAACGATATTATGGCCAAAGTAAAAAAAGCATATTTCTGTCAAAACTGTGGTGCCCAGTCCCCAAAATGGATTGGAAAATGCCCGTCCTGCGGAGAATGGAACACTTATGTAGAAGAAATAATCCAAAAGGAAAAGTCCGGCAGCACCAAAACTCAGGAAAAAAGCCATCGCGTTTACCCACAAAAAATTGATGAGATCACATATTCTACTGAAAGCAGAATTTCTTCTTCCAGCAAAGAATTAAACAGGGTTCTCGGAGGTGGTATTGTTCCGGGGTCAATAGTACTTGTGGGAGGAGAGCCCGGTATAGGAAAATCCACGCTGATGCTTCAGGTTGCCCTCAGGCTTAGTGGACAAAAAGTGTTGTATGTCTCCGGCGAGGAGAGCGAACAGCAGATAAAAATGCGGGCCGAACGCATCGGCGCACGCAATAAAGATACATACATACTTACATCAACACAGACTGATGAAATATTCAGTTTTATGGATGAGGTAGATCCGGCCATCTTAATAATCGACTCCATCCAATCCATAACAACATCTCAATTGGAATCCTCAGCAGGGAGTATTTCACAAATCCGGGAATCAGCTTCGGAATTGCATAAGTTTGCAAAAAACAGTGGAATCCCGGTCTTTTTGATCGGACATATAACAAAAGAAGGTCACCTGGCAGGACCAAAAGTGCTCGAGCATATGGTAGACACCGTGCTACAGTTTGAAGGCGACCGCAATTATGGTTACCGGATTATCCGGTCTGTCAAAAACCGCTTTGGCTCTACTTCTGAGTTGGGAATATATGAAATGTTGGGAACCGGATTACGGGAGGTGGATAATCCTTCGGAAATTCTTCTTTCTCAAAGGGATGAAGACATGAGCGGTATTGCTATAGCAGCTACTATCGAAGGGCTTCGCCCCATGCTGATCGAGATACAGGCATTGGTCAGCAATGCAGCTTACGGCACACCTCAGCGTTCTTCTACCGGCTTCGATCTGCGCCGGTTAAACATGCTATTGGCTGTGCTTGAAAAACGCAGCGGCTTCCGGCTTTCAACAAAAGATGTATTCCTAAACATAGCCGGAGGTATCCGTGTAGACGACCCTGCTCTTGATTTGGCCGTTATTGCCTCCGTATTATCCAGTAATGAAGATACCGCTATCGACCAAAAAAGCTGCTTTGCCGGAGAAGTCGGCCTTAGCGGGGAAATCAGAGCTGTAACCCGGATAGACCAAAGAATTTCCGAAGCGGAAAAACTGGGCTTTGAACGAATGTTTATTTCCTCGTTCAACAAAAAAGGACTTAACCTTTCGGATTTTAAAATTGAAATTGTTCCGGTATCAAGAGTTGAAAACCTTTTCCGGCATCTTTTTGGATAAGTCACACGGTATTTAAAACCTTGATCTAAAGATTAAAAAAAAGTCGAAGGAAGTAAAAGTTGAAATAGCTGCCCGACCAGGGTTCGAACCTGGACTCTTCTGAACCAGAATCAGACGTGTTGCCAATTACACCATCGGGCAAGAGTGGTGCAAAATAAGAAATTTTGTTGCAATTCTGCAAAGAAAACCTCATAAAATTGACTATAAATTCTCTTATTCCGGTTTTCCATTTCAAAAAGCCTCTTATCTTTGTTGATCTAAAATAAGGTCTGCTAAAAAACAGAAGTTAAATTGATAATGGATGTTTTATAAAGCTCAATCGTTTATAAAACACAAACTTTTAGACAATTAGTTACGAAAAATGTCCTTTTCTATTTGATATTTTGTTCGTTTGCAGCAAACCCTAAAATACCAAAATCACGAAAAATGTCTGAAGACAAGTACATCCGTCCCAGCTGGGATGAATATTTTATGGAAATCTCCCGTACCGTGGCCAAGCGTGCCACCTGCGACCGTGGAAGAAGTGGTTGCGTTGTTGCCCGCAACCGCCAGCTGTTAGTCACCGGCTATGTTGGCTCACCACGCGGGCTGCCGCATTGCGACGATGACGGGCACCAAATGAAAAAAATGCTCCATGATGACGGGCATATTTCACAACATTGCGTACGTACGGTACATGCAGAACAAAATGCAATCTGCCAGGCAGCAAAACTTGGTATCTCATTAGAAGGAAGTACATTATACTGCAAAATGACTCCTTGCCGAACATGTGCCATGTTAATTATCAACTGCGGAATTGAACGCGTGGTTTGCGAGCAAAAATATCATTCCGGAGCTGAATCCGAAGAAATGTTCCGGCAGGCCGGGATCTCACTTGAGTTTTTTAGCCATGATATAGTGCAATATAAAAACCAGTAAAAAGCAATTCTGTTTTTACGAATAACGTGATGGCGGCAAGAAAAACAATCAAACTTTCATCAATATAAAAATACCGGCGGAGTGCAGAAGCATTCCGCCGGCAAATGAGTCTTTTCGTTAGATTTATCTTCAGCGTTACATCTTATTTTACACCAATTTGTGTCCCATCAGCAGCAACAACTTTTTTGTAAAATGAAGTAAACTCCTCATATTTCTCTTGTGGCACATGAGGTTTTTTAAGGCTGAATTTGCGATTAACAATCAACTCATCCCCATTCAACTCAAAAGTAAGATCATAGCTGGCAAACTCCGAATCGAAATGTTTATCCTCAGGTTTTTCAACTATTCTTTTATCCGAAGGTAATTTTATATTTAACTTTTCATAATAGTTATCGCGACTGGTAAACTTCCACAGTTCTACGGGGAAATCACGCTTTATCGAAGAGGTAAACGTATTGGACTCTTCAGGGTCAGCAAAAGGCAATTTCAACAATGACATACTTCCAACATTAGTAAAGGCATTATCAACCATAAAAGAGTATTCGTAGGTAACCGTGTCACTGGTATTATCAAGGCTTTCATCAAATTTGAGAGTTTTAAGTGTCACATTTTTGATATCTGAAGATATAGCTTCGGCCATTTTCTTGCGTATGGTTTCATCCCCCTCGTCCTGATATGAATTTCGCATGTAGGAAGCATAAGTTCCCGTTTTTATGGTTCGTTTTGACACATTCATGCTTCCATCCTCGAAACGAATAGTAGAATATCTATAAATATTATTTTCCTCACGAGTATCGGGATTTAAATAGTCTGGAGTAATTGTCTTTTCTTCATCACCGATAATATCCAGAGAAAAGGAATTTTTTAAGCCTTGTCCAAAGGTAGAAAATGGCAACTTATCGGAAGTCAAGTCGGTATAATATTTTTTTCCATCCATAAATACGGCAGCAATTGCGTGATTAAAAGCAGGGCTGGGTAATACCATATCCTTTTTTCCGTTTCCCCGGGTATTAACCAGTGTGATGTGTGCATCCAGGCCTACCTCGCGCGCCAGGGTAACAAAAAGAGTACTGACATCTTTACAATCGCCAATTTTTGTAAGTATTGTCTTGGATGCTTTTTGGGGAATAAAATTACTTTGGCGGAAAGAGACGGAACTGTAACGAATATCTTTCACAATATACTCATAAATGATCTTCACTTTCTCCTCATCTGTCATATCCTCATGACCTTCCGGGAAAAGGTCTTTCAATTTATTCTCCACCACGTAATTCGCATCGATTTTCGATTCACTTAAATCATAATACCACTTAGCAATATAATCCCAATCGGGGATCGAAGACAAATGGATCACTTCGGCAAGATCTACCATTGGAGGCATATACGATTCTTCCTTGAGACTTTCGCTTTTATCTTTTTCCCAGCTATATAAAGTAAAGTTCTCTTTTTGTTCTGTCTTCGGCTTCACATCTCCTTGTCTATACCGATAATCAAAATCAAAACCTTCCTCAGCCAACAATTTATACCTTGTATTCCTTGCCGGAGAAGAGCTGGTCATAAAGAACTTATCCCAGTAATGACTGGCCAGGCGACCAGCATTATAGTTTTTGACTTTAAACACAACCAAAATCATGTCGCCCTCTTCCAGGGACTTAAAAACGACATGGCTTCCACTCCTGTCGGCTTTGACTTTAGCGCCATTCTTTTTAATAACTTCTGCTTTTTCGACATTTACACTATTGAAGTATCCGCCAGGTAAATAATATTCCTTCCACCTATCAATCCCGGAAGAGTTTAAAACTTTCACCATAAAATAATGTAACTCTTCATCAGCACCACTTGAATAGACCACATTTTGTATTTCATCCAGAAGAATTACACTGTTATCATCAGGATAGTCTTCCTGATTAATATCGGTTTCCGCAATTTCATAATAACCCGGTTCTTCAAAATAATCAAATACAGGTGTTTGCTCTTGCAATTCTCTAAGAACTCTTCGTTCTTCGTATGCATAAGGATTATAGGTAAGGCATTGCTTAAAGGCTTTAATGGCTTGCTGATCGTTGCCCAATTCCTTCTCAGCCTGACCTATTCCGGCATAATAGCCACCTATATATGGAGCTATCTCCAGGCATTCTTCATAAGTTTCCTTAGCTAATTCATAACGTCCCAATTTGTGGTAAAGACCAGCTAATTGTGATCTATAACCCACTGCTCCCGGATCATTGTCGATACGTTCTGATAATATTCTAAATGTACGAATGCTATTTCCCTCTTGGAGCCTCAAAGCTGCAAGGGATTCCATGGCAGAAGTATTATAAACTTTACGTAAATACTTCTTCAGCACCCGCCTGGCCTTGCTTAAATTATTGTTTACTTTTTGTTCTACCAGATACTGATAGTTTACGAATGTATAATTATACGGATATTCATCATAGGCCTTTTCAATAACTTCATATAGTTCGCTTTGCTTATTCTCTTCTGCCAGCACTTCGATCTTTTTTTCCAGATAAGTGCTGTTTTTTCCCAGCACATTTTCCATTTGATCCAGATATTCTTTTGCTTTAGTATAATCTTCATTATCCACAGCCTCCTCAAAAAGAAGCAATATGGAAAGCGGATTATCCGGATCCTCTTCTTTTAGCTTTTCCACTACTATACTCAGATCGGTTTGGTTATCATTTCCGGAGTACACCTGTGCTTGCTGCCAGCGAATAAAACTACATTTGGGAGCAATTTCTATGGCTTTATCCAAAATCTTGCGAGCGCGATACAATTTCTCATTTTTCAGATAAACTTCTGACAATAATATGTAATTCACTAACTTGTCCGGATGTTGTTCTATCTGCTTTTTATAATATTCTTCTGCAAAAAGAGGTATAAACTCTGCCTCCACCTGATCTTTTTTCTGGTATTTTTCGTAAAACGGCTTATACTCCAGGTCCATCGGCTGATAGTTTTCATCGGTAATACGAAGATTAAAATTCAGGTTATTAATAATATCGCTTTCGCCTACCTGTACCAGAATCCGGTTATAACCACGAGAAAGTTTAGTTTTTACGCTATATGTATCCATACCGTTATTTCGCTCCTCGGAATTTTTATATACAAGAGCATCATTCAGCCATAATTTCACGGAACCTGAAGAACCAAGATTAAGAATCACTTCTTGTTCTCTTGGGCTTTTACAAAAAGTTTGGGCATAGACAATTGAATTGGTATAATTAAACTTTCGTGTAAAATCAATCCAAACACCATGATCACTATACTTCAATTCCTTCCAATTGACAGGAGCATTATTCTTGTTGGTAAAATCTTTAGTGCGTCTGGGTTGCGTAATTGGCGCATAGTTTTTATCAAATCCGCTACCGGAGATATTTTCAAATACTCCCACTAACGACCATTCTTCAACAGATCCTACTCTTTCATAAGCCTCTTCCGAATCATTAAAATCTTCATTTTTGAAATAATATGAAGCCAAATACCGATTTAAGTAGGCTTGTAATGTGCCATGTATCTTATTCCCTTCCAATAATTCCTCTACAAGTTCCACTTTATCTTCATTTAAATCACGGTGGTTATTAGAAAACCCAAGACCATCTGTCATGGCAAATACTAATGCCGACTGGTTCTCTGAATATTTCATCGCTTTTTTGAAATATTCAAATTCCTTGTCGGCTTTCTCCGTAATTTGTTTAAGCAAACTAAGTCCGATGTAAGCTTCACATCGATTGGGCGAAGAAGAAGCTGCTTTTTTAAATAACGTTTCTGCTTTTTCAAGATCATTGTTGGCAAAGGCTTTCCAACCATCTTCAAGATTTCCGGCAGGAAGCGTTGTTGAGAATATCATAAAACCAACAATCAGGATAAGAGATAAATAATTTTTCATGTGAATAATGATATTTTAGGGTTTGATAAAGTAAAATTATAATAAATATGCACATATTTTCATTTTTTTATCAATTATCCCTATTAAGATCATACACCAATAACCTTTTCATTCTGACCTAAAGCATATTATCCTAATACATAAAATTAGATATATTGAATAATTTATACCCATTTTAAATAGTCCTCTGTTCTTTGATGGAAAACACAATTTTGACAATAGCGGAAAGTATTATCTCAATGCATAGAGAAACAACTTATTGACAGCTTTGTTCTTTGAATCTCCTGTTCGTAGCCGCAACTATGCTTTTCTGGTAAAAGCCAATTTTCTAAAATTCCTTCGATATTATGAAAAATTATAAACCAGGAATTAGGGTCCTTCATTCACGCGCTTAAATTAAATGTATGATTTCGGCAAACCCGGAGATCTTAGAAAATCAAAACATCCTTTTCACCTGATGATTTAATAAACGCACGAAACATGGCAGAAGTATTGTGTTCCATGACGATATTTCCTGCTGTATCCACGCCGATAATACCTCCATCGGCCTTGTATTTATTGGACAGGATATCATGAATAACCGTTTTAGCTGCTGATTTCAGGTTTTGCTTTTTATAAAGCATACGCGCATGAATATCGAAAGCAACAGCATTACGTATAAAATATTCGCCATGTCCTGTTCCTGAAACGGCGCAGGTTCTGTTGTCCGCATAGGTACCGGCACCAATAACAGGAGAGTCTCCGATCCTCCCCCACTTTTTCATACTCATACCGCCTGTAGAAGTTCCGGCCGCAAGCCTTCCTTTTTTATCAATAGCTGCCGCCCCCACAGTCCCTTTGATCGCTTTTTGATGCTGCCGCAAACGATGTGAAGTAATAAAATATTCCTGGGGAACAGTATCCAGGCCCTTTAGAGCCGCAAAATAATCTGCTCCCTGACCCGCCAGCATTACATGTTTGGAGTTTAACATCACTTCTTTAGCTGCCAAAATCGGGTTTTTGACATGCTTAACTCCGGCTACAGCTCCGGCGTTTGCATCTTCTCCCCTCATCAGAGAAGCATCCAGCTCAACCTCTCCGTCTTCAGTGAGAACAGCTCCTTTTGCCGAGTTAAACAAGGAATCATTTTCCATAATGACGATTGCTGCGATAACAGCATTCATTGCAGTTCCATCGTTTTTAAGTACTTGCTCCCCGGCTTCCAGGGCTTTTTTCAATGATGCTTTATAAGCCCTTTTCATTTCTTCCGGAATATCTTCAGACTGTAAATTACCTGCTCCTCCGTGAATAACCAATGCATAATCCGGCGTAGAATGAATGGCTTGTTCTTTTGATTGCTGATCGCAGGAAGAGAATAAAAGAACAGTAGCGAAAAGAATGAGAGTAAAGATTCTATTTTCCATATAATTAGTGTCCGGGTAGAGCGGCTCGTTACCTTGCCGCTCCCCCACAGACCCGTACGAGCGGATTTCCCGCATACGGTTCCTCTCAATTTGGTTTTGCTAAAAGACAAGAGTGGTATATCTTGGGTTTTAGCAAA
>JAIPBW010000073.1 GCA_021738505.1 Bacteroidales bacterium | reverse complement strand
TTTGCTAAAACCCAAGATATACCACTCTTGTCTTTTAGCAAAACCAAATTGAGAGGAACCGTATGCGGGAAATCCGCTCGTACGGGTCTGTGGGGGAGCGGCAAGGTAACGAGCCGCTCTACCCGGACACTAATTATATATGCAAAGATGAAAAAAACAAGATCTCACAAGGTGGCCAGATTTTTATATCATTATCAAAAGTACATATAAAATTTTAATTTTCTAAATATTTTTGAGTTTATTATTTGACTAAAATCCAAATATGCAATTAATGACTATTTTAAGTTTGAAGAAAATCTGAATTCCTTAAATTATTTAATCACAAATTTTTCTTTAATTTTACAGAACAAGTTGGCTCAAAAGATGCCAAAATAAACAATCTGGATATGACTGCCTAAATGCGTCATATAACGATAAAAACGGAAAACAACGAAACTTATGAATGACTGGGTAACTGTATTGACCACGGATTTACCTCAGGAAGCCCATTTAGCAAAAGCTAAACTGGAATCTGAAGGGATTAACGTATTTATGAAAGATGAGATGACTGCACAGGTACATAATTTTTATTCAAATGCCATAGGAGGCGTTAAACTGCAAATTGAAGATAAAGATTATCAAAAGGCAATGGATATTTTGAAAGCTTCCGGTTATATACGTGAGACGGAACAAAGCGAGAATAAAACATTAAAAAAGTTTGACCGGATAACTGCTAAAATACCTTATATACGTAAAATGATGCTGGAATTAAGATTAGTGGGCGCGATTGCTCTTATTATATTAGCGATCATTGGGCTGATTTTAATTGTCAGTAAGTCCGGGTTTTACTAAATGTAGCAGGAACAAATAAATTTTTCCGGATTTTCTACAAATTTTCATTTGGACAAAAAAAATTATTACTTTTGAATTAGGAAGTTTGGTTAACCGGTAACTAGGGTGATTAAATGCGAAGAGCGAAAGGGCGAACGAAGCGACCCGATAGCTATCGGGATTAGCGAATGAAGTGAATAAGAGGTGAGTTGTGAGTTGGCATTCCAAAAGCTTTCGGAGTCCGCCGGTAAGCGGAGAACCGAAAGATGTAAGTCGAATTAATCCCGATGAGGTTACGAAACCGGGAGAACAAAGAACAATAGTTTAAACAGATAAAAAATGGTTAACCCTTCAACTATTGCATAAACAATTATTAGCGTATGCTGCTAAAACTAACAAACAAAATACCTTTTTTTAAGGACAAATATCTGTCAAAACAATGTAAATGTCAGCTTACAGCGCTATTAATAGTGTGTTTGTTAATATTTACGCATTCAGGCCAGGCACAAAAGACAAGCTATCAAAAGCAAGCCTATATGCTGACGAAAACAGCAGCAAAACATCATTACAAACCCCGGCCGGTTGACAGTGTCTTCTCTCATCTGGTATTTCAAAAGTTTATCAGTCATCTTGATCCGGATGGATTGTACTTTACAAAAAAGGATATCCAACATTTGCAGCGTGCAAAAAATGCTATAGCGGATGAAATAAAAAACGAGAGAAAAGATTTTTTAGACCTTACTACACAAATTTACACCCAAAAAATAGAATTCGTTGATTCTTTACTCCACACATTTAAAGATACTCCTTTTAACTATAATGTCAATGATACATTAGTGCTATATGATAAGGCTCGTCACACAGATAAACAGGGGTTAATGAAAAGATGGAAGAAAATGATCAAATATTATGCACTTACGGCATATTTTGACCAAACGGATTCCGTAATAAATAGCGAAATATCCGGCAATAAACATTTATCCGCATTTCAGAACAGAGCTGTTGACCGTTGGTTGTGCAATTTGAAATCAAAATACAATCATGAAGGTGGTTTAGAGGCATATATCGCATCCAGATATCTTAAATCTATTGCTTCAGCCTATGATCCGCACAGTAGTTATTTCTCGCATACTGAAGAGCAAGCCTTTAATGCTTCAATATCGAAGCGTTCTCTTTCTTTTGGGTTTCAGCTTATCAAAAATGATTTCGGCGAGCTTGAAATTAATACACTCATACCGGGGAGCCCGGCATGGAACTCCAATGCTTTGAATGAAGGAGATGTCTTATTAAATGTTTCAACAGCCGGTAAGTCCAAAGATT
This sequence comes from Bacteroidales bacterium, assembly GCA_021738505.1. GTDB lineage: Bacteria > Bacteroidota > Bacteroidia > Bacteroidales > PWNQ01 > PWNQ01. The sequence goes on along the minus strand of JAIPBW010000073.1, from coordinate 13,064 downwards.
TTACCTGCATCTCATATCGCGAAGCCGTAAGTTTTCTCAAAGCAGAGGATATTGAAAAGGCAGAATTTACTGTACGTAAAAAAAACGGAAAAGAATTCAAGATAGCTTTGCGGAAAGCGAAAACGGAAGTCCAGCAAAACCTTATCAGCAGCTTTTTGCTAAAAGGGCCAAAAAATTTAGGCTACATTTATCTGCCTACCTTTTATACCCACACGAACAATCAGAATACGTTTAGTGGTGGCTCTGCCGATGATATGGCCCGGGAGCTGATAAGGCTAAAACGGGAAGATATCTCCGGATTGATCATTGATCTGCGTAACAATGGCGGTGGTGCTATCAAAGAAGCTGTTCTTATGGCAGGATTATTTATAAATCATGGGGCATTAGGAATTGTAAAAACCCGTGATGAAGATCCCCAGACATTAAAAGATATGAACAGAGGGACCATTTATAGAGCTCCTTTAATTATCCTGGTTAACAAGTTTACAGCATCCGCTGCAGAGCTATTTATTGCCGCTCTTCAGGACTACAACAGAGCTATAATCATAGGATCACAAACGAATGGAAAATCTTCTATGCAAACTATTATGCCGCTCAATGCTTATAAACAGGATGTTATAGTTGATAAAAACAACGATACTCCCGCATCACTGAAGCTAACTATTGGTGCTTTTTATAGAGTGGACGGAAGCAGTTTTCAAAAAGGAGGCATTCGTCCGGATATCTCACTGCCAACAATATACGACAGCCTGAATATTAGTGAGTCCGCTTATCTAACGGCCCTGGAGCCTGACAGTGTCAATAAAAAAACCTACTTCTACCCTTCCAGGCCTTTGCCAATTAAAGAACTTCAGGCTTTATCAAAAAAATATGTTCGCAATGATACTACATTTAATATCATAAAACAAAGGAGTAATTTTTTGTCAGAAAAAAATACCAATTATAGTATTCCTTTGAATCAACAAAAGTTCAATTCTCTTTTTCAACAAAATAATTTGTTTGAAATTCCTGATGCAAATGTTCCTTTTACTGTTGAAAACCCCTCCTATCTCAAAGGTATGAGTAGCGTTCATGATGCAACCAAAGAGATATATGAAGATAATATGAATGAAATACAAAGAGACATTTATATTAAACAAGCCTATTTAATTATGCGTGATTATATAAATCTTAAATAAATCATAAAAAAACAGTTCTATGAAACACATTAAACTCATTTTTATCATTATTACCGGACTGGCTTTTATGCCATTGCAATCGGATGCCCAAAGTTATGATTCTCCTGTAGCCTACATGGAGGAACTATCGGAAGTACTAGATAACACCAAGCGTGATACGTGGAGATATGTTAAAGCTGTTACGCGGGGGAAAAGGGCAAGAAAAATAGAGCGGAAAAGAGAAAATCTGCTTGAAGAAATCAATGATTGCAAAAATGAAATCCTTAAAATGCCTAAATATGAAACCCGGGATTCACTGCGCATTGCTGTTCTAGATTATCTGGACATGAGCTACAACGTTTTAAAAGAAGATTATGATAAAATTCTGGATATGGAAGATATTGCAGAGCAGTCTTATGATATGATGGAAGCTTATTTACTTGCTAAAGAAAAAGCCAGTGAAAAGCTAAACCAGTCATTTGATAATCTGGTTAATGCGCAAAAGAAATTTGCCCAAAAACATGGTATTACATTGCAAGATAGTGAACAGGACAGAATGACTGAAAAAATTGTTAAAGCCGGACAAACTTTATCTTATTATAATGAAGTTTATCTTATCTTTTTTAAAGCTTATAAAGAAGAAGCCTATGTAATGGAGGCCCTTGATAAAAACGATATTATGAGCTTTGAACAAAGCACTGCTTCACTGGAACAGTTTTCGAAACAAGGTATAGAGAAATTAAAAAACATGGATGCCTATAATGGTGATCCTACTCTTAAAAACGGGGCCATAAAAATGCTGCGTTTTTATATTAAAGAAGTCAATGGCGACTTTGCTACTCTGACAGATTTTTTTATCAAGAAAGATAATTTTGAGAAAATCAAAAAATCATTTGAAGCCAAATCCAAAAGAAAACGCACAAAACAGGACATAAAGAAATACAACAAGGCGACAAAACAATATAATGCAGCCGCTAAAAAAGCCAATAAAATATTAAACTCCGGCAACAAAAGCCGTCAACGATATCTTGAAGCCTGGAACGAAACTGTGGAGGATTTTTTTAACAGGCATAATTAATTTTTTTGAGATCCTTTTGGTTGATCCGATTATCAGGTTTTTGTATGTCCCATTATAGAATAGCCCCGGCTTGTTTCCGGGGCTATGTTTTATACACTTAAAATGAAACCGGTTAATGATCAAGCAACTTTTTCCCTTTGGCGCATAGCATTATAACTCACCCATGCATGCAAGAAAAACGCCAAGGTAAAACAGTAAAAAAAAACCAAAAACGAATGGTTCATTAAGATTACTCTTCTGTAAACTGTTGATCCAACATCTTGCCTCCAAATGAGACATTCTGTGGCGAAACGTCATGGAATATCACGGTAACAGGTTCCTGAGGTATTCCTGTTATACGACTCAATTCTTCTGTAAATACTTTTGATATCTCTTCTTTCTTTTCATAATCCTGTGGTACAATCTCAATGGTAATTACCGGCATTGTAGCCTCCTTATTTTTATGATTTGACAATTTATTTTTCCTGTTCAAAAGTAAGAAAAATGGATTGAGATAAGTGTTGTTGATTACGGTATTTGTAAGGCCGAAGAGATGATTTATTTTTTATCAGAGCAATTGGTTGTAATAGAGTTGATATTCAGGATTTCAATAATATTTTATATTTTGTGGGTTTTGCTCCCCATTATTATGGACTATCATATTTAGACAGAAAAGTTCTAAAAAAGGTGTTCCATTTTTAATCTTATTTTTGTTCTGTATAACATATTAATCAGGATACATATATGTACTCAAAAGAAGAAATGAAGAAGCATTTACAGGAGGATCCTGAAGCTTTTGCTAAGATATTGCAGGAGGCTATATCCGATTCATGGCGTTCTGCCTGGCTCCTGAACCATTGTATCGAAAAAAACGATGTCCGCCTGCAAAACCATATCGAATCGATTGCTGACAGCATTGAAGGAAAGGAAGACGGTCATCGCCGGGAATTGATGAAAATATTGCTGAAGATGGAGTTTGATAACGAGCTGGAAGGGAAAATATTTAATCTTGCTGTAAATACCTGGGAACAGATCAGGCAGCAACCTTCGGTACGACAGGTTGCTTTCCGGCTTATTGTAAAAATAGCCAAAAAACACCCTGAGCTAACTCATGAGATTCGCTTTTTAACAAAACCTCATTATCTGGAACCTTTGTCAAAAGGCATAAAGCATAGCATTTTAAATATGATTGCAGAGATGGATAAACTGTCACTAAACACCGAAAAATCCACATAGCCCAAAGCCAAATGCTTGTCAGTTATTCGAAATCAGTAAACCACTTTGTGCGTTTCAATTTTTTTGAAGCTACGATTATTCTTTATCCGAGGTTTTAATCCAGGTGCCAAAAAGCCCTACATACTTCACTTCTTCTCCAAATGTTTTTGTTTCTGCTGTAGCATAAATGAGCCTGTCTTTATAAGTTACATTTAAACTGGCTTGAAATTTACCCAATTCTTTAACTCCTTTTTCCAGGATATTCTCATTTTCTGCTTTTTCTTCATTGTATTTATTTTTTATCCAGAATTCAAAATGTTCTTTATCAGGCTTGGTAACCGCAGCAAACAATAAAATACCTGCTATAATGATAATTACAATGAGTCCGTTTTTTTTCATAATTGTTAAATTATTTGCTTTTGACTATTTATTCCATATCAAATTTAAGAAAACTTTTTTTAAAAACAATGTTATTATGATTTTTTTTTGACAGATAATAATGGGATGACAGACAAAAATCAATAGCTCAACATTTAAGGTACAGAATATTTACCTTTTCTTTGTATGAAATTATGCTGACATAAATAATAGTTTGCAATTATTACAAGTAAATGTTTAAATAATGAATGATATTAAACTTATAACCAACGAACAGCATTATGATAATGTAATAACTTCCGTTACAACGGCCAAAAAGTTTGTATGGATTGGTACTGCCGACATCAAGGATTTGCATATCAAAACCGGGAATACAGCCCAACCGTTTTTATCGGTTTTAAATTCCCTGTTGCAAAAGAAAGTTGCCATACGTTTGCTTCACTCCAAAGAGCCTGGGAAAATCTTCAGAAACACCTTCGATAAATATCCGCTTTTATGGAAAGCTATGGAACGGCAACTTTGTCCCAGAGTACATTTTAAAATCATCATTATCGATGGCAAGCTGGCCTATACCGGCTCGGCCAACTTAACCGGAGCTGGCCTCGGCATGAAAAGCCCCGACACACGAAATTTTGAATCCGGCATTTTAACTACGAACACTGATTATGTTGATAATATAATGAATCAGTTTGATGAGGTATGGATGGGAAAGTACTGTAAAACCTGCAAACGCAGAGCATATTGTCAGGACCCTATCGTATGAGAAATCATCTACATTTTCTAAAAGTAAACAGTACAAAACCCTGTCAGCGTTCTATTTATTTCATGTTTATGCAGTTGAGATAAATTCTGTTTGTTAAGCTGGGATTAACGCTGACAGGGTTGGCTGGTATGTATAGTGGATGATAAAGACAAAAATTAATAAGTCATCCTGCGCTGTGCAAGTAATAGATTTTCGAGTTATTAATATTTATTGCATTCCCAGTTCAAAACGCAAGCGAATTCCAAAACCCTGATAGGATAATTCTTTCCATGAAGTAAAAGCTTCCAACGACATTTGATTTTGGATATACCCCAGACCGTAACCGGCCTCCCAGTAATTTGGCGAATATTCTGTGCGCAGATAATTAAGGCAAATATATTCACTAAAACCCAAAAAGCCTACTGTCGGAAATTGTGAAAATAAAAGCTTATTGGGTTTGAGAATAGTTTTAGCGTTTATCCATGCTCCGGCGGTGGTGTACGTATAATAATCCATCAATCGGAAAGCTTCCAGGGGATTACTTTTTTGAAAAATAGTTTGATTACCATTGAAATGCTTAAAATCAATGAAAGAAATATCATTTTTAGCAAATGTATGCCCGGCATTTATGTGAATGCCATAACCCAGAAAAACTCCCTCTGTTTGATGTTCAATTTCGGCTTCAATTCTGTGCCAATCCGGATTTGTGTTTAAAATGCCGGCTATAGCACCGGAATAATTTAAGCGAATTATGGGATATGATGGTTGGATTGGTTTTACATGACCATCTTTCTTTATGAATTTTTGAGCAGGACGATATGTAAATCCACCATTTATTAGTAATGCATTTTCAGAATCGATTGAAACATTTTTTCGTTCTATATTTTCCGGTCGATTGGAAGTGAATTCATTATTATCCTTAAAAAAGAAGGAGTAGTCTGAATGGTTACTAAGTGATTTTCTTCTGCTATATTCGCTGCCGGCATGAAATATTATTTTCGGACCCAACTGTTTTTCACCCTCAAGCAAGACAAAATCTTTTTCGTAAAATTTTGCATGATTCTGCCGGAGGAAAAGCGTGTATAATGTATTTGCAAAAGGAGATATTGGATCATTATCATTGATCTGACTGATATATCTTCCTCCGCTGATTGAGATATTATTCGTTCGCCAGGAGTCTTTGTCAGGTTCTCGTTTCAGCCCTGTTTTCCAATAAAATTGATTGCTCCTAAATCCATAACGGATATTGGCAGACAGCTCATATTTCTTTTTCGGCAAAAATGTTAACGTAGCGGGCAATTCCAATGCCAGGCCTTCAACAGTATTAAACTTTGTGTTGGTTGCCAATGACTTCACTCTGAGGTAAAGTTTTTTACCGAGAAACTGTCGCCTGCCTGCTATAATTGTGGAAAAAATTGATTGGAATACACCGGAACCTGCAGTATCAACTTTTGGTGTTTTACTGCTATCGTTTTCTTCTTTATTATAGAGTTTTTTCATTAAACCGGTGGATTTTTCTTCCTTTCTGAGCGGAATGGGTCTGATGTTTTCCCAATATGTGGAATCCCGCTTAAAAGCCGATGAATCTACACTATGCGAAGTAATGATTGATGCAGCCGGTTCTTTCTATCGTTTTTTATCATCCTTTTGTTTCTTTTTTGCTTCTTTTTGAACCTTTTTTATAGCTTTATTAAAGTCTTTGAGCGATTTCAAATTTATATCTGAAAAGTCTGTACTATCTTGTTCTTCTGTATTTTTGTTATTCCAATTCCCTACTCCTGTGGTATCAATTTGTTTTGCTTCTGATTTGATATCATAAGCCAGTTCTTTGTCCAGTTCAATTTTATAGTCACTTAAAGATGCCAGATATTGGCTGCTGACATCCAAACCAAATAAGTTTCCTTCCAATTTGTAATTGTGATTTACCGGGAACCAAACTTTATTATCTATCTGAGCAAATACTTGTTTGAGAGTTACTTCTCCCGGGTATGCAAATGTAGATAAAGAAAAGCTGTGCACACCCCATGATCCCTCTACAATGTATAGATTTCCCCGGAAAGTCATTTTGCTCTTAGCTTTAGGTATTACTTTGATTTTATGTATGAGATTATTTCCTTCAACAAAGCTATTTTCCAGGCGAAATTTGTAATAACGAAAAGTTTTGGAAGAAAGTGGTGAAACTCCTTCCATAAAGTCTGGATCATAAATTGTTTTGATTACAAAATCATTAAAGGTGCTGTTTGTATCCTGATCATTATTCCGTGTGGAGATGATATGAGTTTTCCAGGTATTTGGTGCTATGTAATGTGTTTTTAAAACTGTTTCTCTGACAAAATAGCCCGTGGTATCGTCTTCTTCGAGCTCTGATAATTTCCTCACATATCCGGGCACTTCCATTTGTGTAAATGTTTTCACATAAGCTTTGGCCTGATAACTTTTAATGACAAGACGATAATATTTTGCAGCAGCTACAGCCTTTCTGATAATTTCATAAGCAGGATCTTCGTCTCCCGGAGAAACTGTGAAAGTGGGCAGTTGAAAAGCCTGAGCCGACAAGGTTATATTGATGGTTTTGACTTGTGCGCCTACTGTTATTTGTTTCTCTTCTGATTTGTAGCCCAGGTGCTGATATTTTATAGTATATTGCCCTTCAGGTAAGTTTAATTGATAATTGCCGTTGCGATTGGTAATTGTTCCGGTTTGGCTTTCTTTAACATAAACGGACGCAAACTCAAGCGGATTGCCTTGTTTATTGCAGATTTGTCCTTTAATTCCGGGCTGTCCAAATGCTTCCACTTGCAAAACGACTAAGACGAACGAGCATAAAAACCAAAAACATGATTTAAACTGCATATTACTGGGTTTAGGGTTTGACCACTTTTGAACAAATTTACCAATAAGAATTTGTTTGATTTACTCTTTTATGAGAATTTATTGAATATTAAGAGTTTTTAACATTGTTGCCAGACACAGCGCAACTATAGAAGAAAACCAGCAGATCAATCAGCGATTTATAGGCGTATGAGAAATCATCTACATTTTCTAAAAGTAAACAGTACAAAACCCTGTCAGCGTTCTACTTATTTCATGTTTATGCAGTTGAACTAAATTCTGTTTGTTAAGCTGGGATTAACGCTGACAGGGTTGGTTATTAGATAGTTGACAGGCGCAGAGTGACTAAAGTGGTCGGAGCTATTTAATAACAAACTTAAAAACCAGCAAAGTATTCAGCGATTTACAGGAGCATGGTAAATCATCTACATTTGCTAAAAGTAAACAGTACAAAACCCTGTCAGCGTTCTACTTATTTCATGTTTATGCAGTTGAGCTAACATCTATCTGTTAAGCTGGGATTAACGCTGACAGGGTTGGTTATTAGGTTGTTGGCAGGCACAGAGTGACTAAATTGGTACGGAGCTATTTAATAACAAACATAAAAACCAGCAAAGTATGCAGCGATTTACAGGAGCATGGTAAATCATCTACATTTTCTAAAAGTAAACATTACAAAACCCTGTCAGCGTTCTACTTATTTCATGTTTATGCAGTTGAACTAAATTCTGTTTGTTAAGCTGGGATTAACGCTGACAGGGTTGGCTATTAGATTGTTGGCAGGCACAGAGTGACTAAATTGGTACGGAGCTATTTAACAGCGAACATTAAAACCAGTAAGAATTAAAAATTCAGGTTTCTTGCCAAAAGCTTTTCCGCTTCTTCTTCTGTTATTCCTTTTCTTTGGGCATAGTCGCTAAGCTGGTCCTTCCCGATTTTGCCCACATCAAAATACTTGCTTTGGGGATGATAAAGATAATAGCCCGAAACCGATGCTGCAGGCACCATCATATAGCTTTCCGTAAGTGTAATCCCGGATTTTTTCTCCGGATCAAGCAAACGGAAGAGTTTCTCTTTCTCTGAGTGGTCGGGCAGCGAGGGATATCCTACCGCCGGGCGAATTCCCTGATATACCTCTTTCAAAAGCTCTTGTTTTGAAAGATTTTCTTCAGAGCTATATCCCCAGTGCTTCACTCTTACTTCCTCATGCAGACGTTCTGCCAGCGCTTCCGCCAGTCTGTCGGCCAGCACTCTGACCATTATAGCCCGGTAGTCATCGTTTTTATCTGCAAAGTAGCGGTAAGCTTCATCGCTGCCGAAACCTGCAGATACAATGAAAAAACCAGCATAATCTTTCAATCCTTCGCTTTCGGGTCGCACAAAATCAGCCAGACACGGGTTCACGCCATTTTCACGTTTCCGTTGATTGCGCAAGAAGTTGAAAATTTCTACAGGCTGTTCGTCTGTCTCATTTTCAAACACCAACACATCATCGCCCCGGCTCACCACAGGATAAAAACCCAGAAGCACTTTAGTCTTCAGCCAGTTTTTACTAATGATTTCATCAAGAAGCTCTTTGCCATCTTCAAATAATTTTTTTGCTTCTTCCCCCTTAACCGGGTCGTCGAAAATCTTTGGATACTTGCCTTTTAAATCCCAGGCGTGAAAGAAAAATGTCCAGTCGATATAATCTCTGAGTGACTCCGGTGGATATTCTTCTATCAGTTTATTGCCCAGGAATTGAGGCTTTATGATTTTTTCCGCTTCCCAGTTGATATCGCGTTTGTTGCTACGGGCTTCTTCCAGCGACAAATATTCTTTCGCCTGACGGCGCTGATAGTGTTTTTGCCGTGTCTGCTCCTGCTTCTCATAAATCTGGCGGACATACTCTCCTTTCCGCTCTTCGTTTATCAATCCGGCAGCAGTGCTGGCTGCCTGTGATGCATCTTTCACGTGTACTACCGGGGCACTGTAATTCGGTGCAATTTTTACGGCCGTATGCTCTATGGATGTGGTCGCCCCGCCGATAAGCAGCGGCGTTTTCATTCCGTGTTTTTCCATCTCATGAGCTACACTTTCCATCTCATGAAGCGAGGGCGTAATCAGTCCGCTAAGCCCGATCAGGTCAGCTCCTTCCTGTTCGGCCGTTTCCAGTATTTTTTCTGCCGATACCATCACGCCCAGGTCGATGACTTCATAATTATTGCAAGTGAGAATAACGTTCACAATGTTTTTGCCGATATCGTGGACATCGCCTTTTACGGTTGCTAAAACAATTTTTCCGGCCGATGAAGTTCCGGGACCTTCCGCGAGCTCTTCCTCTAAAAACGGCTGAAGATACCCCACCGCCTTTTTCATCACACGGGCGGACTTCACTACCTGGGGCAGAAACATTTTTCCGGAGCCAAACAAGTCACCGACAACATCCATTCCCTTCATCAAAGGTCCTTCAATAATATCGATAATGCTGTCTAACTCCTGCCGCGCTTGTTCCGCATCTTCGATCACAAACTTGTCGATTCCTTTCACCAGTGAATATTCAATTCGCTCTTCCAATGGCTTTTGGCGCCATTCATCGGCCTTTTGCGTAGTTTCTTTGGTTTGAGAAAGATTCTCCGCAAAAGCGATAAGCCGTTCGGTAGCATCTTTTCGTTTGTTCAATACTACGTCTTCAGCTAATTTCCTCAGATCATCATCAATATCATCATACACTTCCAGTAAGGCCGGATTCACAATACCTATGTCCATTCCGGCACGGTTGGCGTGATATAAGAATACGGTATGAAGCGCTTCCCTTACTTTGTTGTTTCCCCGGAAGGAAAACGACAGATTGCTCACACCGCCAGAAATTTTAGCATGAGGAAGGTTTTCTTTTATCCATTTTATGGCATGCAGAAAATCCACTGCATAATTGTTGTGCTCTTCGATCCCGGTAGCTACTGCCAGGATGTTAGGGTCGTAAATGATATCTTCTGCCGGAAATCCTGCCTGTTCGGTGAGCAAGTCATAAGAACGGCGCGCAATACGTATCTTATCTCGATAGGAGGCCGCTTGACCCTGTTCATCAAAAAGCATCACCACTACTGCTGCGCCAAGCCGTTTGAGCATATCAGCTTTTTGCAGAAAATCTTCTTCGCCTTCTTTCAAACTGATAGAGTTAACGATCGGTTTGCCGGAAACATTTTTCAGTCCCTCTTCTATGATTTGCCAGTCGGAGCTGTCGACCATCACCGGCTTTATGGCAATATCCGGTTCAGCCTGTATGTTTCGCAGGAACTTCACCATCGCTTTTTTACCTTCGAGCATGGCATCGTCCATGCATATATCGATGACCTGGGCTCCGTTTTCAATCTGATGGCGCGCTACGTCCAGCGCTTCTTCATATTGTTCTTCCCGAATTAAGCGGGCAAATCGTTTTGACCCGGAAACATTAGTTCGCTCGCCGATATTCACAAAATTCCTGCCGCTGTGGATGGTAATTGCTTCCAGTCCTGCTAATTTAAGTTCATGCTTTCTGTCAGGAATAATCCGGGGTTGATAATTTTGTGCCAGGCGGAACACCTGCCGGACGTGTTCCGGCGTGGTACCGCAGCAACCGCCAAGGATGTTCACCCAACCTTCTTCCAGATACTCTTTCAATATATCCGCCATTTCGGCTGCGGTTTGCTCATATTCTCCAAATTCATTAGGCAGGCCGGCATTGGGATGGACGCTGACCGGAAACTCTGCAATTTTGGAAAGCTCCCGCATGAAAGGGCGCAGTTGGCTGGCTCCAAAGGCACAGTTAAGTCCTACGCTCAGCAAGTCGCTATGGCGTATGGATGCATAGAATGCTGCGACGGTTTGTCCGATCAGTGTGCGGCCGCTTGGATCTGTTATTGTCCCGGAAACCATGGCACGGATTTTTTCTCTGCGCCCCCGGTTAAACCGGCTTATTGCTGCCAGGGCTGCTTTGGCATTGAGAGTGTCAAAAACAGTCTCGATCAAAAACATATCTACTCCCCCACGTGCCAGCGCCACAGCCTGATCATAATAGGTGGCTTCCAGCTCATCAAATGTAACATTCCGGTAGCCCGGGTTATTTACATCCGGCGACAGCGATGCCGTTTTGTTGGTAGGGCCCATCACTCCGGCCACATACTTGATCTCGCCGGGATGAGCATGCATGAACTTGTCGGCGGCTTCCACTGCCAGGCGGGCCGCTTCTACATTTATCTCCTCTACTAAATCCTGTGTGTCATAGTCGGCCTGACTGATGCTGTTGGCATTAAAGGTATTCGTTTCGATGATGTCTGCTCCGGCATCCAGATAGGCCACATGAACATCGCAGACAATTTGTGGCTGGGTGAGACATAAGATATCTCCGTTCCCCTTGAGAGCCTGGGAATGATTGGCAAAACGCTCCCCGCGGTAATCTTCTTCCTGAAGGTTATACCGCTGAACCATCGTGCCCATAGCTCCGTCCAAAACAAAAATTTTTTCTTGAAAATCTGTAGCTGTCAGCTTTTTCTTTCTGTTCATAATTCTTTACCTACTATTTTGAATGATTTATTTCTAAATACAATAAGGAATGCTCCGGCCTTTAGGGCCTGAAGTTTCCGGGAAAGTGTTTCGCTTTAATCCGGGGAATTATTATCATTGCTGCATCTGCCAGGGCATCAGCTGCGTGATAAAAAATAAGCGGAAAACTTTTGAAAAGGTCTCAAATGAGAATAATTGCTTGATCATCATTTTGCGTTTTTAGTTTATAATTTCCCTGTTGGGGTAGGTATTAGCACCTTGATCTTTCAGGTTGCTAGAGGTTCGCCGAGCCTACTCTCTCCCCTCTTCTGTATAATCCAAACGCCTAAAAAGGTGGTTGGAATGCTGCAAAGATAAACATAATAATGAAACTGACGAAATGGATGATTAAGCTGCAGGTAAATCGACTAGTAAAAGGTTGTGAATAATGAACTTATATGAAACGAACATGATAACCTTAATTGTTAAACTAACGCTGAGCGAAATTTGTAATTTCGCTCCTATCCTTTAATGCCTAAACTGTTAAAGCCGGATCAAAGAATTATTCTAAGAAGCCGAATTACAAATTCGGCTTAGCCATAAAAAAGAGTTTTGAGGAAGAGTAGTGAGCAATAGGGGCTTCTGCTCTTTTTTTGTTTTCGGCGACTTCGGAGTCAGGCAAATAAAAATAACCTTATGCCGCCAAAAGGATTTTCTTTGCAGGGCGAAATGCTATGCGAGAACGCTGAGCGAAATTTGTAATTTCGCTCCTCTCTTTTAATGACCGCACTGTTAAAGCCAGATCAATAAATTATTCTAAGAAGCCGAATTGCAAATTCGGCTTAGCCATAAAAAAGAGTTTTGAGGAAGAGTAGTGAGCAATAGGAGCTTCTGCTCTTTTTTTGTTTTCGGCGACTCCGGAGCCAGGCAAATAAAAATAACCTTATGCCGCCAAAAGGATTTTCTTTGCAAGGCGAAATGCTGTGCGAGAACGCTGAGCGAAATTTGTAATTTCGCTCCTCTCTTTTAATGACCACACTGCTAAAGCCGGATCAATGAATTATTCTAAGAAGCCGAATTACAAATTCGGCTTAGCCATAAAAAAGAGTTTTGAGGAAGAGTAGTGAGCAATAGGGGCTTCTGCTCTTTTTTTTGTTTTCGGCGACTCCGGAGCCAGGCAAAT
>JAIPBW010000016.1 GCA_021738505.1 Bacteroidales bacterium | reverse complement strand
AAGGGAACTAGTCATTCATTATGGTGAAAGATATCAGCAATACATATAACACAGCAGCATGCATCGCCCTCCAGCCTAAGGCTTCCGGGCGATGCATGCTCAGCAAGGAAGTTGACACAGTTTTTTGAACAATCCCATTATTGGCATTAAAATCTGAATGGTAAAGATTGAAAAAATTATTAGCCACAGTTAAAGCCTTAAGTGAATTAACCTTTTGACTATATCCCATATGAAAGGTTCCAATAATTAATGTTATCAGTACACTAATAAATAATACTGTTTTTTTTCTTGGATATTCGCGTATAATTTTTCTCATAATAATATGGTTTTAGAATTAATAAAGTAAAATTAATTACTTATCTCAAAATCATACTCTTTTTTGCGTGGACAAATCAAGGACACCTCTTCATAAAAATCGAGACGAATTGTGGACATCAGTAATATTGGATTTAGATTTACAATTTTTATGTATTGCTTTGTTATTCTTTTTTCCTCATTTTTTTATCTTTTTCTGAAACCCTCGTATTGTTTATGTAAGTATAAGAATAAATTGCAAAGTCCAGATAATGAGCTTTGTATATGTTGGGTTTAGAAAAAAAGATGCCACAGGTTTATTATCTCGAGGTTGAAAATTGTCGTTCACAGGATGAAATTAGAACAATCAAATTTTTAATCATGCATGGAATCAGTAATACAAGGAAGGCCAAATCTTATTTTTATTTATAACTAAAAAAAGTTCAGTTTTCAAATTTCGGTTGGCAGGCTATGTGTTTTGCCATTTCAACCGATGTATATCACTTGCTTTATGCGATAAGGTAAGTGAAACAGTAGGAGAGACATTCTTAAATGATCTCTCCAAAAGGAAATTGATAAGTTTATAGAAAAAACATGGCTTCGAGAAAGATGAAGTAGTTAAAGGGCTAAAGCCCTGAAATTTTTTCAGGGGAATAAATCATGATAATCTCTGCCCTAAAGGACAGAGCAATAAAGGGGCAGAGCAATAAAAAGAGCCCCAATTGCCCTAATTGCCCGGCCCTACTTGCCCCGGTCTTCAGGCCGGGGGCAGAAATGAAAAGCAAATTTTCTTTTCCTCATTTCCTTATTTCTCTTCCCCTCATTTTCTTATCTTTGCAAAAACTTGAAAAACGAAGAATATGTTTACAGGAATAGTTGAAAAAACGGGAAAGGTTGTCAATGTTGAGCGCGATCGTGGCAACATCAACTTTACAATAGAAGTCTCTTTTGGTGATGAATTAAAAGTAGACCAAAGCATGGCTCATGACGGTGTTTGTCTGACAATTACGGATGTGGATAAAGCAAAGAAACAATATGTGGTGACGGCGGTGCAGGAAACTCTGGATAAGACTAACCTGAGTGAATGGAAAATAGGCTACGAGGTGAATCTGGAGCGCAGTATGCCCATGGAGGCCCGCTTTGATGGACATATCGTACAGGGCCACGTAGACCAGACTGCTGTGTGTACCGGCGTTGAAGAAACCGAAGGTAGCTGGAAGTTCTGGTTTAAATATGATCCGGATGAAAACAATATTACGGTGGAAAAAGGCTCTATATCTGTTAACGGAGTGAGTCTTACAGTCGTGGACTCGCGCCCGAATGAATTTTCAGTAGCTATCATTCCATTTACTTATGATGTGACGAATTTCCATAACTTCAAAAATGGAACTGTTGTTAATATTGAATTTGACATCTTTGGAAAATATGTGGATAAACTGCTGAAGCAATATCTGAAAGACGCAGGATATAAAATTTAGTTGGTTTTATGATCTTTCTGCTTGCCGGGAGACCACGGCCCGTTTTCAAGAAAGTTCAATAATCCGGAGGTTACTAAAAATAGCAGTAAGTTCTCCGGTACAACTATTTCCGTTGGAATTTACGGATAAATGCCCAATGGAGAAACAAATAGAAACTGCACACGTTAAATTATCGTATTTTATTAAATTACAATGAAGAACCTGAGGAATTTTGTTATCATAGCCCATATCGATCACGGGAAGAGTACTTTAGCTGATCGTATGCTACAGCATACCGGAACTATTTCGGAGCGGGAGTTTCAGAATCAAATGTTGGATGACATGGATCTGGAGCGGGAGCGCGGCATTACAATTAAAAGTCATGCTATACAGATGGATTATAAGCATACGGATGGGCAAAAATACCGGTTGAACCTTATAGATACGCCCGGTCATGTGGACTTTTCCTATGAGGTTTCCCGAAGCATTGCTGCATCCGAGGGAGCTTTGTTGGTCGTGGATGCTACCCAGGGGATACAAGCCCAAACGATTGCTAACCTATACATGGCCATAGAGCATGACCTGGAGATTATTCCGGTGCTCAATAAAATGGACCTTGATGCAGCACAGCCGGATGAAGTAAAAGACCAGATTGTAGACCTTATTGGCTGCGAACCGGAGGATATTATTGAAGCCAGTGCTAAAACCGGCAAGGGGACACAGGAGCTTTTTGATGCTATCATTGATCGCATTCCCGATCCGGGCGGAGACCGTGATAAGCCCTTGCAGGCCATGGTGTTTGACTCGGTGTATAATTCCTATCGCGGAGTTATTGTTTATATCCGTATTTATGCCGGGGTCCTTCAACCCGGAGAGAAGTTGAAATTTGTTAATTCGGAAAAGACGTATGATGCTGAAGAGATCGGGATCCTCCAACTGAAACAGAAACCCAAGAAAAGCCTCGAAGCCGGAGATGTCGGGTATCTTATCTCAGGAATAAAAAGTTCGAAAGATATTAAAGTCGGAGATACGGTTACCCATGTAGAGAATCCTTGTCAGGATATTGTTTCCGGGTTTGAAGAGTCCAAGCCGATGGTTTTTGCCGGTGTATATCCCGTTGATACTGATGATTATGAAGAGCTGAGAAATTCGCTTGAGAAATTGCAGCTCAACGACGCATCCTTAACTTTCGAGCCTGAGTCTTCTATGGCGCTTGGCTTCGGGTTTCGTTGCGGCTTTTTGGGAATGCTGCACATGGAAATCGTTCAGGAACGTCTCGACCGCGAGTTTGATATGGCTGTTATCACGACAGTCCCTAATGTTTCTTATCATGTGTATACCACTGATGATGAGATGCTGGAAGTTCATAATCCGTCAGGGTTACCTGAACCAACAGAAATCGGGCATATCGAAGAACCCATTATTCATGCGCAGATCATTACCCGCGAGGCCACGGTAGGTCAGATTATGAAGCTTTGTATTGACAAGCGCGGAGCGCTGAAAAATCAGGTTTATCTGACAGCTGACCGTGTGGAGTTGACATTTGACATGCCTTTAAGTGAGGTTGTATTTGATTTTTACGATAAGCTGAAAAGTTTGTCACGGGGATATGCATCCCTGGATTATTATACTAAAGGATATCAGGAAGCACGCCTTGTCCGGCTGGATATCCTGATCAACGGCGAGCAAGTGGATGCTTTGTCAACACTTACTCATTTTGACAACGCTTACACCATAGGCCGGAAAATGTGTCAGAAATTGAAAGAGTTAATACCGAGACAACAGTTTGATATCGCCATACAGGCTGCAATAGGGAATAAAATTATTGCCCGCGAAACCGTCAAGGCTTTAAGAAAAGATGTAACTGCCAAATGCTATGGCGGTGATGTCACCAGAAAGCGCAAGTTGCTGGAGAAACAGAAGAAAGGTAAGAAAAAGATGCGGCAGGTAGGAAATGTGGAAATCCCACAAAAAGCTTTTATGGAAGTGCTGAAGATGGACTGATTTGGCTATGCAGATAAGCAATTATTAGTATAATAAGGAAAATAAACACCATGCTTTTCAGAGAGGTTATCGGGCAAAACGAAATAATTCAGCGGCTGATTAATACAGTAGAAGAAAACAGGATCAGCCATGCTCAGATGTTTTTAGGTCCGGAAGGAACCGGAAACATGGCTCTGGCTTTGGCCTATTCCCAGTACATCAACTGTCAACACAGAGTAGAACTGAATGAAGAAGAATATGGGTTTAACAGCGATTCCTGTGGCGAATGTGCTTCCTGCAAAAAGATACAAAACCTTTCGCATCCTGACTTGCATTTTATCTTTCCATTACCGGCAGAATTGCGAAAAGCCAAGAAAGATAAAAATGCCGGTGAGCTGATTTACAAACCCTGGCGTGAGCTGATAAAAGAAAATGAAGGGTATTTCGGGCTCAATGAGCTACATAGCAAGTATAACCTGAAAGGAAAGCAAACCCTGATTAGTGCGGATGATTGCAATGAGATCATTCATAAAGTCAGCCTGCATGCCTATGAAGGAGGATATAAAGTTGTCATTATTTGGATGCCGGAGAAATTATTTTATTCTGCTGCGCCGAAAATTCTCAAAACTTTGGAAGAGCCACCGGACAAAACGCTTTTCCTGCTCGTAGCTGAACAACAAGAAGAAATATTAAATACGATACTTTCGCGTACCCAGATCATTCAAATTCCGCGCTTAAAAGACAATGAGATATATCAGGCGTTAATCAGCCGTAATCATGCGGATGAAAAAGACGCTGAAGCAGCTGCAATGCTGTCCGGAGGAAGCTATTTAAGAGCCATGAAATTTGCCGGTGATACTTCCTGGATGCAGGATAATCTACAGCAATTTATGACCATGACGAGGCTGAGTTTTGAACTGCATAAAAAACACGAGCTTCAGAAAACACAAGATATGTTTAAATGGGTCGCTGATATGAACCAAAAAGGGCGTGAATATCAAAAGAACTTTTTGAATTATGCATTGCGCTTGTTTCGGGAAGCTACCCTGCAGTCTTATCATACAGACGAGATGACCAAAATGAGTCAGCCGGAAAAAGAATTTATGGACCGGTTTCATAAAGTCATTAACCATGCTAATATTCTTAAAATTGCCGGTGAATTTGAAAAAGCTGTGTATGCAGTGGAAAGGAACGGCAATGGGAATTTGATATTTATGGATTTATGTTTTTTGCTGAACCGTGAATTAAGACGCGGTCACAAAGCCATGACCCAAAAATGAACGCCTGTCCCTTTATCGGGGTTGATAGGCTTAATTTAATTTGTAATAGCTGAATATATGTTTTCTGTCAATAGACTGTCCGTACATTTTACGGGCGAATTTATTTTTGATGAAATTTCTTTTCTGATTACCGAAAAAGACCGTATTGGTTTGACCGGAAAAAACGGTGCGGGGAAAACCACCCTGATGCGTATAATGGCCGGAGAGATGCCACCTACAAGCGGTGAAATAGTACTTCCCAAAGAAAAGACCATCGGTTATCTTCCACAGGAAAAGCTGATCACTTCAACGGAAACGATTTTAGATGAAGCGATGAAAGCGTTCGATGAGATCATAAAAATGGAAGAAGAAATTAACCGGCTGAACGAGGAAATTTCTACGCGCACGGACTATGAAAGCGAGTCGTATTTTCAGCTGCTCGATCAGTTGAAAGAACTCAATGATCGCTATATGATGGTAGGAGGGGAAACCCGTGAGGCAGAAGCAGAACGTGTGCTTATGGGGTTGGGTTTTGAGCGTTCGGATTTAAACCGTTCTTTAAGTGAATTTTCCGGTGGCTGGCAGATGCGTGTGGAGTTAGCTAAGATATTGCTGAAAAAACCGGATTTGTTATTGCTGGATGAGCCTACCAATCATCTGGATATTGAATCGATTCAATGGCTTGAAGATTTTTTGATCGAATATCCGGGAGCCATTCTTTTAGTCTCGCACGACAGAAGGTTTCTGGACTCTGTCACAAAACGAACAATAGAAATTTCCCTGGGAAAGATTTATGATTACCCGGTTTCTTATTCGGAATACGTAAATCAACGCGCAATACGCAAAGAGCAACAAAAAGCAGCCAGGGATAACCAACAGAAAGCTATTGCGGAAACGGAAAAGTTTGTGGAACGGTTTCGTTATAAGGCAACTAAAGCACGACAGGTGCAGTCGCGAATAAAGATGCTGGAGAAAATGGAGAAAATCGAAGTGGATGAAGAAGACCAATCTTCGGTACATTTTCAGTTCCCGCCGGCGCCACGATCCGGGAAAGTTGTTCTGACAGCAGAAAAATTGGAGAAATCCTATGGTGAGAATACGGTATTTTCTAATGTGAATTTTGGAATACAAAAGGGTGAGTTTTTGGCTTTTGTCGGGCGCAATGGAGAAGGCAAATCAACCATGGCCAAAATAATTGCTGAAGGGCTTGATCATAAAGGAAAAATGGAAATCGGGCATAATGTAAAAATCGGATACTTTGCCCAAAATCAAGCGGAAAGATTAAATCATGAACTAACCGTATTTGAAACACTGGAAGAGGTCTCCGGGAGTCAGACCCATGGAAAACTGAGAGCTATCCTGGGATCTTTTTTGTTTAGTGGAGATGATGTGGAAAAGAAAGTTAAAGTGCTCTCCGGAGGCGAAAAGACACGGCTTTCTCTGGCGAAATTGCTGTTGGAACCGGTGAACTTGCTTATCCTTGACGAACCTACCAACCATTTGGATATGACGTCCAAAGATATCCTGAAAAATGCTTTGCTAAGATTTGACGGGACGCTTATCGTCGTCTCGCACGACAGAGATTTTTTACAGGGCCTTACGGATAAGGTTCTGGAATTTCGACATGGTGATGTACATCAACATATTGGTGATGTTAACCAGTTCCTGGAAAAACGACGCATGCAATCTTTTCAGCAACTGGAAACTCAGAATCAACAAGCAAGGAAGCAACAAAAAGCGAAAAGTGCTAAGAACACCGGAAAGCAATATTACGAGAAGAAAAAAGAGCTGGACCGAAAAAAACGAAAGCTTGAAAAAGAGGTCAGTGAAGCAGAAAAGAAAATTGAACGTCTTGAAAATGAAATTCAGGAAATGGATAATATCATGAATGATCCTGCCCGGTTGGAAGAACTCACTGATCAACAAGATTATTTCCAGAAATATCAGTACAAACAAGCCCAACTGGAAAAGGTAATGGAAAATTGGGAAAAGTCTCAAAACGATTTAGAGACCTTTAAATCTGAAAACAATATTGAATAAAGTTTAATAAAAAATAAATAAAATTAAAAAAGGTATTGACAAAGTTAAATTAAGGTTGTATGTTTGCAAAATAAATCTTAAAAATATTTTGTCATGAAGGAATTTTTAATTGAAAACTGGTTTCTTTTAGTTGTCCTGGTTGTATGGGATTTGGTTTGGAAACTGATAGGTATGTATCACGCAGCAAGGGAAGATAATAAAGTATGGTATATAGTTTTGGCTGTGTTAAATACCATAGGCATTTTACCGGCTATATACCTGAGGACAAGACATAACAAAAGTAACACAGAGAAAAAGTTTTGACAAAGAATTAGTAAAAGATGGCTCAAAAAACACTACCGAAATATTGCCCCGGATGCAACAATTTGTTAAAAGTGCAACGACTTTATTGTGATAGTTGTGAAACAAATGTTGAAGGGCTTTATGAACTGCCTTTGCTTGCCCGTCTTGATAATGAATCGCAAAAATTTATTATAAGCTTTGTGAAAAACAGCGGCTCATTAAAGAAAATGGCAAAAGAACTGGGTATGAGCTATCCGACGGTGCGAAATATGTTGAATGAAATCATCGAAAAAGTAGACCGGTTTGAGAGTATACAGAATGATGAAAGTAGTAATTCACAGAAAGAGTGAAACGATAAGTCTAACATTACTCAAATTTTTGAAATAAGTAAGTTAATA
This sequence comes from Bacteroidales bacterium, assembly GCA_021738505.1. GTDB lineage: Bacteria > Bacteroidota > Bacteroidia > Bacteroidales > PWNQ01 > PWNQ01. Next base: position 44,158 of record JAIPBW010000016.1, on the reverse strand, counting down.
TACAATTATGAAAAAGTGGTTGATAAACCCGTTTCGGTATGTTTCCGGTTGGCCGGCATTAATAGCAGGGATCGCGGGCTTGTTGATAATGACAGCAGTATCTTTTTACAGCAAAACCCATCTTGATGGCGTTATGGATGTGCATTTCGGAAAAGAAGGTTCTTTTGTACTTTTCTTGAAAGAAAACCTGCTTACGTGGATATCGTTGATTATTGCTTATGGAGCTATCGGGTTAATGATAACCGGGAGATCCTTCCGTTTTATTGATTTAGCCGGATATACGCTCTTGATGCGATTACCTTTATTAATTGTCGTCTTTTTCCCTTTCGTATTCGGAGGCACGAATGTGGTCGATCATATTTTGTATTTGTTGTTGGATATCGGAGAACCGGTTCAGATAAGTGCCATGGATGTGGTTTGGTTTATTATTATGATCATATTGACGATAGTTTTTGTCTTTTGGTCGATTATTTGGGGGTATTTTGCATTTAAAACATTGTTTCATACAAGCGGATTAAAAGCGCTTGCTTTGTTTTTTATCACAATTCTTCTGGCTGAATTAATTGTTAAATTATCCATATATTTTGTTTTTTCTGATATGGCTTTGTTTCCTGTTTGATAACAGATAATCAGGCAGATAGGATAAACAATTGTATGGCATAAAAAGATACAAATGAAAAAAAAGGTTGTTTTTTTAATGATGTTATTGTGGGTGATTATTAATCCCGGCAATATAAGCGCACAAGTGCAGGATAAATGGGAAGGTGATATTCTTATCTTAGGCAATTCACTGCATTTTGAAATCGATTTTGATAAACAGGAACATGGCGTAATGAATGTGCCTGCGCAGGGAGCTTCCGGACTGCGATTGAATAGAAAGGAGATACAAAACGACAGCATATTTTTCCTTGTGGATTCCGGCAGAAGTAATATGCGATTCGAAGGCAAGATCACCCATGATGACAGCATTCAGGGAAGGTTTTTGCAGTCGGGATACTCCGGGAAGTTTAAATTGTACAGACAAAAAGAAGCGATGACACATTCCGGTGTGAACCGGGAAGTGAAATTTTATAATGATACAATAAAGCTTGCCGGAACATTAAGTTTGCCCGACACAAATAAAAAACACCCTGCCGTTATAATGATTTCAGGAAGCGGACAGCAAGACAGAGATGAAAATGTGTTCGGCTTTAAAGTATTCAAAGAGATGGCTCCGGCCTTCATTGATAAAGGATTTGCTGTATTACGCTATGATGACAGGGGAACGGGGGGATCGGATTATGGAAACCCGGAGGATTGCGATACGCGAGATTTCGCTGACGATGCCAGAGCTGCTTTTCAATTTTTAAAGCAACATCCCAATATCAATAATGAAAACATTGGTATCCTTGGCCATAGCGAAGGAGGAATGATTGCTCCCATGGTGGCCGATGATCATAACGTGGGTTTTATCATCCTGATGGCTGCACCCACTGTTCCCGGAAAAGATTTGTTGCTCAGGCAAACCGAACGGATTTTGGAAACCATGGATTTTTCTGAAGAGGAAATAACCAGGCGTAAAAATATTAATGAAGAGATTTATGATGAGGTGATGAAAGAGAATACAGATACATCCATCATAAAACAATCATTTCAGAAACTATCACAATCTGGTGAGTTAACTATTGATAGCGCTGCGATGCAGGCACAGATGACTCAACAGATGAAAGCCGTTTTAAGTCCCTGGATTCAATTCTTCCTTTCATACAATCCCGCTCCACAGTTGAAAACTCTTGATATTCCGGTTTTAGCATTGTTCGGAAAAAAAGATGTTCAGGTGGATAGTCAGCAGAATAAAATCCTGATCCGGGATATGATTGATCAGGGGAAAGAGAACTATACCCTGAAAATTTTCCCGCATGCAAATCATTTGTTCCAACACGCTGATACAGGTAGCATGCAGGAATACCAACAATTACCAAAAGAATTTACTGATGGGTTTTTGAAGTATATCACGAATTGGGCAGAACAAGCTGTTCGTTAACCTTATGGCATTCAATTATTGCCTTGCTCACACCTTTTAAGATAAATTAACAATCATATAATTCTAACAGATATTCTCTTTTATTATCTTCGCTTAGCTTTTGCAGTAATTCATGAATAATGGAGTGCGCATACTCCTGTAATTTTCATAAATTTGCACAAAAATATAATCCGCAAAAACTATGAGTAATAATAAATTTATAGGAGAAGGTCTCACATATGATGATGTCCTTTTAGTGCCGGACTACTCCGATGTTTTACCCCGGGAAGTAAGTTTAAAAACCTGGTTCACACGAAATATTCAGATGAATATTCCTATTGTATCTGCAGCAATGGATACGGTCACAAATTCCACTATGGCTATAGCGATGGCGCAGGAAGGCGGAATAGGTATTATGCATAAAAACATGTCTGTTGAGGAACAGGCACGCGAGATCAGAAAAGTAAAAAGAGCTGAAAACGGAATGATCATCGATCCGATTACAGTGAAAAAGAATGCTATCGTTTCTGATATCCTTAACATGATGAAAGAAAATTCCATAGGTGGAATTCCGGTGGTTGATGATAATGATAAGTTAGTTGGCATTGTTACTAACCGTGATCTGCGGTTTGAGAGAAACACTAAGCGTAAAGTTACTGAAGTAATGACCGTTGATAATCTGATCACGACAACGGAATTTACGGACTTTGAAAAGGCCGCCGACATTTTGCAACGTCACAAGATCGAAAAGCTTCCGGTTGTGGATGATGATTATAAGCTTGTCGGACTGATTACATATAAAGATATAATAAAGATTAAAGCACGTCCTAATGCATCGAAAGATGAACGCGGACGCCTGTTGGTTGCTGCTGCTGTTGGCATTGCCAGTGACACGGAATATCGCGCTGAAGAGCTTGTTAATGCGGGTGTGGATGCGATTGTTGTGGATACTGCCCATGGGCATTCCAAGGGGGTGTTGGATATGGCAAAACGCATCAAAACAAAATTTCCGGATATCGACCTGGTTGTTGGTAACGTGGGCACGGCTAAAGCTGCCAGAGCACTTGTTGACATTGGCGTAGATGCCGTTAAGGTAGGTATCGGCCCGGGTTCTATTTGTACTACAAGAGTTGTTGCCGGAGTTGGTGTGCCCCAGCTTACTGCTGTTTATAATGTGGCCCGGGAATTAAAAGGAACAGGTGTTCCGGTTATTGCTGATGGAGGGATCCGGTATAGCGGAGACGTAGTTAAAGCTATCGTTGCAGGAGGAGATTCCGTGATGATTGGCTCTATGTTTGCCGGTGTGGAGGAATCTCCCGGAGAAACGATTATCTTTGAGGGAAGAAAATATAAAGCATATCGCGGAATGGGTTCCATAGAAGCGATGAAAGAAGGTTCCAAAGACCGCTATTTTCAGGATGCGGAAGATGATATCCAAAAGTTAGTACCTGAGGGAATTGTAGGACGTGTAGATTTTAAAGGAAGCCTGTCCGAAGTTGTGCATCAGATGCTCGGAGGATTAAGAGCGGGAATGGGATATTGCGGAGCCAAGGATATAGATGCCCTGAAAGAAGCTCATTTTATTCAAATTACTGCTGCCGGCGTGGCGGAAAGTCATCCTCATGATATTACTATTACCAGGGAAGCACCCAATTATAGCCGGTTTAAGAAGTAGGGACAGACATATCCTGAAAATAAGAAATATAAAATTGGTAAACATTGTTTGCAATGCATGCTTTAACCCGTGAAGCGGGACAAGCAAGCAACGAATTAATAAAATTTAGACTTATGAAGTACATTTTATCGCTTTTTACTGTGATTGCCCTTTTTTCATCATCTGTGTTGGCGCAAGGGGATAAAGTCTTGCTGGAAATCGAAGATGAAAAAATTACTGTTGATGAATTTATGCGGGTGTATAAAAAAAATAATCAACAGGAAAATTCGATGGATAAAAAATCCATAGAAGATTATCTGGATTTGTTCATTAATTTTCGGCTTAAAGTAAAGCAAGCTGAAGATATGCATCTGGATACGATGAAAGATTTCCGGGAAGAGTTGGAAGGCTACCGGAAACAGTTGGCGCGCCCCTATTTGATTGATAAAGAGGTGCAGGAGAAGATGATGCGTGAAGCTTATGAGCGAATGAAGTATGATGTACGTGCAAGTCATGTGTTATTAAGACTGAGTCCCGATGCATCGCCTGAGGATACTGCTAAAGCTTATCAAAAAGCGATGAAAATCAAACAGCGTATCCAAAATGGAGAGCCTATTGAAAAAGTGGCTGTGGAAGAATCGGAAGACCGATCAGCAAGAAAAAGCCAACGCGGCAGGAGAACTATTCCGGGAAATAAAGGTGATTTAGGTTATTTTACGGTGTTTGACATGGTTTATCCTTTTGAAAATGCTGTCTATAACTTGAAAAAAGGGGAAGTCTCTGATCCGGTGAGAACACGTTATGGGTATCATGTTATTCAGCTGAAAGATAAAATCCCCGCTGTTGGAAAAGCAAAGGTAGCCCACATAATGATCCCCGAAAACAAAATGGACTCTGCGGCTGCTCATCAAAAACTGGACAGCGTTAAGCAAGAGATTGAAAAAGGAAATTTAAGCTTTGAAGAGGCCGTAAAAAAGTTTTCCGGAGATACCAGAACAAAAAATAAGGGTGGCGTTTTACCCGAGTTTACGTCCAATAATATGGTTCCTTCTTTTATCAAAGAGGTTAGTAAACTGGATCAAAAAGGAGATATTTCTGATCCGGTGAAGACCATGTATGGGACTCATCTGATCAAACTGATCTATAAAAAGGAACCCGGAAGCTACAAAGAAGAAAGCTCGCAGATAAAATCCAAAATCAAGAAAAGTGAGCGGGGAGATAAAGCCGAGAAAATTTCAGCAGCCAACATCCGTAAAGAATATGGATATAATATCTCACAAAAAGTGAAAGAAAATGTCTTAGCTCATGTGGATAGTTCTATCCTAACAGGAGACTGGGAAGTCAATATGGAAAACATTCCGCAAACAACTCTCTTTAAAATTGATGATAAAAAGTATCCGGCCACGGATTTCGCGAAATATTTGATAAAAAATCAAAAGCAAAACGGCAAAGGAGATCCTCAGCTTTATGCCAAAGATGTATTTCAAAAATACATTGATGAGCGAACAATGGAGTATAAAAACAGTATGCTTGAAAAAGAGCATCCCAAGTTTCGCAGGTTAATGAAGGAATACCGGGATGGGATACTGCTTTTTAATCTGATGACGGAAAAAGTATGGTCAAAAGCCATGAAAGATACCGCCGGACTGAAGGAGTATTTTGAAAAGAATAAAGAAGAATACATGTGGGGAGAACGGTTACATGCTACTATATTTAAATCACCCGGTAAGGATGCTGCAGAAATGGCCAGGGAGCTTGTGAAACAAAACATTCCCGCCAAAACCGTTGCCGATTCCGTTAATGCTGTTGATGAGTACCAGTTGTCGGTCGACACAAAACGTTTCTCCAAAGGTGAAAACGATATTATCAATGAACTGAAATGGGAGCAGGGGATTACAGATATAATGGAAACCAACAATAAATTTGTTTTTATTAATAAGCTCGAAAAGCTTGATCCTGAGCCAAAGAAACTTAAAGAAGTGAGAGGTCTTGTTATTGCAGACTATCAAAATTATCTGGAACAACAGTGGATTGAAGAGCTTCGCTCAAAATACGACTTTAAAGTGAACAAGAAAGTATTAAGTAAAATTAAATAAGATGCTGCAATGTAAACCTATCATTGTCGTTTTAAATTAGATACGGTTTACATAAAGTGAAACTGCGGAAGAAAAGAAGATGTTGAAAACAAAACTCATTTATATAATACTGATTTTCACAATTTTGTTGTCGGGATGTCAATATTTTAATCGACCACAGGAAGAGGAACCTTTGGCTCGCGTAGGTGAGAAATATCTGTATAAAAAAGATTTAAAGGGATTGATTTCGAATTCAGCTGATCCGCAGGATAGCATACAAACAGCTGAAAATTACATCGATAACTGGATTCAAAAGCAGGTAGTCTTGCAAAAAGCTGAAGAAAATCTGCCTGAATACCAGTTGGATGTGGAGAAAAAACTGCAGGAGTATCGAAGGTCACTGATAATTCATAAATATGAGACGGAGTTGGTTCGTCAGAATCTGGATACGATTATTTCGGATAAACAAATCAAAGAGTATTATGAAAACCATAAGGATGAATTTAAGCTTACAGACAATATTGTAAGAGTTCTTTATGTGAAGGTTCGTTCCGATGCTCCGAATCAACGTCAGTTATCTTCTTTCTTGAGGAGCGATAATCCCGACGAACAGCAGAAATTAAAAGAATATTGCGAACGTTACGCGGTTAATTATTTTTTAGATGAGGATTCATGGTTATATTTTAAGGATTTACTTAAAGAAATCCCAATAGAAACCTACAATCAGGAGAATTATCTGCAAAATAACCGGTATATCGTTGAGAAAGATTCCATGTTTAATTATTATTTGTATATCAAAGGCTTTCGCATAAAAGAAAGCACTTCTCCGTTGGCTTTTGAAAAATCGCGGATACGAGATATCATCATTAATAAGCGTAAGATGGAGTTAGTTCGTGAGATGAAAGAGTCTGTGCTTGATGAAGCCAGGAAAAAAAATAAGATTGAACGATACACCGAATCATAGTAAATGATTGGATATAAGTAATATAAATATGATAAGAAAAACCACACCATTTGTAGTCAGCATTTTGCTGTTTTCACTGATTTTTACCGGTTTGAAAACCAGCGCCCAGAATGAAAAAGACAAAAAAACGATTGATAAAATTATTGCAATAGTGGGTGATAATGTGATCTTTCATTCGGATGTTGAAAATCAGTATATGCAGTATGTAATGCAGGGAAACTCTGAAGAAGAAGGGATGCGTTGCCAGATATTTGAAGAGATGTTATTTCAGAAAATGTTGCTGAACAAAGCCGAGATTGACAGTATTACCGTGGACGACTCTCAGGTGAATAATGAGTTAGATCGCAGGATGCGGTATTTTATCCGACAAATCGGGTCTGAAAAGAAACTCGAAGAATATTATAATAAAAGTATTGTGGAGCTAAAAGAAGAGATGCGCAGTAGCATACGGGAACAGCTCCTTGTAAGCCAGGTTCAGCAAAAGTTAACCAGTGATGTTTCAATTACGCCATCCGAAGTAAAAGACTTCTATAATAGTGTTCCCCGTGATTCTTTGCCTAAGATCCCCGAGCAATACAAAATAGCAGAAATAACATTGATCCCGGAAGTAAGCCACGAGGATAAAATGAAAATTAAAGAAAAACTCAGAGGGCTTCGTCAAAGAATATTAGATGGCTCATCATTTAAGGTTTTAGCGGGATTATATTCTGAAGATCCGGGTTCTGCCGACAATGGAGGAGAAGTCGGGATGTTTTCACGAGGCGAAATGTACCCGGAGTTTGAAGCAGCAGCTTTTGACCTGGAGAAGGGCGAAATATCACCTATCATTGAAACTGAAGCCGGATTTCATATTATCAAGCTTATTAATCGCGAAGGTCAGTATGTGAATGTAAGACATATTTTGCTTCGTAAAAAAGTCTCTGCCGAGAAATTGGTGGACACTAAATTTAAAGCCGACAGCTTAAGACAACTTATTCAAAAGACGGATAGTTTAAATTTTCCACAAGCTGCAAAGAAATATTCGGATACATATGAACAAACCAGTGCCGGGATTATGTTGAATCGTCAAACCGGCAGTACAATGTTTAATCCGGATCAGTTGAAGAAGAATATGTATTTTAAGATAAAGGATCTTAGTGAGGGAGATATCTCAGAACCTTTTCAAATAGAGACAGACAAAGGAACTAAAGCTATTCGTATGGTCAAGGTTCTGGAAAAAACAAGAGCTCACCGGGCTAGTCTGGAACGCGATTATGACCGCATCAAAACAGCTGCCATGGAAGAGAAGAAAAGTGATATCCTTAAAGAATGGGTCAATGAACAGGCGGATGATACATTCATTAAAATACAAGATGAAGACTTTCGCAAATGTGATTTTACATACAATTGGTTTTAAAAGATAAGTGGCAATGGAAGATAAGACAGAAACAGATAAGCTGAAGTTTTTTTCGGAAAAATATAAAGAGTTAAGAGAAGAAATTTCTAAAATTGTTGTTGGCCAGGATGAGGTGATTGAAAATCTGCTGGTATCCATTTTTAGCCGTGGACACTGTTTGCTGATTGGTGTTCCCGGGCTGGCCAAAACCTTGATGGTCAATACTATTGCAGATGCATTAGATCTGAAATACAGCAGAATTCAATTTACACCCGATTTGATGCCTTCTGATATTATTGGGACTGAAATTTTGGATGAAAGCCGCAAATTCCGTTTTAATCAGGGCCCGGTTTTTGCCAATATTATTCTTGCCGATGAAATTAATCGTACACCTCCCAAGACTCAATCTGCACTCTTAGAGGCTATGCAGGAGAAAAATGTGACTGTGGCCGGCAAAAAATATCACCTGGAAGAACCTTTCTTTGTGTTGGCTACACAAAATCCTATTGAACAGGAAGGGACATATCCTTTACCCGAAGCTCAGCTGGACCGGTTTATGTTCAATGTGATGCTGGATTATCCTTCCATGGAGCAGGAAATGGAGATTGTCAAAGAAACGACAACAGGAAAAGATGTAGAAGTGAAATCCGTTTTGAGCCGTGAAGATATTTTGAATTTTCAAAAGGTTATTGAAAAATTACCCGTTCCGGATAATGTATATCAATATGCTGTTCGTTTGGTTTCTAAAACACGACCGGCAACTCAAAATGCGCATCCCTGGGCAGATGAATATCTTTCCTGGGGCGCAGGTCCGAGAGCCTCGCAAAATCTCATTATTGCTGCTAAAACACATGCCGCAATTCATGGAAAATATTCGCCGGATATTGAAAATATCAAAGCAGTAGCTGCGGCAATATTGCGTCACAGGATTATCAAAAATTATAAAGCAGAAGCGGAAGGCATATCTATAGAGGATATCATCCGTGAACTCATACATAGCCAAAACGAAGATGGTTAGCAGATAATAGGTGATTTAAACATTCTTAAGAGATGATGGTTTGTTTTAGAAGACGAAAAGTAACTGACTGAGTTCATTTATTGGCGCCAGCTTCAAAAAAAATATAAAAACCAGCAGGTATGCAGACAATTCCCGAGGCCTTCCGTAATAGTGCTGAAAAGTATGCGGATAATGTGATGATGTGGGAACATGATGGGGATACTTATCAACCCACATCGTATCTTGATATGTTTGAGCAAACCCGGCATTTTGCAGTTGGTTTGAACAATCTGGGGTTAAAGAAAAATGAAAAAGTTGCTTTGCTGGCGGAAGGAAGAAATCAATGGGTTACGGCTGAATTTGGAGTGATTAGTTGTGGAGCTGTCAGCGTACCACTGTCGGTTAAACTCAGTGAGTCCCAGGAATTACTTTTTCGGATCAATCATTCCGAGAGTTCCGTAGTTATTGTTTCCGGAAGCCAGGCTCATAAGATCCGGAAAATACAATCGCAATTAACATTTCTCAGGAGTATTATCATTATGGACAAGGAACAGGCTGAAGAGGGAGAGGTTCTTATGGATGATATTATTGAATCGGGAAAAAAAGAACTTAACAAAAATCCTAATGCTTTTGATGAGATTACTAATGCTTTAGATACCGATGATACGGTAAACATTTGCTATACGTCCGGAACAACTGCAGACCCTAAAGGGATTATGTTATCTTACCGGAATTATTTGACTAACACCCGGCAAGCGACGGCGATTTTTAATGTGCCGGATTATTATACTTCCTTGCTGATTTTACCCTGGGATCATTCCTTTGCTCATACTGTGGGTGTTTATACATTAATGACAGCCGGAGCTTCCATGGCTTCTGTGCAGCGTGGCAAGACTCCGATGGAAACGCTGAGAAATATCCCTAAAAATATCAAAGAGGTAAGACCTCATTTTTTACTTAGTGTGCCTTCGCTGGCTAAAAATTTCAGAAAAAATATTGAAAAAGGCATACGGGATAAAGGCGGAATCAGAGCGATTAAGCTATTTAATTCGGCTCTCAATGTTGCTTATAAGTATAATCAGGAAGGATATAATCGCGGCAAAGGCTTACGGTTTTGGTTAAAGATTCCTTATGCTATTTATGAACGGATACTTTTCCGTAAAATCCGTGCAAATTTCGGAGATCGTCTCAAATTTTTTGTGGGCGGAGGTGCTTTGTTGGATATAGAGCTGCAACGTTTTTTTTATGCTATAGGGATCCCCATGTATCAGGGTTATGGCTTGTCAGAAGCAGCCCCTATTATTTCAGCTAATACTCCTGATAACCATAAACTAGGCGCTTCGGGAAAGATCGTTCCCGAGTTGCAAGTGAAAATTTGTGATTCTGATGGGAAGGAACTGGCAGTTGGAGAAAAAGGTGAGATCGTAGTGAAAGGAGATAATGTCATGCAGGGCTACTGGAAAAATGAACAGGGGACAAAGCAGACCATTGTGGATGGATGGCTGTATACCGGGGATATGGGTTACCTTGACCATGAGAATTATCTGTATGTTACAGGCCGGTTTAAAAGTTTATTAATTGCCGAAGACGGCGAAAAATTTTCACCGGAAGGTATAGAAGAAGCTTTAGTAGAGCAGTCGCGTTACATTGAGCAAGTGATGCTTTACAATAATCAGTCTCCTTATACTGTTGCGTTGCTTGTTCCAAACCGGGAAGCATTAGTACGATGGTTAAATAATAAACATGAAATCAAACCGGATGATAGCCGGGCCGTTGATTTAGCGATCGAAAAATTACAAAAAGAATTAGAGCCTTTTTATAAAGGCGGAGATAAAGAAAACTTATTTCCCCAACGCTGGATGCCCGGAGCTGTTGCAATACTGAAGGAAGGCTTTAGTGAAGAAAATAAGTTATTGAACTCTACGATGAAGCTGGTGCGGAGTAAGGTAATTGAAAAATATAAAGGCCGTTTGCAGGGACTGTTTTCCCCAAAATCAAAAAGCATTTATCACCCGGCTAACCGGGAAGCAATGGCTGAGGTATTAAAAAAGAAATAAAAATTAAGACATAAACTTACCTGCGTCTGATTGGCGGAACATATCGCTTAGCTCGCCTTTTAGGATTAAAGCCTAAATTGTAAATAAAAGTAATGGAGCCATAGAAATAACTATCATTTGCATTGTTATTTTCATTCTGTAGCCAATCTCCATCAGCATTTTGATGAAACGCCAAATAACCATCAATCTTATCATGCGTTGTGTAATATGCCATTCCCTCTGCAATAAGCTCTATATGCTCTGTAAAATGGAATTTTACACCCATACCTAAAGGGAAAATGGGGGTGTTCATTGCGAAATCGCTATTTTCACTCAGTGCAGTTTCAAAATTGTTGTCTCTGGTAACCTCTTCTCCATCAATGTTAGTAACCGTTCCGTCATCATTGAACTGATACAAATTTCCATCTTCATCTTTTATGTTGTAATAGGTATCGAATACCATATAACCAACACCGGCTGTAAGAAATGGTGAGGCAATTGTTGTACTGCTCAGCCTTAGGATATTATCGAAATGATAACGCACGTTTAGATGCCCCTGACCATAATAACTTTCAAAATTATTGGCAGCAAGCATACCAGGGTAGGTTTCTGCTAAAATCCCGCCTCCGAGATTAAGCTCTATGCCGAAACTTCGGCTCAACCGGTAATCGACTTTTAAATTTGCTGCCGGACGAATTTCTCCATTAGTACTACTTCCAAGATCACCAAAGAACTGTGTTGCCCCAACACCTAAACCGATACCGGGCTTTTTCTTTAACGGATTATTGCGGTAATAACTACGTTTACCATTACCAAATTGGGCAAAGACAGTCACTGAAAATAAAATCAATAGTAGGAGGATAGTAAATTTTTTTATCATTATTTCCACATTTTTAACAGTCTCACTTTATATTTATTCAAATATCATTCAAATATAATAACTTAAATCACAAAAAACAATAAAAATAATTAAAAGTTTGGACGCAGGGAGTATTTTTTATAAAAATTATTAATGGCAGCCACTGCTTCTTCGGCATTGTCAACTATTTGGATAATGTCCAAATCTTCAGGGTTAATATTTTTTTCTGCCAGAAGTTTGTTTTTGATCCAGTCAATCAGATCGCACCAGTAATCTTTCACGACGAGTATGATCGGGAAATGAACCATTTTTTGAGTCTGAATGAGGGTGACAGCTTCAAAGAGCTCATCCAATGTTCCAAAGCCGCCCGGCATAACAATATATCCCTGTGAATATTTCATGAACATCACCTTACGGACGAAAAAGTAATCGAACGTAAATAATTTATCCGGATCAATAAACTTATTGGAGGTTTGCTCAAATGGCAATGCAATATTCATTCCTACGGACTTTCCGTTCCCTCGCGAAGCTCCTTTATTGGCTGCTTCCATTATTCCCGGGCCTCCGCCGGTAATTACGCCAAAACCGCTTTTGGTTAGTTTAAATGCGATATCCTCTGCCATTTTGTAATATTTATGCTGAGGTTTTGTCCGCGCTGAACCAAAAACTGAAACACACGGACCAATTCGGGCTAGCTTCTCAAATCCGCTTACTACTTCGGAGATGATCTTAAAAATTTGCCAGGAATCATTTGTTTTTATCTCATTCCAATCTTTTGATGAGAATGCTTTGCGTATTTGCTCCTCTTCATTGAGCCCCTGATAATCTTCTGTTGTCATGCTTTTAAAATTAAACGATATTCGAACAAAAATAGTTAACGAATACTTGAAATGCGTTTCACCACAAATTTAAATCCTTTTTTGTTCCTGTTAGCCTATACTTTCAAAATATTTTTCAAAAATTCTGCAGTATAACTGTTCGGATTTTCTGCTACGGCTTCCGGTGTTCCTTCGGCAATAATTTCTCCTCCCCGGTTTCCACCTTCCGGCCCTAAGTCTGTGATGTGATCCGCCATTTTGATCACATCCATGTTATGTTCAATGATAATGACGGTATTGCCTTTGTCCACCAGCTTGTTAATCACATTCATCAACACGCGGATATCTTCAAAGTGAAGACCTGTTGTAGGTTCATCCAGAATATACAGCGTATTCCCTGTGTTTTGTTTGGATAATTCCGTGGAAAGCTTAACCCGTTGAGCCTCACCTCCGGATAGCGTTGTGGATTGTTGCCCTAATGTAATGTAGCCAAGGCCTACGTCCTGTAATGTTTTTAGTTTCTTTTTGATTTGCTGGATGCTGTCGAAAAACTCAACCGCCTGATTGATGGTCATGTTTAAGACATCATTTATAGATTTTCCTTTATATCGTACCTCAAGCGTTTCACGGTTGTAGCGTTTGCCATTGCAGGCTTCGCAAGGCACATGAACATCAGGAAGGAAATTCATCTCAATAACCTTGATACCAGCTCCTTTACACTCTTCGCAACGTCCGCCTTTGACGTTAAAGGAAAAGCGCCCTGCTTTATATCCGCGGATGCGTGATTCCGGCAGCTGAACAAACAAATTGCGAATAAGACTAAAGACACCGGTGTAGGTGGCCGGGTTTGATCGTGGCGTTCTGCCAATCGGCGACTGATCGATCTCAATGACTTTGTCAAGATATTTTAACCCTTCTATAGATTGATAGGGCAGAGGCTTGCGCTCCGCACGGAAAAAATGATGGTTTAAAACGGGATATAATGTGTCGTTTATCAGTGATGATTTTCCGCTTCCGGAAATACCTGTCACACAAATTAGCTTGCCCAGCGGAATGTTCAGATCAACGTTGTTGAGATTGTTGCCACTGGCTTTTTTTAGTTTTAATGTTTTTCCTGATCCTTCTCGTCGCTTTTCGGGCACCTGAATTTTTTTCCGGCTACTCAGATAGTCTCCGGTAAAAGTTTCCGCCTTCTCAATTTCTTCCGGTGTTCCTGTTGCCACAATTTCCCCGCCCAGGCGTCCGGCTCCCGGACCAATGTCCGCAACAAAATCGGCCGAACGGATCATTTCTTCGTCATGTTCCACGACAATAATCGAATTTCCTATATCCCTCAATCGCTTCAGCGAGTTAATTAATCGTCGGTTATCGCGCTGATGCAGGCCAATGCTTGGCTCATCCAGGATATATAAAACACCTACAAGCTGGGAGCCGATCTGCGTGCCCAGGCGTATGCGCTGGGACTCTCCTCCGCTTAAGCTTCGCGCAGGGCGGTTTAATGAAAGGTAATCAATGCCGACATCCAGCAAAAACTGAATACGCGTATTGATTTCCCGTAAAATCTCATGGGCGATCGTTAGTTGACGCTCTTCTAGTTTTTCAGGAAGTTCGTCCGTCCATTGCTGCAATTCATTCAGATCCATATTAGCTACTTCACCAATATTTTTCTGGTCAATCTTAAAATGGAGTGCTTCTTTCTTTAACCGGTATCCCTTGCAGGTTGGACATTCAATTTGGTTCATAAAGCTTTTTGCCCATTTGCGGACATTACGTGGCGCCTCTTCACTATTTTGATTCAGGATAAAATTGACGATACCTTCAAAATTGAGCTCATAGGCCGAGGTAACTCCGAGATAGTCATTTTTGACTTTCAGCGGTTGGCTGGAACCATACAGGATCACATCCATTGCTTTTTTGGGAATATCAACTATTGGAGTATCCAGGTCAAACTTATATTGTGCGGCAATAGTTTCCAGTTGCCGGAATATCCACGAGTTTTTATGTTTTCCGATAGGTGCCAGACCGCCCTGGCGTATACTAAGCTTGTTGTCGGGGATGATAAGGTTAATATTAATGTCAGAGATACTTCCCAGCCCGTTGCATTGAGGACATGCGCCATACGGAGAGTTGAAAGAAAAGGTGTTGGGCTCCGGAGGCTCATAAGAAATGCCGGAGTCTACGCACATAAGTGAACGGCTGAACTGCTTAATATCTCCTGTATCATAGTTCATTACCATGACCAGTCCGCGGCTGTGTTTCATTGCCAGCTCGATGGCTTTTTTAGTGCGTTGACGGTCTTTTTCCCGAACCTTTATTCGGTCGATAACGATTTCAATATCATGGATCTGGTAGCGGTCGGCGCGCATGCCAAAAGTGATGTCACGGATTTCGCCGTCTAAGCGGACCTTTGTGAATCCCTGTTTTCTGATGGTATCAAATAATTCCCGGTAATGGCCTTTACGTCCTTTGATAACAGGAGCTAAAATGACAACTTTCTTTTCATCAAATTGCTCATGGATTAAATTAATAATTTGATCTTCGGTATATTGAACCATCTTTTTGCCGGTAACATAAGAATAAGCTTCCCCAATCCTGGCATAGAGAAGTCGCAAAAAGTCATAAATTTCCGTGACCGTGCCTACTGTAGACCGTGGGTTTTTGCTGGTAGTCTTTTGTTCTATTGAGATCACAGGACTCAGCCCGGTGATCTTATCTACATCCGGACGCTCCATATTTCCCATGAAATGACGGGCATAAGCCGAAAAAGTTTCCATATAACGGCGTTGTCCTTCGGCATAAATAGTGTCAAAGGCCAGAGAGGATTTTCCACTTCCACTAAGTCCGGTAACGACAGAAAGTTTGTTTCTTGGTATGGTTATATCCAGGTTTTTCAGGTTGTGTACGCGTGCACCTAAAACCCGCAGTTGTTCCTCAGCTTCTTCAAAGTTTTGATTCTCTTCGCCTTCTAATTGATCTTCAATTCTAACGATCTCTTCCTTCATATTGTATCCGTTTCCTTTTTTTCCAACACCTTACTGGTAAATTTGTTTTATAAGAAGTGTGTCGTTGAAAACTTGCTGGTCATCTTTATAAGGGGTCATTATTGTGCTGTAATTCAAGCCATTTTCTTTTGGCAGCTTAATAGCATAGGTTTTTCCTGCTGAGTTGGACAATTTATCTGAGCGAAGCCAGGGATTGAGTAATTTCAAAATTTTGTAAGGTATTTCCTGTTGCTGAGCAAATTCCACTAAGTCAATGTTGCTGGAATCTACCCTGGTTTCATAAGTGTTCAGCGGAGGATAAAAATCTTCCTTTCTAAAGTAAAAGCCGTATTCTGTGGGACTTTCATAAATTGTTTTAACAGCAAGTATTCGATAGACATAACGGGCTGTTTCCCGGTTTAAGTACATGTCATAATAACTTTCGGTTTTTTGTTCCATGATCCTGCGTGAAGTAGCTGCTCTTCCCATATTATAAGCTGCTGCAGCCATCGTCCAGGTGCCGAACTTGTCTTTAGCTTTTCTCAGATATTTGCAGGCCGCTTCAGTGGCTTTGGCCAGATGATATCGCTCATCTACCTGATTGTTGATTTCCAGACCGTAATCCCTGCCCGTGCCTTTCATAATTTGCCAGATACCCGTAGCTCCGGCAGGAGAAACCACGTTTTGTAATCCGCTTTCAATCATAGCCAGATAGCGGAAATCTTTCGGGATGTTATTTTTTTCAAGGATGCTGTCGATCACGGGAAAATATCGAAAAGCGCGTTTAAACATTAATTGCGTGTTGGAATGCCAGTACGAATTAACAGTTAACTCCCGGTCCAGACTCTCGCGAACATCAAAGCGGTCTACAGGAACCTCTTCCCCTGCAAATGAGATCTGAGCAGGAACTTTGGCAGCAAATATTTTATAATGATGCTGGAAAGCCTTGCGATAATCATCTTCTGTTAACTTTTCTTTTTCTTCTGCTGAAAAGATAAACAGATATACAAATAATCCTGATAGGATCAGCAGCAATGTTAGTATTAATGGGTTTTTTAGTTTCATATGTTTAAAATTTTGTTCTGTGTTCCTTGTTCGTTGTTCCGTGTTGTGCTTGCCCCGCTTGTCCCATTGATTTTACTCCAATCAAACGGGATGAAACGCGACGGCTGGAGCTGTTTCACCGGAGTTCGCTTTTCTCTATGTCTCTTCGTTCTCTTCGTTCGCTTAAGTCTCTTAAGTCGCTCAGTTCGCATCAACGCCAACTCGCCGCTTCGCATTTAATCATCCTCCTGTGTGCCGAACGCCTCGGCATGTGTGTTTCATATGTCTAAAATTTTGTTCTGTGTTCCGTGTTCGTTGTTTGTCCGCTAATTTCTCTAATTACACACCAATTAACGCGGATTTAGTGTATTCTTATTCGCAAATGTAATTCATAATTCGTAATTCGTAATTCATAATTCAAGATACCCATCACCGCACTCTTGCATAAACGCCAACTTGCCGCTTCGCGTCATCTGTAGTCATTTGCGCTTCGCGCGTCATTTTGCTTTACTATATTCTAAGTCATTTACATCAGGAGTCCCGATTGAAACATCGGGATGACTGGGATAAAAAACGAGCGTAACGCAGAAATCGGACATTATAGACAGACACTAAAGGGTGAATCAAAATCCGCAAACCGGGGAGAGTTCTGATCTTTTTCTGACAAAACAGGATTTTCCAATTGCCAGTCAATATTAAGATCAGGATCATTCCACAGAATGCTTCCTTCGGACTCTTTGTTATAATATTCGGTGCATTTGTAGAAGAAGATGGTTTCGTCTTCCAGTGTGGCAAATCCGTGAGCAAATCCGGGAGGAATCCAGAACATGCGTTTGTTTTCTTCACTGATTTCCACAGCGTGATATTTTCCGAATGTGGGACTTCCTTTGCGAATATCCACAGCTACATCCAGCACACGGCCTTTGATCACGCGAACCAATTTACCCTGAGCAAAGGGCGGTTTTTGAAAATGCAGTCCGCGAAGGACACCCTTTTGCGATTTGGATTCGTTATCCTGCACAAAAGTCAAATCCAATCCTGCTTCATGTAGCTTTTTTTGATTGTGTGCCTCAAAAAAATAACCCCTTTCGTCTTTAAAAACAATCGGTTCAACGATAAAAAGGTCTGGTATGTCGGTTTTATGTATTTTCATGATTTCTTGATTTTAAAAGCCTTTAAAGTTATAAAATACTTTTCGATTCAGGAAGAATTTTAATAAGGAATGTTTTACAATATCGATTTTGATAAATTGTTGTTAATCAGAATTAATGAATGATGTTTTTATCGCTTTAAGGTAAATAAAAATTGCTTTTCTATAAAGTCCATATCCGGCACACTAATTCCCCGCTTGAGGGAGTGTTCCTTGGTGCTGCTGGATTTCCTCTTTAGGAGAACAAAGGGGCACGCGCCGGCCGGAAATTATCCGTTTGATGGACAGACACTAAATAGTGTTTGTCTATAAAGTCGAGTGTTTGATTCAGAATGTTCGAGATCAAGGCGTGCGAAAATTTTAAACCGCAGTATACTGGCGTATATGAGGATTTAAAATTTGAGCAACAACGCAGATATCGGACATTATGGACAAACACTAAATATTATATTTCTTTTTTAACCTGATCTTCTTAAACCACATCAGGATTATGATAAAAGGGCGAAGCGGGATGTATAAAAAAAACAGATTTTGGGGCAGTTTGATATATTCCCGGTTTGCCGGGGAATGAAAATTGGCTATCAGGATTCTTGCTTTATCTTTAAATCGTTTGTTCAACGTAAAGCTATATAATTTTTCAGCATGGATTGACCGGATTAAATTCTTGTAAAAAACCAGTTTTGAAGTTTGCTGTTGAGGGATATTGTCATTTAACATTAGTAATTTTAGATCGAGCTTCGTCAGTTGATCAATCGCTTTTTTATCCTGAAGGTATTTCTGCCTGACAGGTTCGGGAATGCGAATATCGAACAATTGGGCTGCCAGGAAAATCCCCGATAAAACTCCCCGTTGTATGTGATAAGCTTCTGCTGTATGGATTAATTTCTCCCAATTGAAATGGTTTTTCTGCAAAAAACGGGCAATATCCAGCAGCCAGAACAGCCTGCGCCAATGATGAATAGAACCGTGCCAGAGCAAATACAACAAATTATTTTCTTCGGACAAGACATTGATTTGTTCATTGAGAAGCTCAGCGGAATCGAATTCATAAGCCTGAATTTTTTTATAGCGGCTTATTTGCCAATGGACTTCAATTAAATTTTTTGTCTTTTTCGACCGGTAAGCAATGTGATGATTCGTTTGCAATTCATACGCCAGATAATCCTGAGGCAAATAGCAACCGGCTATCTTGTTGTTGATGATTAAGTCGAAACCGTTATCCTGTAAAAGTTTGTCAATTTGGGTTAATTTATCTTTATCGATTAGAATATCCAGGTCTCTTGATACACGTGTGTTAGATGTGTCTCCATAAAGTGATTTGGCCAGCACGGGACCTTTTATTGTTGTCAACGAAAGGTTGTGTTCCTTAAATAAGCGGTTGATATTCACAAGATCACCGGTGAGGCTCATCATAGCAGCAACGTTTTGCTGTTGCTTGTTGTGGAGCAAAATCTTGATTTTGGACGGGAATAATTTTGGATATGTTTGTATGCAATGATTGACAACAAAAACAAGCCGATGGACCAGGATAAGGTTATAAAAAAAGTCCCAATTCCGGATCCTGGCGGAATATTCCTTCAGCTCTTCTTCTTTTGCCGTTTGCAGGTAATGCTTCATGCAAAGAATAAGAAACTTCAATTCAGGAGAGAATTTTTGGATATAAGAGTTTGAATATCCGGTTGCTCTTTTTACTGCGTTCATTCAGACATTTTTTTCAAAATTAGCACTTTTTCTATGGCTAAATGATAAAATATGGAAGAATAAAAGAGAAAAATTTACAATAAAGAGCCTTGCTCCATAAGGAATTTGAGGTGCCCGTCATACTTTTGGCTAAGCTCATTCCATGTACCTTGTTCTGCAAGCTTGCCATGGGCCAGCACAAAAATCTTATCCACGGATTGTATCGTGGAAAGGCGGTGAGCAATAATGATGATGGTCATCTTCCCTTTTAAGCGGTAGATCAGTTTATAGAGCATGTTCTCGCTGGCGTAATCCAGGGCGCTTGTAGCTTCATCCAGGATGAGCAGGGCAGGTTGCCTCAGAATGGCTCTGGCAATGGCTAACCGCTGCCGTTCTCCACCGGATAATCGTGTTCCCTGGTCTCCCATGATAGTATCCAGGCCGGCTTCTGTGTTTTTTATTGTTTCTGCTATGGTGCAGGCTTCCAACGTCTGCCATATCTCTTCGTCCGTGATTTTCCGGTGGATACCGAAAAGTAAATTATTCCGGATCGTGTCATTAAAAAAATAAGATTCCTGGGTGACATAACTTAACGAGTTGCGCCAGGCAGCTATGTTCTTTCCCTGCAAAGGAATATTATCGACTGAAATACGACCTTGTTGGGGACGCAGCAGACCGGTAATCAAATCGGCCGTAGTGGTTTTTCCGCTTCCGGAGCTTCCGGCCAAAGCCACAATAGAACCTGCCGGGATATACAATGAAATGTTTTCCAGCGAAAAGGAATCTTTATAGTCGTAACTGACTTTCTTCAGCGAGATACCTTCAGTTAGCGGGAGGCTGTCTTTTTCGCCGTTTTTTTCTTCTTCTGCGTGTTGAGCGGTTTCATCCAGGAGTTGTTCCGTGCCTTCAAAGGCGGGCAGGGCATTCAATACATTCTGCCAGGAGGAAACCAAACCGGTAAATTTGGGAACAAGACGGCTGAATACAACAATCAAAACCAGTAAAGATGCCGTGGGGATGCTGAAGAGTTGTATGGATACCAAAAAATAAAGACCTAAAACGATAACGGAAATAATCCCGTGCAGCCCTTTCGTAAAAGCCTGCGTTTTGGCAAAGGCGACTACATTTTGAACCATCCCGCGCGAAACGTTACGGAAACTTTCCTGTACTTCATTCTCCAGGTTATGACTTTTGATATTTTTCAAACCGTTAAGCATCTCCACCACACTGTTGTAAATGCTTTGATGAAAGCCACGTGAGCGAATGCCTGTGCTTTTGGCTTTGGCTAATAACGGCTGGCTGAATAAGGCCAGCAGACTGGCAAAAACAATGGTAATCAGCGTAAACCAAAAATTGATAAGAAAAGCAACTACAATGTTGAATAAAATAATTAACGCAGCACTGACCAACTTCAGTAAATTAAAGGTGGTCATGCTTACTTTGTTGATATCCTGCGTTAGGGCATGGATAAAAAATGAGCGTTTCTTGGTTTGAAGAAAAGCCCATTGTGCACTGCTGATCTTGTTGAACACCTGTTCGCGGAGATGGGAAGTATATCCCTGAATGATGGAAGATGAAAGCACAGTTTGATACTGCCTTAGTATAACCGTAAAGGAAACCAAAACAATATAGACAATAACAATGGTATAAATGGTAAGGGGTATGCCGGCCGAGGAAAATGCATTATTAATGGCCAGGGCAATTTTATTATCCGGGTCGTTTCCGGGATTTATTAATTGCAACAAAGGAATGATAAAAACAATACCAATCCCCTGCGTTATGCCCTGCAAACTATTTACAGAAAGCACCTTTACTAAACCCCGCAGCCTGAGAAAGCTATAAAAATTGTGGAGGAATTCCTGTAGTAAAGATACATTCCGGTGCATTATTAGTTTTTGTACATAAACGAAAACAGGTAAAATTGTAATTTTGGTAAAATTAGGGAAGGTCAGCTTTGTACATATGTATTACCAGCTCCTTCAGTGTTTAAGTCGCTTGTTTTATATCCTTCTGTTTCATCTATAGACAAGACCTCAAGTTTTGGCTCATCCCATTTTTCTTTTTTATTTAAAGATTGCTTTTGAAGATCAATTTCTTGTTTCATGACTTTTAACTCTTTATTAGTATTTTGTCCATTATATAGTTACCACAAAAATAATACAAGGTTATGGAAAAACAAAATTAATTATTTTTTGTTTTTGTGATTTTTAAGAGTTTAGTTAGGAGTGTTGATTTTTGCGGGCTATCTTCTTTTAATAATTTGTGGAAATGCTTTGTGAATTTTTGTTTGTTTTTTATCCAATTTGCAGGTAATGAAAGAAGTATAGTTTTATTTGTTTGGTTGACCAAAATATCATTTAGTGCTATGTTTTGAAGATTAATGAAATAAGTTATGTTCTCAGGTTCTCCTTTATTTTTTCCCCAAGTTATTGAAGGAGGTAAAAATTTTTCATTAGTTTTTCTGTATATCCAACGTTTCCAGCCTTTGTAAAAATAGTATTTGGAAGGAATGGCCAGGGCAAAGGTCAATACCCGTTGGTCGAGTAAAGGGAATACATAGTTGATGTTATCTCTCAAACCTCTCATGGCCCAGTCTTCGCAGCGTGCGGCAAGATGACCTTTCTCGTACAATTGTTTTTGGGTAAGATGATTGCTCTTCGTTTCGTTATACGGAACTTCAAGATGCCGGTTTTGTTCGGCAAGTTTTTTTATATGTTCGGTATTAACACCATATTTCTCTAATTCTTCAAATGATTTTTTTCGCTCATCCCAGACTTTATAAAGACTTCTCTTTCGCCAGGAAAATGGCGGTAAATGTTTGAGCACTCTTCCGTAAAAAACAAATAGCGGATTTTCTTTGAATTCGCGGGCACGGAGGATAGTTTCTTTGAGTAAAGTAAAAACTTTTCCCTTATGCATCAATTCCATAAAATAAGCACGTCCGTTAAAAGCAATCCCTTCATCTCCGCCCCAGCCGGAGAATAGTTGGATTATATTATGTTTTTTAGCATTTTCGCGTACCTGGTTTTCCATAGGATACCCTATACTGTAGCGTGCCGGATTTTCGTTAAGGGTTTGCAGGGCTTTTTCTACCGGTGTATTTGTGTAGTGGCAGGTAATATTTTCTTGTTGACAAACAGTTCTGATAAGGGGATATTCACTGTTTTCCTGTTCTTTTCCTTCCGGTTGGGGTGACCAGCTAAAAGCTTCAAAAGGGCGGTTTTGCTTTTTTAGTTCCCGGTTTACAATTACTGTTAGTGAAGAAGAGTCCAGTCCGCCGCTAAGGTGTGCTCCTACAGTATCATTCGGTGAAATTCTGTCGCGGGTAGCCTGTTCAACCAGCTCCCGGGTTTTCTTCAGGTAGGCATCATCATTTTCTAAACGAACCGGTTGTACATCATCCCAGGAAAAATAAGGACTTATCAATAAATTTTGGTCCCGAAAGTTTAAACCATGCGCCGGTATTAACCGCCTGATATGTTTGTAAAGTAACCTTTCCGGGTGAAAAAGTATTGTCCACATGAACCAACTGGCCAGCATGGGTTCGTCAATTTCATCAGAGGTGTAGGAGGTCGCCAGCATGAAGTCTAAATCGGAGCTGCAAACGAAGGCTTCCGGTAAATCCGAATAGAAACAGGGTCTAACTCCAATGTGATCACGTCCGCTGAGGAGTTTGTCTTTTTCTTCATCATAAATTACGAATGCAAAATCCCCTAAAAGTTCTTTCACAAAATCGTCACCGGTTTGCCGGTACATTTCCAACAAAAGATCTACCGGATTCGTATCTTCCGGTAGACTGTATTTCCGGCTTAGTTCATGTTTGTTGTCAATCCTCAGGTCTGCAACAGCTACAAGCTTTTTCCCATTGGCATCAGTCTTTTCTCTCAGCTCCGAGATCAAAGGTTCTCCTGTTTCCAGAGACATCATATAAAGATGATGGCTTTGAAACGACACGGTTTTTAAGTCGGAACGGATTTCCGCAGCCGTATCCTGCAACTGCCGGATGCTTTCCGGGTCAATAGCTTGTTTTCTTTTATCGTAGATGACGACAAATGCTCCCATTATTTGCTCTATGTTTGAGGTGTAAAAATACTGATTTCCGTAAAGTCATCTTTGGTGTGGTGTCCTGTGATGATCAGGTCATTCGTTGTTACCCAGGCGTGTGCTTTTAAATTCTCAGAACGTGATAGCCCGAGATGTAAATAAAAATCAATGTTTAAAAGCCTTAAAATTATGGCTGCGGCAATAGCCTGGTCCAGGCATACCGAAGACCAAAAAACGTAACGGCTTACTTTGTTTATGTATTTGCCTGTTTTTCGCGCTTTTCTTTTTTGCTCAATGGATAACGGTCTTTTTTCAACTTTCTTTTGTGGCTTACCAATCAACCATTGCAGGCGCTTTAAATGAAATATTTTCACCAGAATTTTGCTCACCAGCAAAATGAACCATGTTGCGGCATAAATAAAAAATCGTTTCGTATAGAACAAAACCTTATTCATCAGCAACGATAATTTTCTTGTCCAAAAGTTGATTTAAAAACTTCATCGTATCTTTTTCGCAGGTTTCGGCGCTTACGTCATATTTTTCCAACAACTGTTCCAATATCTCCTCAATCGATTTCGGCTCTTCCAGCATCTTCCAGATGGTACTCCCGATGTTATCCATGGAATAATATTCATTGTTGTCTAAATTCATCAGGACGACATCACCGTCAATTTCACTTTCAATGGCGTTGGGCGATTTTTTGATGGTTGTTTCTTTTGTGAGCATATCCATTGTTATATTTATTGCTTTAAGTAATTTATGATTCTTTCGGCTATCTGATTAGCATAATAACCTTCCGGCCGGGTAATGTTATGAATGTTGATTGTATTGGCAAATTTAGTGGATTGTTCGAAAAACTCCTTTTCCCTGTTCAGCAAACGGATAAAAACTTTGCGAAAATTGATTGCCTTTAATTCCTCCATTTTTTTAATCCCATTGACATTTTGAAAACAGACGTCAGAACTTCTTTTGTTTTTCAAAATGAATAAGTTAGTTATCTCCTGCGATGTTCCTGAAAACTTTTCCGGAACAGGTATCCAGTACTTATCATCTGCCGGGCGGATACGGTTTTTATCAGAAAAGGGAAATCCGCTTTTTCGTGCAGCATCAGCCCATAGGCGAATGTTGGCATGGCCGGGTTCAATCGTAAAAGATTGATCCGTTTGCCTGACTGGAGATACATCATCCGTAATTAAGGTTGCACCACGTTTCAGAAGTTCAGCCAGCAAAGATGATTTCCCGGCTCCGGAATTTCCGGCTATTAAAATGGTCTGTCCTCCGATATTCAATGAACCGGCATGCAACGTCAGATATCTGTCCATGTGCAGGACCTGGGCCATGATTAAACCAAGTAAGAAGGCGGCGATATCGTAATTATTGCTGTTTAAGTCCGGAGTATATGAAATGTGAAAGCCTGTTTGGTTTTGTTTGATAAGAAAATCGGCCACTCCCTGTATATTCGTTTGTATCTGACCGGGTGCAATTTGAAATCTTTTGCCGCTAAAAGAGGCATTCTCCAAAGTGTGTGGAACGTTCTCTTTTCTGATGGTTATCAGTTTTGAAGAAAAGCCGTCAGCGCAGTCGCGAAGATAGGGCAGCTCCAGATCGCTGTCAATTTTATATCCGTAGAGGGTTTTATATGACAATTTCATTCGTTTGTTACTTTTTTAATCCGGCAAATGATAAAACTTCCGGCGTGATATAACCAAAATTTTCCATAAGTTCATAATTGCTCTCAATCACTTTTTGGGCCTGGGCTTGCGTCAGCTCTTCTTTCCAACTGTTGGGTTGTCCTTTTCGAAAGAATGAGGCCACATTGGGCGGCTTCTCATTAAAAACAGATTGTTTTTCTTTCTGTTTTATTTCATTGAAGTTACTTTTATCATAAGCATCCAAGATTTTCTTATCTGTAAAATCCAGACCTGCAAAGGTAAATGCTTTTTTTAAAGTCTCCAGCGGTTGGTAAAAGATATCTTCATACCGGATGGTTTGAACTTCCAGCTCGTTGTTTTCGTTCCAGCTTTTCACATGAGATCTCCAGGAAAAAAGTTTTTGTCGCAATTGACCCGGATGTTTGCGGGTTGTTTTGGAAAGGCTGTAATCTTCTTTGTTCATCTGTTCTATAGCCCTGTCCAGGCTAACCTGATTGTGATTAGCCAGAGAGGCGACTATGGAAAGCGGGTTGCGGATAATATAAATCGTTTTGTAAAACTCCGGATTGCCGTGCAGCGGTTGACCATTTTCAAGATATTGAAATGCATCATGATTTTTGCGAAATGTAATTTCTTCGCAGTCTTTGGCAAAGAGATCGTTAACAACCGGTCTCATCTGGTCTGCTTCATCGTGGGTGATATTCGTCGAATTAAAACCGCAATAAAATTCAAATACATAACGGGAACTGGCAATAGGCATCGCTTCCAGATCATTAATATCTAATTCCTTTTCACCCAAAAGGTTGGAGATAATGATCCGGAGCCAGGTGTTTCCGGACTTGGGATAAGAAGAAAGCCAGACCAGTTTTTTCGTCATAAACTATTTCTTAAAATCGTTAATAATAATTCGTGCCAGTTTGCCGGGGTCCATTTCTTTTTCCACTTTGGGATAAAAGGCCAATTCTTTCATGTTTATTTTGCCGGCTAACTGAGCCAAAACCCCGAAGTTTTTCTTTTTTCGTTCCATGAGTTCTGCCAGGCGCCTGTAACTGGTGTTATTCCAGAGATACTTTAGCTTTTGAGCGCCGGTAATGTCCATTGTAGCGTATTCCTGTTTTTTATTTTGCGTAAGATGATAAACAGCAGAGATTTCTGTCTCTTCTTTTTTTGTGAGTTTATTTGTTTCCACCCAGAATTTATTGAGCTTCGTCCTTGGACGTATGAGGCTTTTCAGGCCGTAACTGTAATATTCAACGATATCCTGCCATAAGGTTAACATTTGAAAACCACTAAAGAAGGATTTTCCATCGCTAAAAACATGTCCGTCGGAAATAAGGTTGAAGTTGTTGTGCGACATTAGTTCCCGGGCTAAAGTAGACTTTCCGGCACCTCCCGATCCTCCCAGAAGTATGCCTTTCCCGTCTTTTTCCAGGGCCGTTCCCCGGAAAGATAACAGGCCTTTTTGGTGCATAAGAACAGCAAAAACCGAATCCATCAGAAACAATAAAATTTCGTTATGGTTTCTGTTTTTAGTCTTTTCAACAATAATCTGTTCTCCGTTGGTTACATAAAAAGCAGCGATCTCCGGAATTTTAAGCAAAAACTCATTGGTAGAAATTTCAAAAAAGGGATTCTGCTCAATAGGTGTTTCCAGATAATCGGGGACAGATCCGTATTTTATGTCAACATTAAACGGGTAGTTCCCTTTCTGAGATAAAAAAGGAATGGATATATTACCGGACTCAGCCTGTTTTGATATGTCGTGTTGTGGCGTCATTATTGTAACAAAATTAAGATTAATTTACCAGAAGGCCACAATCAAAGATAAATTTTATCGCATAAAGATTAGGATTTGAAAGAGTCATTTAAACAATCGATTCTTTCAAGTTTATGAAATGAGTAAAAAAAGAACACAGATGACACAGATTATGCTGATTTACACTGAATATCCGTGTATATCTGTCTGATCCGTGTTATCTGTGTTCCATTAAATTCAGCGCTTAGTGTTTGTCCATAATGTCCGATTTCTGCGTTATGCTCGTATTTAAAACAGTCATCCCGATGTTACAATCGGGACTCCTTGGTTTTAAATACTTCGCAAGCCCCCGATAAATGCGGGGCAGGCTTTGAACTCGAACATTATGAACTAAACACTTACTTTATTGAAAAACACTATTTACAGGTGAATCACTTCATCATAAGCATCTGCAGCAGCTTCCATAATAGCTTCTGACATGGTAGGGTGCGGATGCACTGATTTAATGATCTCGTGGCCTGTGGTTTCCAGATTACGGGCTACCACGACTTCGGAGATCAATTCGGTTACATTATCTCCGACCATGTGAGCACCTAACCATTCGCCATATTTTGCGTCAAAGATGACTTTAACAAATCCGTCGGCATTGCCTGCTGCTTTTGCTTTTCCGGAAGCTGTAAAAGGAAACTTTCCGACTTTTAGCTCATATCCGGCTTCTTTGGCTTGCTTTTCAGTATAACCTACAGAAGCAACCTCAGGAACAGTATACGTATTGCCCGGCACGTTGTTATAATCTAACGGTTTAGCGTCCATACCGGCAATTTTTTCCACGCAGATAATGCCTTCATGCGAAGCAACGTGCGCCAATGCCGGTCCCGGAACGATATCTCCGATAGCATAATAGCCTTCTACATTCGTGCGGTAGTATTCGTCAACCGTAATCTTATCTTTTTCTGTTTTGATGCCGACATCTTCCAGTCCGATCTCTTCAATGTTGGATTTGATACCCACAGCAGAAAGAACAATGTCAGCTTCTATCTCTTCTTCTCCTTTTTTGGTTTTTACCTTTACCTTGCATTTGTCTCCACTGGTATCTACTTCTGTAACTTCAGAGGAGGTCATTACTTTGATCTTACTTTTCTTGAAGCTTCTTGCCAGCTGCTTGGAAACATCTTCGTCTTCTATCGGGACAATGGCTGGCATATATTCTACCAGCGTTACTTTTGTTCCTATCGAATTGTAGAAATAGGCAAATTCGGAACCGATAGCGCCGGAGCCAACGACAACCATAGACTCTGGTTGTTTATTGAGGGTCATCGCTTTGCGGTATCCGATGATTTTTTTGCCGTCCTGTTTCAGAGACGGAATTTCTTTGGAGCGAGCCCCTGTGGCTATAATAATATGATCGGCTTCATATTCTGTTGTTGAGCCTTTTGAATCTTTAACTTCAACTTTTTTCCCCGGTTTCACTTTTCCGTAACCTTCGATTTGTTCAATTTTGTTTTTCTTAAATAAAAACTGAACTCCTTTACTCATGCCATCGGCAACAGTCCTGCTGCGCTTAACCATGGCTTCAAAATCCGGTTTGAAGTTTCCCTCAATGGTTACGCCGTAATCTTTAGCATGGGAGATGTAATTATAAACCTGTGCACTTTTTAGTAGCGCTTTTGTGGGGATACATCCCCAGTTCAGGCATATACCACCTATAGATTCTTTTTCTACAACGGCTGTTTTCAATCCAAGTTGCGAGGCACGGATAGCTGCTACATAGCCGCCCGGTCCACTGCCTACTACAATTACGTCATATTTCATACTTATTCATGTTTTGATTATCAGAAAATAAAATTAATTCTGCTGTCAGGTTTTGTTTTGGCAGGTAAAAGTAGATAAATCCGCTAAAATGACAAAACTCTTTTACAACCAACACTAAGGTAAACAGAAAATATTGATAAATGTTGACGGGCTATTTCGTATTTTCCCTAATAATGAGTACGGTCTAAAACACAACATTTAGTACAGCCGCTAAAAATCGAATGTGACCTTTTTCGACCGGACTCATAAATGATTTATGCATTAAGTTTAGGAAAAATGCACAGTGATGAAATTTACCACTCATCCTGTGATTTGCAAAAAATGGCTATCAGTTTTTCCGGGACTCTAAAACATTTGTCCATTTTCGCAGGGAGCGCAAAGTGAACCAGAGGATCACACCAATGCTGCCGGTGTATATCCAGAAATTGTTGAGATCAATAATTCCTGAAAACTGAAGGTTCTTCATAAAATCAACAAAGGCAAAACTAACACTGAGGGCGAGGATGCCACTGTATTCACGTCTCATGACTTTTTTTATGGAAAACTGGCGGTCGGATTTTTTCCAACGAAAGGTAACCGGAAAAAATGCAGGTGTTGTCTGAGCCCAGGTATCAAACTGGTCTTTAAACTTCTGACGGACATAGCGCTCTTCCGCAAGCATAATCCGTTCGTAAAGAACATAGAAAAAGAAAAGACTTAAAACGATTAGCCAGGGAATAGCGACGTACAAAATGATACCCAGCCACATAAAAAAGTTTCCTAAGTAGAGCGGATGACGGACCAAAGAGTACATGCCGGTTGTGTTTATGCTATCTGCTATCTGGCCTTTGGAGGTGTTCCGTCCGGAAGTATTACGGGCTGCGTTACCGACGGTTAAAACCCTGATAAGTAAGCCGAAAAGGGAAACGGCCAGGCAAAGAATATTCCAGGTTAAACTGTTGTGAACAAAAACGTTGTCCTTGTCTATCAACAAGGCAATAGTAGCAAGAGCAAATAAAATTAATGGTATATAACTTCTGTTCTTAAACAGAATTTCTCCGGAGTCTTCAAGTTCTTTTTTTAACATGCAATCTGGTTTGGTTGAGGAGTGCAAAAATAGGAATTATCCTTTAATCGGATAAAGTTATCAAAGACAAAAAACACAAATAATAATCAGCGGATTATAAAAGTATTTTGAAATATGTGGGCCTAAGGCGGAAATAAAACAAGATATTTATGCGTGTATTCATGGAAAAAAATATAAAGCCTCGAATACATGAGTTTAAGACGAATTCCGGCGTTACCTTCCCATATCTTCTGTTTTAGCAACGAAAAAATTATTAGTATTGCAGGTGCAATCCGAAATAAAACGAAATTATGCGAGTAAAAAACATTACCAATACAGAGGAGATGATCAATATCATCAAAAAGTGTGAAGTTTGTTATATGGCATTAGTTGATGCGAATGGCTTGCCTTATGTTGTTCCGATGAATTTCGGATATAGCGATGGGTATATTTATCTTCACGGAGCTCAGTCTGGAAGAAAAATGGATATCTTGAAGCAAAATGCCAATGCTGCCATAAATTTCAGCAGGGACTTCCGGCTATATCATCAAAATGAACGGGTGGCGTGCAGTTACAGCATGAAGTATCGTTCGGTAAACGTGGAAGGCCGCGTAGAGTTTATCGAAGGAAAAGAAGAAAAAGTCAATGCCTTAAACATTATTATGGCGCAATACAGCGACCGGGAGTTTAAATATAATGATCCCGCGATCAATGAAGTCGCTATTTACCGGGTGTCAACAGAGTGTATGACAGGCCGGAAGATGCATTATCAATAAACAGGATTATTTCTGTGTGCTTTGGGGGATATGTTTTTCAATAAACTCCTGATCCTTCACGGATTCGTGAATAATACCATTTCCCAAACATATTTCACCATCATAGAAAACGACAGCCTGACCGGGTGTAATCCCTGTTTCCGGTTTATCAAAAACCACGAGCAATTGCTCGCCGTCATAGGGATAAACGGTTACTTTTCTGTCGGCTTGCCGGTAACGGAATTTGGCGGTGCAAACCATGGGTAATTCGGGTGGCTTATTGATCCAATGGCTGGTTTCGGTTAAAAGTGCATAAGCGTATCTTTCGGGGTGCTCTTTGCCCTGAACAACCCACAGGGTACGTGACTGAACGTCTTTGTCAACAACAAACCAGGGCTCATTTATTCCGTTTCCGCCTATTCCCAGGCCTTTGCGTTGCCCGATGGTATAATACATCAGACCATTATGTGTTCCCAGCTCTTTACCCGTGACAATATCTTTGATGCTTCCGGGCTTGTTGGGCAGATAATTGGATAAAAACTCATTAAAATCTTTTTCCCCAATAAAACAAATTCCGGTACTGTCTTTTTTATCTGCATTTACAAGTCCTAAGCTGTGCGCAAGCTCCCGGACTTCCGGCTTAGTCATTTTCCCCAGCGGAAACAAAGCTTTTTCCAGTTGATTGCTTGTTAAGCCCGATAAGAAATAGGATTGGTCTTTGTTTTTATCCACACCTTTTTTTAGAATACTTGTATCATCGTGATGCTCAACCTGTGCAAAATGGCCGGTTGCCATATAGTCCGCTTTAACATCAAGGGCAAACTCCAGAAATGCTTTGAATTTGATTTCGTTGTTGCACATAATGTCCGGGTTGGGCGTGCGGCCTTTACTCAGTTCATCAAGAAAATAGTTAAACACTCGTTCTTCATATTCCTTCTCAAAATTCACATCAAAATATGGGATATCAAGTTTTTCGCATACGGCACGTACATCCTCAAAATCTTTTTTTGCTGTACAGACACCATTTTCATCTTCTTCGCTCCAGTTTTTCATGAACACACCTAGCACGTCGTAGCCTTGTTGTTTTAACATATAAGCTGCTACGGAAGAATCTACACCGCCGGAAATGCCCAGAACAACTCTTTTCATGAGTATTCGTTTTAAGTAAAAATTGTTTATTAAAATAACGAAAAAGTGAGCCATAAATTGGACAGAAAATCAATTCAGGCTACTATGATTTCAATCTGCAAAATTAAAGGAATTTTACAGACGACATTCCTCCGTCAACATGAATAATTTCTCCTGTTATCCAGGAAGATTTATCACTCAAAAGGAATAGCGCAGCGTTGGCAATGTCTTCCGGTTTACCGATACGTTTCAGAGGGTGATTGTTATCGTATTTTTGACGGCTTTCGTCATTAGAAAGGAATTGCGAGGCGAGGTTTGTATCTGTCATTGAAGGAGCTATTGCATTAACACGGATTTTGGGCGCCAGTTCTGCTGCCAGTGTTCTTGTCAATCCTTCAACAGCACCCTTGGAAATTGCAATGCTTGCATGATAGGGTAAGCCTGTTTGTACAGCAACAGAGCTAAAAAATACGATGCTGGCATGCGAGGATTTCCTTAAATTTTTATATATCGACTGAAGAATTTTAATGGCCCCAAACACATTGATTTGCATATCACTTTGGTATTCTGCTTCTTTAACCCGGTGAAAAGGCCGAAGGTTGACCGTACCCGGCGCATAAACAAAGCCATCAATAGTTTTGGGGAGTTCCGGTATTTGCGAGGTTTCACTTTCTACGTCATAAGGGAAGGCTGTAACCCCGGACAAGTCAGACAATTTTTCCGGGGAACGGGTTAGAACATAAACCTGATCACCCTGTTCGGCAAGGGATTGAATGATTACCGAACCTATGCCGGTGCTGCCTCCGGCGACTAAAATATTTGCCATGATATTTACTGGTTAATGCAGAGTTTAAAAACGAAGATTAAAGGTTAATTGTAGGTTATTGTACGAAGGGTATAATCCCATAAGAGCCTGACGTCTTTTACGATTTGTTTTTTGTCCATAAATTTTTGCGTAAGGTTTATTTTTAAACTTTCCGCGCGATAATTTTTTAAGATATCTTGTTTTGAGTCATTGAACCGTATTTGTAACATAATTGTAATGATTGAGTAGTTAAACTGTTTTTTAGTAAAAATGCTCGCTAACAGCGCCTTTAATTAAATTGTTAAAAGGACAAATGACGAAGTTAGCGAACATTCTGCTCTATTATTAAAGGTTAGTCATAGTGAAGAAATCGGACACTATGGACAAATATTAAATTAGAGTCTTTTGCTAAATTCAAGTGTTTGGTTCAGAATGTTCGAGATCAAGGCGTGGGAAAATTTTAAACCGCAGTATCCGCCAGCCGGCGGATTAGAGGATTTAAAATTTGAGCAACAACGCAGATATCGGACATTATGGACAAACACTAATTAATTTTGAAAATCTTTAAGCCTTTTCATTAACTTACGTCTTGTAAAGAAAATTCGGCTTTTTACTGTACCAATAGAAAGATCCAGTTCTTCTGCAATCTCTTTGTATTTAAATCCTTTGGTATGCATTTCAAAAGGGACCCGGTAATCTTTGTCAAGATTATTGATCTGTTTGTCAATTTCCTGATGATTCATTTGTGATTCGGGTGATGCAAACTTGGATTCATTATAAGAATTCAGATAATAAAGATCATCTGTAGTATCAATAATTGTTCTGGCTTTTACCTTACGACGGTAGTTATTAATGAATGTGTTTTTCATGATGGTAAATAACCAGGCCTTTAAATTATTGGGCTGAACAAATTTGTCACGGTATTTTAATGCTTTTAAATAAGTTTCTTGCAGCAAGTCCTGTGCATCATTTTCATTTTGAGTTAAACTTAATGCAAAATATTCTAAATTTTTATAAAGATCTGTGATCTGTTGATTAAATTCTACTGTTGTCATGGTTTTAGATTTTAAATTATTCGACTTTATGCTTATTTAAATTGATTCAAAAATGTTTAACAAATATAATACGTAATTAAACACAAGTCAAGTATTCGGATACTAAAAAGCCATATATCGAGATCATTTCTAAATAAGGATAAACCTCTATGGTTTTGATGATAGGGGCTTAATCTAAAAAGAAAAATACTGTATAAATTGCAGATTTTTAAAAAAGATTTCTTAAGGAAATCAAAAAAGGGGAAAATAAAGGTTAAACAAAATGCTATAAGTGTTGAACAAATTGCTCACCGGAGGTTACTTTTACGATATTGGAAGGAATGGCTCTGGAAAACTCATAAATTTGTTGTCCACCAATAAATATCGTTTGTTTGGGAAAGCATGAAGATAACTCCCTCAGAAAAGCCTGGAATTGGTCTTCCGGCATTGTAGTCGTGATATTAGTAAAAATATAATCCGGTCGTTTAATATTGGCAACTTTAACTACATCCGAGTGTGGAACGCTTTGTCCCAGATAAATAACTTCGTAACCAAGATTTTTAATCAGATAATGGTAAAAAAGCAAACTTAGTTCATGCCACTCATCTTCGGGCAGAAACATGATAAAACGCTTATTATTCTTTGTTGCATTGGCAGAAGCACCGTCTATGCCTACAATAAGTTTCTGGCGAATTAAATTAGAAACAAAATGTTCCTGGGCGGGATTTATGCTGCCGGTAAGCCATAACAAACCAATTTTGTTTAAAAATGGATGAATGACTTTAATCAGAGTCTGTTCAAAACCTATTCGGGTAACAAGATGAGAAAGAGTTCGGTCAAAGCGATCTTCATCAAGATCGATCATTGTAAGCGTTAAATTTTCCACATAACTTTGGTAGTCATCGTCTAATTCATTTAAGTTCATGACCTGATCTTCTATTTCAGAATCGGTCATTTTGGATATTTCAGATATTTTTATTCCATTGCGATTCAAAATAGAAACATTGAGAATTTTTTTCAGGTCTTCATTCGAATAATAGCGAATATTTGTATCCGTCCGTTTAGGAGATACAATATTATATCTTTTTTCCCAGATCCTTATCGTATGTGCCTTTATACCTGAAAGTTTCTCAAGGTCCTTGATGAAGTATGTGCTCATTTGATGAATAAATTTAACTAATCCTTAAACAAACATTGCAGGAAAAAGTTTTTCAATTACTTATCGATTGTTATTTGTTTCGCGTTTGCAAAAGTAATAATGTTCAGTATTAAACAAAATTTATACTTTTGGACTTTCATTTTTATCATTATGGAGTTAGTTGTTTATGCCCTTTTATCACTTGTAGCTTTTTATTTGATAGCTCAGGTTAGTGACCGGTATTTTATTCCGTCGTTGGATGCTATTTCCGAACGCATGAAAATCCGTTCGGATGTGGCTGGTGCTACATTTATGGCGATGGGTTCCAGTGCTCCTGAATTGTTTATTGCTTTGATCGCCGTTTTTCATCCCGGCGGACATGCAGAAATTGGGATGGGAACAATTGTAGGTTCGGCCTTATTTAATGTTCTTGCTATTATTGGCGGTGTGGCTTTGGTTAGAAAAGCTGTGGTGGCCTGGCAACCGATTCTTCGGGATACAATATTTTATTTGATATCAATTGCTTTACTGGCTTTCGTATTTTATAATGATAAGATTCACCTTTTTGAAGCTATACTCTTAATCGCAGTTTATGTAATGTATATCTTTGCCGTTATTTATTGGTCGCGTATTGTGCCTTATAAAGATGATGCCGTATACGTGGAGCCTACTGTTAAAGAACCCAAAGTTAAGCGCTATAAATTGCTGCGGGCGATAATCAAGCCTCTGGATCAAATCCTAAAGTTAACTTTCTTAAAGGAAAGATATTTTATTGCTAATTTTTCCATTTCTATTATCTGGATTGCATTAATGTCCTGGTTGTTGGTTAATAGTGCCATTGAAATTTCAGCAATATTAGATGTTCCGGAAGGTATTATTGCCCTGACCGTATTAGCCATAGGTACATCTATTCCTGATATGATAACATCTTTACTTGTTGCCAAAAAAGGCCGTGGCGGCATGGCTATCAGTAATGCCCTGGGCTCAAATGTGTTTGATGTGCTTTTGGGGCTCGGACTGCCATGGTTTATCGTTATATTGCTGACAGGCGAAAGTGTAGATGTTTTCAGTAAGAATATATTTCTCTCGGTAATTTTACTTTTTAGTTCTGTAATTATATTTTTCCTGTTGCTCTTGATACGTCGGTGGCAAGTAAGAAAGCCAACAGGATTTTTACTGCTGGCTTTATATTTGGCTTATCTGATCTGGCAGATTATAAGTAGTGTCTGTTAATAAAGTCCCATTTACTGCGCGAAAATTGCTCATTTACCTGAGTAAACCACGCATTTTCAGGCTGCGCAAGCCCCCGATAAATGCGGGGGAACCTTCTGAACAGAGACATGATTCCTAAGACACCTTGTCCCTTGTCTGTCCACTTTATAGACAGAAACTAAGAAAGGTAATTCCTTGCTTTTTTCAATGCTTTTTCCAGGCCACCGGGGTCTTTACCTCCGGCAGTGGCAAAAAATGGCTGCCCTCCGCCATTTCCGTTTATCTCTTTGGCCAGGTCTTTTACGATATTTCCTGCATGTAAGTCTTTTTCCTGAACCAAATGTTCCGATATCATTACACTGATTGTTGCTTTTCCGCTGCTGGTATCTTCCGCTCCCAAAACAATAAACAGGTTATCCATTTTTTGTTTCAGGCGAAAAGCCAGATCTTTAATGATGGAAGTGTCAACCTGAAGTTTTTTACTGATAAAGTTCATTCCGTTTATTACTTCTGCACTTTGTTCCAGCTCGGCGGAAAGCTGATCAATTTGTTGTTTCTTGAGTTCTTCTAATTTCTTCTCCAGTTTCGTTTGTTGTTCAATTAATGTTTTAGCTCCTTTAACCGGATCTTTTGGATTTCGCAATATCTCTTTCAGGCTCTTCACAATCGTTTCTTGTTCATATACCCATTCTTCGGCTTTAGCGGCCGTTATTGCCTCAATTCTACGTATACCGGCAGCTACGGATGTTTCTGTCGTGATCTTGAAAAAACCGATATCTCCTGTTGCCGATACGTGGGTGCCACCACATAGTTCAATGGAATCTCCGAATTTTATGACACGAACACGATCTCCGTATTTTTCACCAAAAAGAGCCATAGCACCCATTTGTTGTGCTTCTTCCATGGATACTTCACGATGTTCCTGCAGACTGACGTTGGCTCTGATTTTTTGATTGACAATTCGTTCAATTTTCCGGATCTCTTCCTCGGAGACTTTTTCGAAATGTGAAAAATCAAAACGAAGGTAATCCGGATGAACCAATGAACCTTTTTGTTCTACATGAGAGCCCAGAACTTCACGGAGTGCGTTGTGCATCAGGTGAGTGGCGCTGTGGTTGTTGGCTGCATCTCTGCGTTTACTGTCATTGACTTCTGCATAAACGGGTTTTTCTACATCTTCCGGCAATGTATCACAAATATGAATAATCAGTTCATTTTCTTTGATTGTTTTTCGAACCGGCGTTTTCTGTTGGTTTTGTCTTAAGACTCCCGAATCGCCAACCTGGCCTCCCGCTTCGGGATAGAATGGAGTCTTGTCTAAAACAACCTGATAAAATGTTTCTTTCTTTGTGTCAACTTTTCTGTACTTTAAAATATGGGCTTCAGCTTCCATGTTATCGTAACCCACAAAAATGGATTGTTGTCCTTCACGGACATTGGTCCAGTCGCTCATTTGCTGAGCGGAAGCTTTACGGGAACGGTCTTTTTGTTTTTCCAGTTCTTTATAAAACTCTTTTTCATTGACAGAAAAATTGTTTTCAGAAAGAATCAGTCTTGTCAAATCAAACGGGAAACCATAAGTATCATAAAGGACAAAAACATCTTTTCCGCTGATTGTATCCTGGTTAGCTTTTTCGGCAGCATTCATCAGTTTGTTCAGCATCAGAATGCCGGTATCCAGTGTGCGCAGGAAGGACTCTTCTTCTTCTTTCATAACTTTTGTGATCAGCGTTTGCTGATTTTCGATTTCGGGAAATACATCCTTCATTTGCTCCACTAAAATGGGGACAAATTCATGCATAAAAGCTTGCCGGAACCCAAGGAAAGTATAACCGTAGCGCACTGCCCGGCGTAAAATCCGGCGGATAACATAACCGGCTTTCACATTGGAGGGTAACTGTCCGTCGGCAATGGCAAAAGATATGGCCCGGATATGATCGGCGACTACGCGAAGAGCCACATCCGCTTTCTCTTCTTCTCCATACTTTACCCCGCCTTTCTTAGCAATTGCCTGAATTAAAGGCTGAAAGACATCGGTGTCGTAGTTTGACGTTTTGTTTTGCAAAGCCATAACCAGACGCTCAAATCCCATGCCCGTATCAATATGTTTATTGGGAAGGTTTTCCAGGCTGCCATCTGCTTTTCTGTTGTATTGGATGAAGACCAGATTCCATATTTCGACAACCAAAGGATGATCCTTATTGACCAGGTCTTTGCCGGGTGTTTTTTCTTTTTCCTCATCCGTACGAAGATCAATATGTATTTCTGAGCAAGGGCCACATGGTCCGGTATCCCCCATTTCCCAGAAGTTATCTTTCTTATCTCCGTATAATATATGGGTTTCATCCGGAACATGTGTCTTCCAGATGTCAAAAGCTTCCTGGTCAACATCGGTATTATCTTTTTCGTCACCCTCGAAAACCGTTACATATAATGAGTCCTCCGGTATTTTATATTCTTTTGTCAGAAGTTCCCAAGCCCATGCGATAGCTTCATTTTTAAAATAATCGCCAAAAGACCAGTTACCCAGCATTTCAAACATTGTATGATGATAGGTGTCGTGGCCTACCTGCTCCAGGTCATTATGTTTTCCGCTAACACGCAGGCATTTTTGAGTGTCTGCAATACGGGGAAAGTCAGGTTCTTTATTGTCTAAAAAGATATCTTTAAACTGATTCATCCCGGCGTTGGTAAACATTAATGAAGGATCGTTTTTGATTACCATAGGTGCGGAAGGCCAAATTTTATGGTCTTTAGAGCGAAAAAAGTCAAAAAAGCGTTGTCTGATTTCTTTTGCCTGCATAAAATATCTTTGATTTATTGTTGTTATACTATTGAATTTGTCTGATCATTAAAGGGTTTTGACATTCTTTAACACAAGACAACTTGCAAAATTAGTTTATTTAATTAACTTTGCGCCCAATTTACAAAATTTGTGACTAAACAATATGGCAAATAAGAAGTACAGATTAAATCCCAATTCCCTCAAGTTTGAGGAGGTAAAAGTTACCTGGCGGGACAGAATGAAAAAGTTTGGCTGGCATGCCCTGACGGGTGTTGCCTTTGCTACGCTTGCTTTGATCATTGTCTTTATGTTGTTTCCTTCACCGAGGGAGCGTATGCTCGAGCGAGAGCTGGCGCATACGAAATTGCAATATAAAATGATGAACGAGCAACTCGACCAATTGGAGGAGGTTTTGGCCGATCTGGAAAACAGAGACGATAATATTTATCGCGTTATTTTTGAAGCGGAACCTATCCCGGATGCAGAAAGAAAAGCCGGATATGGAGGTGCTGAACGGTATAAAGAATTGCAGGGTTATGAAAATACGGAATTGCTGACAAAGACAGCAAAAAGGTTGGATAAACTCTCGCGCAGATTATATGTGCAATCCAAATCATTTGATGATGTCATTGAGATGGCGCGGAATAAAGATGAAATGTTGCAGCATATTCCGGCAATTCAACCAATCAATAACAAAAATTTGAAACGTATTGCCTCTGGTTTTGGATATCGTATTCATCCGGTATACAAAACCCTTAGGATGCATGATGGAATGGATTTTACTGCTCCTCCCGGAACACCGATTTATGCCACAGGTAATGGAAAGGTAGTAAAACCCAAAGGTAGTATGAGTGGCTATGGGAATTATGTTGTGATTGACCATGGTTATGGATATAAAACCCTGTATGCTCACATGAATAAAGTGATTGTTAAACCATGGCACAGTGTGAAACGTGGAGAAATTATCGGGTATGTCGGAAATACCGGCGTGTCTACAGGACCACACTTGCATTATGAAGTGAGAAAAGAAGGTAAACCCGTGAATCCTGTGCACTTTTTCTATAATGACCTGACACCTGAAGAATATGAAAAAGTAATTGAGATCTCGTCACAGGTGAATCAGGCGCTTTCCTAATCAGGCTAATTGTTTATAATCAAAATAAAAAAGAAGATATATACAACCATCAGCACGAACGAATTTGCTGATGGTTTTTTATATAAGTAAAAAAGTTGATTGAAAAACATTTGATAGTACTTCAGATGTTTTGTCAGAAGTGTAAAAAAATATATTCTCAAAAACAGATAAAATGAAAAATTTGATATTGTTGCTTTTATTTCTTCCATTAACCTTTTATGGACAGCAAGATACGATAAAGGTTATGCACTATAATGTATTAAACTACGGAAATACTACTTCCTATTGCACGAATCAGAATAATAATATTCAGGACAAAGATAATGCGTTGCAGGAAATCATTGATTACACAGAACCTCACATATTTACGGTCAACGAAATAGGGAGCAGTAATTTTGCCCAGGAGCGTGTTTTAACTACTGTTTTGAATACGCAGGGACGCAATTATTATGATATGGCTGATGTGGTAAATGCCTCCGGCGGATCAATTGATAATATGATATATTTTGATTCGCGTCTTTTTGGCCTGGCAGAGCAGGATGTGATTTCCACAAGCATTCGCGACATTGATATTTATACATTGTTCTACAAAGACAAGGATTTAGCTACAACGCAGGATACGGCCTTTTTAACCTGTTTTGTGACTCATCTGAAAGCCGGCAGCAGTGCCTCCGATCAACAGCTGAGAGCCAGCATGACGGCTACTATGATGAATCATATTGAAAATAATATGAATAAAGGAAATTTCTTGCTTTTGGGAGACTTGAATCTTAAGCGGTCTTCCGAGCAAGCTTATCAAAATGTGATCAATTACAGCAATCCGGATTATAAATTTTACGATCCGATAGATACCCCCGGCGATTGGAACAATACTGCTTCCTATGCAAATGTACACACGCAGTCAACCCATTATAGCTCAAATGGTTGCGCGTCTGGTGGCGGGCTGGATGACCGGTTTGACTTTATATTGATTTCCGAAGACATTAAAAACAATGCAGACCATTACCAGTATGTAGCCAACAGCTATCAAGCCATGGGTAATGACGGACAACATTTTAACGATGCCATCAACTACAACACAAACAATAGTGTGCCGGCTAATGTTTTAGATGCACTTTATACGATGTCAGACCATTTACCCATTCAAATGAATCTGGTTGTAGATCAACTTGTTGGTGTTGAAGAGCAACAAAACTCAGTGGATATCACAATAAGAAATCCGGTAAAAAACCGGGTTTATGTTAATTACGAGCAAGGGCAGCTTAAAAATGTTACGCTTTATACTATGATGGGAGAGATGGTGACAAATAGGCAAGTATCAGGAAATCGGGCTGAAATTAACGTATCATCGTTATCAGAAGGAGTGTATATTTTGGAAGTTGTAACAAAGACAGGCCAGAGTGTAAGAAAAAAGATTATAAAAATTTAAGCTTATGCCCCGCATAATCACCTACAACGTAAACGGAATACGAGCAGCCATTCGCAAAGGTTTTGTGGATTGGCTGGAAAATTCTAACCCGGATATTGTATTGTTTCAGGAAACTAAAGCCGTTGAAAGTCAAATTCCCATAGAAGAATTTGAGCGTCTGGGCTACTATCATTACTGGTTTTCTGCTGAAAAGAAAGGCTACAGTGGTGTTGGGATACTGAGTAAAGAAAAACCGGACAAGGTGCATAAGGGAATGGGCATAGATAAATACGATCGTGAAGGACGTTTTATTCGTGCGGATTACGGCCCAATGTCTGTAATAAGCGTGTATCATCCCTCCGGAACCAATGATGACCGGTTGCAGTTTAAATTTGAATGGCTGGATGATTTTCAAAAGTACATTGATGATTTGAAGAAAGAACGTCCGGATTTGGTTATATCGGGAGATTATAATATTTGTCATAAACCAATAGATATTCATGATCCTGTGCGCAACAAAAAAGTCTCCGGATTTCTTCCGGAAGAGAGAGAGTGGCTGGATGGATTTGTTTCTTCAGGGTTTTCCGATGCTTTTCGTATTTTCAATCAACAGCCACATCAATATACCTGGTGGAGTTACCGTGCCAATGCCAGAGCAAAAAACAAAGGCTGGCGTATCGATTATCACATGGTAGCAGAACATTTGAAAGATAAATTGAATCGTGCGGTTATTTTACCTGAAGCCAAACATTCGGATCATTGTCCGGTATTAATTGATATTGATTTTCAACAATAAAATGTTGGTTATTTTTTCAAATTTATTATGTCTCACGCATAAATTGATGTAACTTTGAAGGAATAAATTCTAATGAAAATCATTAACAACGAACCTCTATCAGTTATTAAAAATAAACAAAACGATAAATTTAATTTCCTCTAATTCGTATCATCAAAAAAGCTAACAATATGATTATCAAAATGAAATACAGAAACTTTTTTATCCTGAGTGTTCTTGGGCTTTTTCTTGCTGCAGGTTGCGTCCCGCAGCGAAAATATCAGGATATCGTAGATAAACATGAGGAGTGTAAAGAACAGAATAAACAACTCATGGTTGAAAATGAAGAAATGACAACATCTCTTCAGGAAACAAAGTCTGAATTAGAGAACTACAAGAAACGAATAGAAAGCTTGCAGCAAGACACTGCTGTTTTGTCTACAACCAAAAATCGTCTTAAGCAGAACTATAATGAACTGTATACGTCTTATGAACAGTTGAAGAAAAACCGGGAGGAGGAGCTG
The DNA here is from genome assembly GCA_021738505.1 of Bacteroidales bacterium. Classification (GTDB taxonomy): domain Bacteria; phylum Bacteroidota; class Bacteroidia; order Bacteroidales; family PWNQ01; genus PWNQ01. The sequence continues at coordinate 1,515 of JAIPBW010000016.1, read as the reverse complement.
TCGAATAGTAAGGAAGAGTCGGCACGAATTTTAGCTGACCTTCAGGAAACACAGGAAAATATTCTTAAGCAGCGTGATAGTTTAAAACGCCTTGAAAAACGACTGAAAGAAAAAGAAGAGAACCTGGAAGAGATGAGCCAGGAGTTAGCAATTTCCAAAAAAGCGATGGAGGAAAAACAGAAGAAGCTTAATGAACTTCAAAATATTCTGGACCGGAAAGACTCGGTTGTTACCGCGCTGAAAAACAAAGTAAACTCAGCATTACGTGGTTTTGAAGGCGAAGGGCTTACGATTGAAGAAAGAAACGGAAAGGTCTACGTTTCTATGGAAGAAAAACTCTTATTTGCTTCCGGAAGCTATAATATCAGTAAGCAAGGAAAAGATGCCCTGAAAGAGCTGGGCAATTTATTAGCCAGGAATGAAGACATTAACATAATGGTTGAAGGGCACACGGATAGTGTTCCTTATAGCGGTAAAGGTCAACTAAAAGACAACTGGGATTTAAGTGTAAAACGGGCAACAACAGTAGTTCGCGAGCTGATCAAAGATCAAAACATTGACGAGGAACGATTAATTGCCGCCGGACGAAGTAAATATGTCCCCATTGCAACAAACGAAACCAGTGAAGGACGTGCGAAAAACAGGCGTACGGAAATTATCCTTACCCCTAAGCTTGATGAGCTTTTCAATATTATAGAGATGAATTAGTGTCTGTTGAAAAACAAAAATGCAAGGGGTTAAAAATTTATTTGTAACCCCTTGCATTTTTTTGTCTTAATAGTTTTCTAACCTTTAGCACATCATCTACTTTGCTAGCTGAAGCTTTTCGCCTTGTATTTGATGCACTAAAGATTTTTTTCAGCAAACCTCGAATTAGATATTTTTTAATCTAACAAAAATAAAGGTGCATAATAATTTTAAATGCGCTTTTTCTTTGTGTCTCGAAGGGCTGTATAGCAGGACTTAAAGGGAAATAAAATACCCTTTAGTTTTTAATGAACTTTTTTGCTTATTCCTTGTTTCATTAGACACAAAAGATAACAAATAGTTTTTTAAAGTTTTAAAGCTGCAAGCGAATTCTTCTCAGTGGGTTTTGGGTTTGTTTTCCTTCTTCACTTTTTCTATCCACGTGCTTGCAGCTTTCTTTTATTTCCTGCTTCGTTTTCAATCAGAGTCTGTCTATAAAGTCGAGTGTTTGATTCAGAATGTTCGAGTTCAAAGCCAGCTGGGGCTTGCGAACCGAACGAATCGAGCTCTTAGCTTGTCCCCATACTTGCAAGGAACACCTTTAGAAATAATTAACGTTGTGAAAAAAGAATTTAAACCGCAGTCCAGACAATTTTGTCGGGATGAGGATTTAAAATTTGAGCAACAATGCAGAAATCGGACATTATGGACAAATTGCGCCAAGCTAAGCCCGTGAAAAAGGGAATTAGCATAGATCTTTGAAACTTTTCAACAGAAACCTGTAGGTAACCACTCCTACCTGGGAAAGCCTAACCAGCCCCCAGAACC
>JAIPBW010000072.1 GCA_021738505.1 Bacteroidales bacterium | reverse complement strand
AGGAAATAGAGTGCCGTAGGTACGAAATTATTATAGCTCTAAATGATGTCCCAATAGCTATCGGATCGCTTCAAAGCCGGCTCGCCCCATCACCTCCCCAGAATTGAGAAAGCGCCGGCATGATTTCCTCACCCCGCACCCCTCTCCATGCTGGAGAGGGGCCGGGGGTGAGGATGTCAATTCATGAGCGACTTCTTCAGCGATTGAGTTAATTGAGTTAATGAAGAGACAAAAGTACGAAGGTGCCATGATGCGTTGAAGCGATGAAGCGAGCTGGTGATAATGCGAGTTGGGGTAGTAAAAATTCTATTATTAAACTATTATGAGAGTTATTCTCTTATCAAAGGACTTGAAAGTTTATAAACTGGCTTATGAAGCTGCTATGGATATTTTTAGATTACAAAGAGTTTTCCGTCGGAAGAGAAGTAGGATATAGTGAGTCAAATCCGACGTTCATCCCGCTCTGTGGTGGCTAATATTGTAGAAGATAAAATTCAATCAAACCAAAACATATGAGTAAAATATTAATAACAGGTACGGCCGGATTTATAGGTTTTCATCTGGCTAAAAGATTGTTGGAGCGTGGGGATACCGTTGTAGGGATTGATAATATCAATGATTATTACGATACACGCCTGAAATATGGACGGCTGCAGGAAACCGGAATCTCCCGGGAAGCTGAAAAATGGCATACGCCGGTGCAAAGTAGCATTTATCCCAAATACACATTTGTGCGCATGAACCTGGAAGACCGTGAGCAGATGATGGAACTTTTCCAAAACGAAAAATTTGATAAGGTCTGCAATCTCGCGGCGCAGGCAGGAGTACGCTATAGCATCGAGAATCCGTATGCCTACATCGATAGCAATATCGTCGGCTTTATCAATATTCTGGAAGCCTGTCGTCACCACAATATAGAGCATTTGGCCTATGCCAGCTCGTCCAGTGTATACGGCAACAATACCAAAATGCCGCTGAGCACCTCCGATAATGTGGACCATCCGATCAGTCTGTATGCCGCTACCAAAAAAAGCAATGAGCTGATGGCGCATACTTATAGCCATTTGTACGGCCTGCCATCAACAGGACTGCGCTTTTTTACCGTTTACGGCCCCTGGGGACGCCCGGATATGGCATTGTTCTTATTTACCAAAGCCATACTCGAAGATAAACCCATCAAAGTGTTTAACAACGGAAATATGGTGCGCGACTTTACCTTTGTTGATGATATCACCGAAGGGGTGATGCATGTCATCGATAATCCACCGGAAAAGTCAGCGACCGAAACGCCGGATGCTTCCGTCAGCAATACAGCTCCCTATAAAGTGTATAACATAGGCAACTCATCGCCGGTGCAACTGATGGATTATATTTCAGCGGTTGAAAAACATATAGGTAAGACAGCCGAAAAGCAATACATGCCCATGCAGCCCGGTGACGTCCCTAAGACAGATGCCGATGTCACAGACCTGCAGCGCGATCTCAACTACAAACCGAACACCCCGGTGGATGACGGAATAAAGGCCTTTGTGGATTGGTATAGAGAGTATTTTGGAGTATAGTGGTGTTTAGTGTTCGTTGTTTGTTGTTATGCTGAGGTTCGTGCCTTTATGAAGTTATGAAAAGTTTTGTAAAAAAGATTAAATAGTAAGTAGTTGGCGTCCCGATGGCTATAGGGGAAGCGATGAGTAGTGAGTATTTGTTAATTGCATATAGTAGTGCTGGAGGCACGGGATTATGGTAGTAAATAGGTCGCAAAGGAAACAAAAGTGCTGTAGGCACGGGATTATGGTAGAATTAAGAAAGCGCTGAAATGACTTCCTCACCCCATACCCCTCTCCATGCTGGAAAGGGGCCGGGGGTGAGGATGTCAATTCTTGAGTGAACGAAGCGATGATAGAAAAAAAAATATCATCCTTGTAATAAACTGATAGTTAGTTTTAAATAATTTTTTTTGATAAAAAAATCCAATTTTTTTTGATTTAATCAAAATCAATGAGTAAATTTGCTACTCATAAACGGGGATTTATCCCGGGTGAATGCTAAAAATCAGATCGTTTAGCTGTTCATTTTCTTCTCTGCTCAGTAACAGATATGTAACTGAGGGAGCGGAGCTGTATCTAAGCGACAATGAATTTTAAACTTTGAAAGCAAAAAATCATAAAGAGGGTAGTCTAAAATTTCATCAAATTAGTACATCCCTGGCGAGCATGCCCATGAAAATCAAAAAGACCCAATGACGTCTTTTTTCAAATCCAAATACATATCCTATTTTTACCTGATTGCTTTAATCCTGGCAACAGTAATCCCGATTAACAGTGGGGAATCATCTTTGAATAACAATTATACACTTAACATACGCTGGGATTATCTCATACACGGGTTGGTCTATTTACCCATCCCTTTCCTGGTAAGAAATGTAGTTCAAAATATCAAAGCAACTATCGCAATATCCATACTGATCGCCCTGGCCCTGGAAAGCCTGCAAATACTTATCCCTTTTCGGGCCTTTAACGCCAATGACTTGCTGGCAAACGAAGTGGGAGTTTTAGCCGGAATGGTTTTTGTTTTAAGCCGGGGAAGAGTTGGGTAGTGGGTAGTGAGATAAGATGCGACTTCAGCGACTAAGCGACTAAGAGACGAAGAGACTTAAGCGACTTAAGAGACATGAGCGAACGAAGAGAATGAAAGTGCGATGGTGTGATGATGCGATGGTGCGTTCCGATAGCTATCGGATTGGTGACTTAAGTGACTGAGAGACTAAGAGACGAAGAGACGAAGAGACGAAGTGATGCCCCGAAAGCTAGCGAAAGTACGATAGTACGAAAGTACGAAGGTACGTTGATGTGTTGATGTGGTTAAGCAATGATGTGATGAGAGATAAGCGATGAGTCAGCGAATAAACCAACCCGGAACAAGGAACCCCGGTGAAACAGCTCCTAACTTCGCGTTTCACGGTTTACCCCGTTTACCCCTTGAAATCTTTTCATATTTCACCGGGGTTGAATTGCGATAGCAATATTTAATCCGGGGGGCAAGCATAAAACATATATTTTTGTTAACTATGTTTGGAAATATAAAACTGAAACACTATGGTAACCATCATTAAAAAAGGGACTTCTAAAGAAAAGATCAAATCTTTAATGAAGCAAAGACCGAAAAATAAGCCAAGAAGGCAAAAAATTGACCTTCATAAATACTGTGGCACTATTCGTTTAGAACAAGATCCTATGGACATGCAAAAAAAATGGCGGGATGAATGGAGTAGTAGATAGTAAATAGTAGTTAGTAGATAGTGTTTTGATAGCGAAGGAGGGAGGCGAGCTGGCGTCCCGATAGCTATCGGGATTAGCGAATGTAGCAATGAAAGATGAGCGAGGAGTAAGCGAATAAGCCAACCCGGAACAAGGAACAAGGAGCAAGCAACAAATTACTATAAATGACCATTTAATGACTATTGAATGACCACCGAATGACCATTTAATGACGCGTAGCAAATGACAACTGAATGACAATAAATTACGCGAAGCAAATAACCATTGAATGACAATGAATAACTTGATTATTTTAAAGATATTCACTACCTTTGAAACAATAAAAGAAAGGCAAAGAGATGATACAAATTAAAACTAAATTAACACCCACTATATTAAAACAGCAGCGGTTTAAAAAATATTTGGGCAGGCGTGTGGAAATAACCATCCGTGAAATTGAAGATAAAAAAACAGATGCTTCCTGGAATTACTCCGGTGCAATCAATTTGGGCGGACAATTAGATAAGCAAAATATCCGGGACCTGGCTAATGGATAAGTGGATAATCGATACGAATGTCTTTGTTTATGATCTGGATGCTGATTCTATGTTCAATACAGACGCACATCGTATCCTGACCTCAGAAAACAGCCTGTTTACCACACATAAAAGTATTTATAGCTTTATGAAAAATAACCCGGAAGTTTTTTGAAGAGTAAGCAGTAGGTAGTAGGTAGTGAGATAAGATGCGACTTAAGCGACTAAGAGACTAAGAGACTTAAGCGACCCGATAGCTATCGGGATTAGCGAACGAAGCGAACGAAGAGAATGGAAGTGCGATGATGCGATGATGCGATGATGCGTTGATGTGGTTAAGCAATGATGTGATGAGAGATAAGCGATGAGTCAGCGAATAAGCCAACCCCGGTGAAATATGCTCGTTCCTCGCATTTCTCGGTTTACCCTGCTTGCCCCGTTTATCCCGTGAAATCTCTTCATATTTCACAGGGGTTGGTTTTTTCTTATCAACCGGGGTGAAATAAGAAATAAATTTCTACAGGGGGCAAGCACCGAACAACACATTTGTGAAGCAATGATAGGGAATGATAATAATTTCTTTAGCCGCTTTAATACATGAAGCATAAAACAATAAAACCGCTTCCCGTTCTTAAAAAAAGTGGGTTTGACCCTAAGCCGGGGAAGATTGAAACTTTTAAAGTAAAAAACTATTTTATTGTTACAGACATTGCAATAACAGGGGATGCACCCAAGGATTTTATTAGATTCTATGAGTATGGACACGGGCGCAGGAAAAATACAAAAAGATGGCAACTGTTTCTTGCCAAATTAGGACATAAACACTACCCGGTTGAGTCTATAACAGAGTTATTACTTAGTAGAATTGGAGAGTACTTTGGTTTTAATATAGCTGGAGCCAGACTAGCTTACCTGGGCGGACAAATTCGGTTTTTATCAAAATATTTTTTGTCAAATCCTGCTATTCAAGTTTTGGAACACGGGGCTGAACTCTATGCCGGTTACTTAAATGATAAAGAATTTGTCGAAAAAGTAGAAGAAGATAATAAGGCCAGAGAATTATTTACAGTTCAGGTTACAAATGAAGTTATCAAACATTTTTATAAAGAGCAGGCTGATGAAATTTTTAAGGAGTATATAAAAATGCTTGTCTTTGATGCAATTATTGGGAATAATGATCGGCATTTTTATAATTGGGGCGTGATTAATGATGTGAAAGGTATACAAAAGCCAGTATTCTCTCCAATTTATGATACAGCAAGAGCGTTATTCTGGAACTATCATGAAAACAGAATACAAGAGCTTGCAAATGATAAAAACTATAGGAACGCACATATTAATAAGTATGTAGAGAATAGTTTTCCTAAAACGGGTTGGGATGGTTATACTAAAATAAATCATTTTGAGTTAATGAATAAACTTCATGAAGAAGGATTTTTGGAAAATATTCAGATTATTAAGGACATCTTTTACTCCGGAAGTTTTATTCATGATGTGCTTAACCGAATCAACAAGGATTTTAAAGGAATATTAAGTCAGGAGAGAATAAACCTTATAAATTATTGTTTGTTATATAGATACGATACGATAAGGAAAATACTTAAATTTGCACCATGATACGTAAGTTAATGAGCAACATTTGGAAAGTGGAAGGAATGGATTACAAAGACAATCCTGGCGATGCCCATGCTACATTTAATGTTGTATACGAAAAACAGGTAATAGCGGTTTTGAGCTATAACGGAAACGTATGGCAGTTTGCGTATACTGATGAGTTCATTCAAAATCCCGTTACAAAGCCAATTACAGATTTTCCTGATGTCAATCGTACATATACATCCGAAAAGCTTTGGCCTTTTTTCGCTTCCAGGATCCCGGTCATTAATCAACCTTTTCACCTGAAGAAAATCAGGAAAGCCAATATCCGGGAAGACGATTCCATCGGACTTTTGAAATTGTTTGGCAAGGTCACCATATCAAACCCCTTTAAGTTGCATGCCGTGTAGTTTTTAGTTATACGAATTGCACGAATTAAGACGAATGGCACGAATTGGCCAGCATGAGTGAAATCATTTATAAGGAAGAAAGCTTCAAGATTATTGGTGCGTGTATGAGAGTGCATAGCAAACTGGGGCCGGGATTTTTCTATTCCGAATTTCGAATTCCGCATTTCGGGTTAGTTGAACAAAACCCGGAATCCGAAACTTTTACCCCGTGAAATGTGAGTATGCGAACTTATTTCACTGGGGCGAAACCCGAAACTCGAAACTCGAAACACCAAATCCGTGTAATCTATTTACAGAACAACGAACACCATGCCATCCAATCCATTCAAATTTGGTAAAATAGTTTACGGTGAACACTTTTATAACCGTGATAAAGAGCTGGCTAAAATCAAGGCTACGCTTTCATCCGGTAATAATGTCGCGCTTTATGCCCCCCGCAGGTACGGTAAATCATCATTGGTTGCCAAAGCACTCGAGGAACTGGAAAAAGAGGGATATTTATGTGTGCATTTCGATTTTATGAGTGTTTATTCCCAAAAAACATTCATGGAATACTATTCTAAGGAAATCCTGAACAGCCAGAGAAGATTTGATATAAAAGCCGTGATTTCCAGGTTTACTTCCTTAGTTAAAAATATTAAAGCTTCCGTTAGTTTCGATCATACCGGCAATCCTGAATTCACCATATCTTTCATTGAAAATACCAATAAAGAAGAGAGTTTGATTGATATTATAAATTTACCTGAACAATTGGCAGGCGAGGATCAAAAGTACATTATTGCTTTTGATGAATTTCAGGAAATTACCAAACTCAATGGAGAAAACTTTGAAAAATTGTTGAGAAGCCAACTCCAAAAACATGAAAATGTCTCCTATATCTTCTTTGGTAGTAAGCCCCATTTGCTTAAAGATATGTTCAATAATAAAAACCGGGCCTTTTACAACGCGGCCTACATTATGAACCTGGAGAAAATGGCAGAGCAGGATTCCATCAGCTTCCTGCAAAATGCATTTGCCTCTTCAGAAATAACACTAAGCACAGATATGGCCTGCTATATAATCCGTAAAGCAGATAATATACCGTATTATATACAGTTTCTTGCTCATCAGGTATGGGAGTTTGCCATGATTCATAATAACAATACCATAGAACAACCCATGGTGGATGATGCCCTGCAATCTATACTGGAACTTAAAAATGACTACTATTGGGAGCTGACAAACCATCAAAGCAATCACCGTAAAAAATTGCTGCTTGCGCTTAGCCACGATGCAAAAGAACTTTATTCCGATGCAACATCTAAAAAATATGAACTGGGAGCAGCCTCTTCCACGCAAAAATCACTGGATGTATTGCTTAATGAGGGGATAATTGAAAAAAACATGAACAACTACGAGTTTGCCGACCCAATGTATAAAACGTTCATTAAGCACAATTTATAGATTACGCCATTTGGCGTAACGCCATTTAGTGTAATTGTACGAATTGCACGAATTACTACGAATTACACGAATTTCCTTCACATGAGTACCATCATTTATAAGGAAGAAAGCTACAAGATTATTGGTGCGTGTATGAGAGTGCATAGTAAACTGGGGCCAGGGTTTCTTGAAAGCGTATACTCAGAGGCATTGGAAGTGGAGTTTAAAAAAGACGATATACCTTATTCAAAGGAAAAGAAGTTAACCGTTTATTACGGTGACCAACCATTAAACAAGTATTTTAGAGCCGACTTTGTGTGTTATGATTCAATAATAGTTGAATTAAAGGCAACCAACTATACAGTGGAGGCCAATAAAAGTCAAACCCTGAATAACATAAAAGCAGCGAAATATAAATTAGGATTGTTAGTAAACTTTGGGATGCCTTCCCTGAAGTATTATAGACTTGTGAATTGAAGCAATTCGTGTAATTCGTTTTAATTCGTGCAATCCATTTACCAAAAAAAGCGAATACAAAGGAAACAAGTTCAAATAACCCGAAACTTTTACCCCGTGAAATGTGAGTATGCGAACTTATTTCACTGGGGCGAAACCCGAAACACGAAACCCGAAACCCGAAACTCGAAACTCGAAATCCCAATTCGTCTTAATTCGTGCAATTCGCCAAAATTCGTGAAATTCGTTTTGTTAAACAACAAACCCCGGAAAATCAAACACATAACAACCGCGTCCTCGCCTTTCTCCCTCCTAAATCACCTTTTGTCCCTGATTTACAAGGGTTAAGCCGCCAGAAAGAGGGAGAAGACAGGGAGAAGGTAGGGAGGTGACAGGAAGATTTTTGAGATGGATTTGGGAAGTTGGAAAAGGGAATTGAGTGATTGAGTTGAATGAGTTGATTAAGTTGAATGAGTTGAATTAAGTTAATTAAGTGATTAAGCGATGAGCGATGAGCGAAGAGTACGAAAGTGCGATGATGCGTTGATGCGATGATGCGTTCCAATAGCTATCGTATTGGCGACTAAAGCGTCCCGATAGCTATCGGGATGAGCGAACGAAGAGAACGAAGAGAATGAAAGTGCGATGATGCGTTGATGCGAATGTAGCAATGAAAGATGAGCGAGAAGTAAGCGAATCAGCCTACCCAGAACAAGGAACCCCGTTAAATCTGCTCCTAACGTCGCATTTAACAGGGCAAGCAAGGAACACAGAACAACAAACCCCGGTGAAAAAATATGAAGAGATTTCATGGGGTAAACGGGACAAGCGGAGCAAGCACTGAATCCTAAACATAACAAACGACTGCATGATTATGAATCGACATCAGTTTTTCAAGCAGGAGGGATGGTTAAAAACATGTTGGTGAATTTACCAGCACATTATTAGAAAGTTAACAATGAAAATTCCCGATACAATATATCTTTTTCGGATAACGCACATGGACAATCTAAATCATTTGTTTTCTGAAGGAATGTTAACATGTCCCAATCATCCGGCGAAAGATGAAAATTATTTCAATATCGGTGATCAAACATTAATTGAAAGTAGAAATAAAAAACAGATACCAGTTAAACCGGGAGGTTATTTTGATGATTATGTAGCATTCTATTTTGGAAACAGACCGCCGATGCTTTATAATATTCAACAAGGGTTTAAAAATGTTATCAGGCGTCAGCCCCGCGAAATAGTTTATTTGGTTACATCTTTTCCGGCTGTTAAAGAGGCTGAGTTATCTTTTGTTTTTACCGATGGACATGCCTATCATAATTTTACACAGTTTTTTAACCATGAAAGCGATTTGAAATTGGTAGACTGGAATGCGGTTAATCTTAAACGATGGGATGAAACAGAAGATGACCCTGACAGGAAACGCAGAAAACAGGCAGAATTTCTGATTTATAAAGAAGCACCATTAGAACTGATTAGAGCCATTATTGTATATGATGATGCGGCTAAAAAACAAATTTTAAGTATCTTTGAGCAATACGATTTTGAATGTAATGTTCTTGTAAAAACGAACTGGTATTATTGAGATGATTCAATTTAAAAAAGGAAACATACTTGAAGCTGATACGGAAGCTTTGGTTAATACCGTTAATACTGTTGGTGTTATGGGTAAAGGTATAGCCTTAGCCTTTAAAAAAGCTTTTCCTGATAATTTCGAATATTACAAGAAAGCCTGTGATAATAAGGAATTAAACACCGGAGACTTACTCATTACACAAACCGGGAAAATTACACCGAAATATATTATCAATTTCCCCACAAAAGTTCACTGGAAAGAAAAGTCTAAGATGGAGTATATCGAACAGGGGATGAAAAGGCTTGTTCAGGTTATTGACGAAAAGGAAATTCGATCAATTGCTATTCCGCCTTTGGGATGTGGAAATGGTGGCTTGAACTGGCAGGATGTGAAAAAGGTGATGATAAATGAACTCAGCAAACTGCCCGAAAATATAGACGTGATAATCTTTGAACCCGGATTTAATAACCAAACAATGGAAACCAGGACGGTGAAAAATTTAACCCCGGCCCGGGCCATGCTATTGACGGCGCTTAAAAATTATCAGGTTTTGGGATATAGTATTAACTTGCTTGTAGCACAAAAATTGGCTTATTTCATGCAGCGATTAGGAGAGCCTTTAAACCTGGAATATGATAAAGGATATTATGGGCCTTATTCGCACCGTTTGCAACATTTGCTTAAGTATTTGAACGGGTACTATCTGAATTTTAAAAATGAACAAACAAAACCCGGAACGAAAGTAAAGCTCAATTATACGGCACAAGTTGAAAATTTTACCCAAAATGAATTAAGCGCCAATCAGAAAAACCGGCTGAAAAATTTGAAGACATTAACGGAAGGGTTTGAATCGCCTTATGGTTTAGAACTCCTAGCTACGGTGGATTTTATCTACCTGAAAACAGGCCTTTGCGATAAGACTCAAATTTTACAGGAAATTGGAAAATGGACCAACAGGAAGAAAGAATTAATGAAACCATTCCATATTGAAGCTGCGTTTGACAGACTTACCGTCTTTTATGAGGCAGATAAATTCAACAAATCAACAAATTAACCAGCCCGATAGCAGGCGTCCCGATAACTATCGGATTGGCGACTAAAGCGTCCCGATAGCTATCGGGATTAGCGAACGAAGAGAATGGAAGTGCGATGATGATGATGCGATGATGCGATGATGCGATAATGCGTTGATGCGATGATGCGAAATAAACAATTAAGAGATGAGTTGTGAGTAACGGGGAATTACATAAAAGTCTCTTAGACACGGAATTATGGTAGCGACTTGAACGGTTTATCTGAATAGGAAAAAAAGGATTGTTTATGCAGATGCAACTTTGTCGCCAACAAGTAATGTAATACGAAAACGAGAGCATATTATAAAAGTTATGTTAATTTATCTTGACAATTGTAGTTTTAATCGTCCTTTTGATAATCAGAAACAAATTCGAATAAGAATCGAATCCGAAGCAAAACTTTATATCCAGGAACAAATTTCATCAGGAAAACTAAAATTAGCCTGGTCTTATATACTCGACTTTGAAAATAGTGCTAATCCTTTTCCTGAAAGAAAAGAATCTATAAACAATTGGAAGAACTATGCTGTTGCGGATATTGTCTATTAAAGATGTAAGCTAAACAGTATATAGTAATTAGTAGGTAGTAAATAGTGGAGAACAATATGGGATATAGAGGTTACAAAGATTTAAAAGTATACCAGAAAGCCTTTGAGATGGCTATGGATATATTTTGGCTGACCAAACAATTTCCAAAAGAAGAAAGATATTCTCTAACGGATCAGATACGCCGTTCGGCTCGATCTGTTGGTTCTAATATTGTTGAATCCTGGGCTAAACGAGTATATATTAAATCTTTTGTAGCAAAACTAGTCGACTCACAATCTGAAGCGGATGAAACCGTTTATTGGCTTGATATTGCCTTAGCTTGCAAATATATGGAAAAGGAAAAATACGATAAATCAATCGAAAAGATTAATGAAGTCCAGCGAATGCTTACAAGCATGATTAAAAATCCCGAAAAATTCTGCCATAAACCTAAATTATAGTAAGTAGTAAATAGTAAGTAGTAAATAGTAAATAGTAAGTAGTGGAGAAAGATATCAGCAATACATATAACACAGCAACATGCATCGCTCTCCAGTCTTCGGCTTCCGGGCGATGCATGCTCAGCAAGGAAGTTGACATAGTTTTTTGAACAAACCCAAAAATTAAACTACCTACTACCTACTACCTACTACCTACTACCTACTACCTACTACCTACTACCTACTACCTACTACCTACTACCTACTACCTACTACCTACTACCTACTAAAATAAAGGAGAGTAAAAATGTTAACTGATAGCGAAATAAAGAAAAAAGGATTAAAAGTACTTATTGAAAACTTAGGTAATGTAGATGCTGAAAAATTTGTCAGGCTTTTGAGTAAAGAACCTTTTGATTACACAGCCTGGCAAGATGTACTATGGGAAAATAAGTCTGTAAAACAAGTTAGTGATCAGGCAAAAAAATACAGATCAAAAGAATAAGAGAATTAATAAGTGTTTGATTAAGTGACTAAGTGATGTCCCGATAGTTGTTGAAGTGACGAACTGGCGACCCGATAGCTGTCGGGATTAGCGAACGAAGAGAACGAAAGTGCGATGATGCGATGATGCGATGATGCGATAATGCGATGATGTGTTGATGTGGTTAAGCAATGATGTGAAATAAGCGATGAGTCAGCGAATAAGCCAACCCCGGTGAAATATGCTCGTTCCTCGCATTTCACGGTTTACCCTGCTTGCCCCGTTTATCCCGTGAAATCTCTTCATATTTCACAGGGGTTGGTTTTTTCTTATCAACCGGGGTGAAATACGAAGTAAATTTCTACAGGGGGGCAAGCACCGAACATTTACCCTGCCTGCCCCGTAAAACTTATTTCTATTTTACCGGGGTGGAATCACGAAGTGAATATTCCAACAGAGCCAAACGGAGAACAATAAAAATGCTTTCTTATTTGTTTAATACATACGATAATTAAAATTGATACAATATGGGACAATATATATTTCGTGGGGATTATGAAAATAAATCAGGGAATGTGAAAGTTAGACTGATATTGTTTCATTTCCAGGATGAAAACAATGTTCATTTTATATATTCTCCGCATCTTGATCTCACTGGATATGGCTATAGCCTTGACGAAGCCAAAAAATCTTTTAAGATCACATTTAACGATTTCGTGGATTATACGTTGAATAAAGAGACACTGGGTAAGGTGCTGAGGCAGTTGGGCTGGAAAATAAAAGGTAAAGCAAAGAAGCCCCAAAAGGTTTTAGCACCTGGTATCGGATCTGTAATCAAAGATAATGACTATGTATCTGAAATCATGGATAAATATCAGGTGAATACATTTCATGAAAGTGTTGGATTACCGGTCGTTTAATCTTTGCTATGTCAACCCGGAAATTATCAAACATACCGATTAATAAATTTCGCAAATTTCTGGAATCTCAGGGAATGAAATTAATAAAAGATAGCAAAGGAAGGGGAGGGCATGAAAAATGGTCCAGGGCAGATCTGGATCGACCTATCATTATCCAAACACATGTCGATCCGATACCGGAATTTATAGTGAAACAGGTGCTCAGACATTTGAATATCTCTCGTGCAGAGTTTCATAATGCCATGAAAAAGATATAACCGGAAAAAAACATGAACAACTACGAATTCGCCGATCCACTTTACAAAATGTTCATCAAAAGAAACTTGTAGATTACGCCTTTTGGCGTAACGCCTTTTAGTGTAACTATACGAATTACACTAATTGTTACGAATGACACGAATTGGCCAGCATGAGTGAAATCATTTATAAGGAAGAAAGCTACAAGATTATTGGTGCGTGTATGAGAGTGCATAGTAAACTGGGGCCGGGATTTTTCTGTTCCGAATTTCGAATTCCGCATTTCGGGTTAGTTGAACAAAACCCGGAATCCGAAACCCGAAACCCGAAATTTTGAAACATGAAGATCAATCGTTTTGAAGATTTAGAAGTTTGGCAATCTGCCAGAGAGTTATGTAAGTATGTAAGAGATTTGACAGCTAAAGAGCATTTTGCCAAAGATTTTAGGCTAAAAGATCAAATTAGAGCATCTTCTGGATCTGTTATGGATAACATTGCTGAGGGATTTGAAAGGGATGGGCGTAAAGAATTTATTCAATATCTAAGCATTTCAAAAGGTTCCTGTGGTGAAACACGCTCACAATCCTATAGAGCATTCGATTATGATTACATTACTGAAAAAGAACTTAAGCACATGGTTGAGACAACAGAGAGCCTTGGAAAAAGAATCGGAGGATTCATGAACTACTTGAAAAAAAGCGAATACAAAGGAAACAAGTTCAAATAACCAGAAACCCGAAACTCGAAATCCGAAATCCCAATTCGTCTTAATTCGTGCAATTCGCCAAAATTCGTGAAATTCGTTTTGTTAAACAACAAACCCCGGAAAATCAAACACATAACAACCGCGTCCTCGCCTTTCTCCCTCCAAAATCACCTTTTGTTCCTGATTTACAAGGGTTAAGCCGCCAGAAAGAGGGAGAAGACAGGGAGAAGGTAGGGAGGTGACAGGAAGATTTTTGAGATGGATTTGGGAAGTTGGAAAAAAGAAAAAGACTTTAGCGAGGTTTCGATAGCTAGCATTGCTATTGCGTTTTGTGATTATAAATTTGTAGCCTTAATTGGAGCCGCTGTATTCATTGCTCTGCTTTGACAAATATGCAAAATTGACTGCCTAACCGAGCCAAAAACATGAAATAAATGGAGACAAATGGAGTGTGAGTGTTATTGTGGATAGTATTGGTGTTTATTATATAGGTAGATAAGACAGAGACAAAGGATTTAATTAAAATAAGAATAAGCCAATTGTTATTTAATTCATTTATATTTTTTATATTTTTAGGAGTAGTATTACCATTATACTATTTCTTGCCATTTAAATATAAAAAACCTTTATTATTAATTGCCAGTTATTTCTTTTATGGATATTGGGACTGGAGATTTACTGGGCTTTTAGCCATTTCTACAATAGCTGATTATTTTATTGGTAAGAAGCTTTACAGCACGGAGGCGCCTAAAAAGAGAAAATGGTTTCTGTTTTCCAGTATGTTTATTAACCTGGGGATACTGGCTTTCTTTAAATACTTTGGTTTTTTTGTTGATAGCTTTGAGACATTAGCAGGTGTATTTGGCTTACAGCTTGACTTTATTCATCTGAATATTATTTTACCTGTCGGTATTTCTTTTTACACTTTTCAAACAATGTCATATACAATTGACATTTATAGAAAGAAACTTGAACCTACCAATAACTTCATAGACTTTGCTGTATTTGTATCCTTTTTTCCGCAACTGGTAGCCGGACCTATTGAACGAGCCAGAAACCTTTTACCTCAAATTGCCAGGTTATCAAAACCAAAAAGAAAGCAAATAGAGGAAGGAATTTCACTTATTGTAACAGGTTTGTTTATTAAAGTTATGATAGGTGATACAGCAGGCCGTTTTGTTGATCATATATTTGGAAACCCGGAGATTTATAAATCATTTGAATTAATATCTGCATTGATATTGTTTTCTGTTCAGATTTATGCTGATTTTTCTGGTTATAGTAGTATTGCCAGAGGAGTTGCTAAACTTTTAGGTATTGAATTAATGAAGAATTTTGAGCAACCTTATCTTTCGGCGAATATTACTGAGTTCTGGCGAAGATGGCATATTTCTTTATCTTCATGGTTAAAAGATTATCTATATATATCACTTGGAGGTAACAGAAAAGGGAAATCGCGAACCTATGTTAACCTCATGATTACAATGCTTCTTGGTGGACTATGGCATGGAGCAAGCTGGAATTTTGTTATTTGGGGCGGGCTGCACGGGATATACCTGGCAGTTCATAAATATATGCTTGAGCCCACTCCGAAAAGTCCAGCAAGCAAATTTATAGTATGACTGTTGATAAATTTGTTGATAAAATTAGCATATATTAGATTGTTATATAGGTAATTATAAGTTATTTTTTATTATTTTGCACCATAAAACCAA
>JAIPBW010000015.1 GCA_021738505.1 Bacteroidales bacterium | reverse complement strand
AAATGTAAGGCCACGAATGCACGAATTATTGACGAATGGCTTCTCCCTTATGGTCTGTGCCGTTTATCACATTCATGCTAAATTTTCAAAGGTTATCCCCAGGGTTTCCACCCCTTCCACTTCGTTTCAGGGATTGGTAACCCTTGCTGGAGGCTAATCCGTAAGGGTTGCAAATTCGATTTTCCATTTCCACCCAACCATTCATTCGTGCATTCGTGGCAAAAAAAATATAAAGCCACGAATACACGAATTATTGACGAATAGCTCCTCCCTAATGGTCTGTGCCGTTTATCACATTCATGCTAAATTTTCAAAGGTTATCCCCAGGGTTCCCACCCCTTCCACTTCGTTTCAGGGATTGGTACCCCTTGCTGAAGGCTAATCCGTAAGGGTTGCAAATTCGATTTTCCATTTCCACCCAACCATTCATTCGTGCATTCGTGGCAAAAAAAATATAAAGCCACGAATACACGAATTTAAGACAAATGGCTTCTCCCTATTGGTCTATGCCGTTTATCACATTCATGCTAAATTTTCAAAGGTTATCCCCAGGGTTTCCACCCCTTCCACTTCGTTTCAGGGATTTATACCCCTTGCTGGAGGCTAATCCGTAAGGGTTACAAATTCGATTTTCCATTTCCACCCAAACATTCATTCGTGCATTCGTGGCAAAAAAAATGTAAAGCCACGAATGCACGAATTATTGACGAATGGCTTCTCCCTTATGGTCTGTGCCGTTTATCACATTCATGCTAAATTTTCAAACGTTATCATCCAGGGTTTCCACCCCTTCCACTTCGTTTCAGGGATTGGTACCCCTTACGAGTAGGCTTCCATCAAAAGTTACGCCTTACGTTACGGCTATCGCCAAAGGGGTACCAACCGCGAGCGGGTGAAAGATTCTGCAGCTTATTCAAAACTCCATTGCTAAGAATACATCCCGGAGTTTTTTATTCGTAAAAAAGCAGCGAGGGGGTGGAAACCCTGGTTTTATTTAAACCCAACCATTCATTCGTGCATTCGTGGCAACAAAAATGTAAAGCCACGAATGCACGAATTTAAGATGAATGGCTTCTCCCTATTGGTCTGTGCCGTTTATCGCATTCATGCTAAATTTTCAAACGTTATCCCCAGGGTTCCCACCCCTTCCACTTCGTTTCAGGGATTGGTACCCCTTATGAGTCGGCTTCCATCAAAAAGTTACTCCTTGCGTTACGGATGTCGCCAAAGGGGTACCAACCGCGAGCGGGTAGTATATTCTGCAGCTTATTCAAAATTCCATTGCTAAGAATACATCCCGGAGTTTTTTATTTGTAAAAAAGCAGCGAGGGGGTGGAAACCCTGGTTGATATTCCGGACACACACAAATTAAAAGTACAAATCCCTCTCCCCTTCTTTAATCCGGTCAATTCGTTCACGGATCTCGGGAACATTTTTAAAATTATTCTCTTCCAGCTCTTTCAGGTTATTTTCTATAACCTTCCAGCCTTTTTCCCGTGTATCTTCCGGAGCATAATCCATCAGATATTCACTTAAAGTAAGAATGGCATTCGGAGTGCAATAGCGTTTGATAAACCCCGGCACAGAAAATTCCATAAAATGCTCTCCTGTTCTTCCTAAGCGGTAACAAGCCGTACAGAAGGAAGGCAAAAATCCGTCATCCAGCAACTCATCAATAATTTGGTTTAAAGAGCGGGAGTCATTGATCATAAACTGCTCCTTATTCAGGTCCTGATCTTCATTAATCGAATTTTGATAAGACCCCAGTTCAAGTTTTGTGCCTCCGTCAATCTGCGAGACACCAAAGCGCATCACCTCTTTTCTGACCCGTGGATTCTCGCGGGCAGTAAGGATAAGTCCGGTGTAAGGCACCGCCAGTCTTAAAGCAGCAATCAGATGAGTGAATGTATCATCATCCACGTTATATTTATCGGAAAGCCCTATGGAGGCTGCATCCTGGATTCTCGGAAAAGAGAGTGTATGCGGCCCCACATCATAACAAGCTTCAAAATGATTGGTATGGCGCACCATAGCCAATGCTTCAAACCGCCAGTCGTAGAGTCCGAACAATGCTCCGATACCTACATCATCTATTCCGGCTTCCATAGCACGGTCTAAAGAGGTCAGGCGATAGTTATAGTCTCTTTTCTTTCCTCCCAGATGATATTCCTTATAAGCTTCCGGATGATACGTTTCCTGGAAAACCTGATAAGTACCGATGCCTGCTTCGTGAACCTTGCGAAAGCCTTCGATATCCAACGGTGCCGCATTAATATTTACACGACGGATCTCACCGTTGCCTTGCTTAACCTCATATACCGTTTTAACGGTATGGGCAATATAATCCGCATCATAATCGGGATGTTCTCCATAAACGAGGATAAGACGCTTTTGTCCGTTATCTTCAAGAGCCGCAACCTCCTTTTTTATCTCACTATCATCCAAAGTTTTACGAACAGCTTCTTTGTTACTTACCCGGAAACCACAGTATTGGCAATCATTAGTGCATTTATTTCCGATATACAATGGAGCAAAAAGCACTATGCGATTTCCATAAACAAGTTCTTTCAGCTTGCGTGCACCTTCTTTAATCTCTTCAATTAAGTCAGGGTCTTTAGCATTCACTAAAGTGGCCGTATCTTTCAGATTTAACCGTTCCTTATTTAAGGATTTCTGAATAACAGCTTGTACGCTCTCTCTGGTGGGTTCCGTATTGTTTATATATTCCCAAATTTCATCCGGGTCAATAAACGGTTTCATAGGTTCATCAGGGATGCGATATTCTTCTGGTTTAAATATCATAGTAGTTATGTATTACTTTAAAAGTTAGACTTTATTTTTTGAACTATCTCATTCCATTGTTTTTCCTCAAGATGATCAATGCTTTCGACCACCAGTCCGTAGTTTTTATTAAGCTCAAAACGGTTACGGGGAATTTCGATATGACGATCACCGGCATAAAATGCCCATCGTTTGCCAAAGATTTTACAGAAATAGGCTTTCACGGAATACGCTTGTTTTAAGTATTCACACACCTCTTCCAGAATTTTATCCCGGGGTTTGTCTTGTTGAAACAGTTCAGGAATCTTCGAGCTCATAATCTGACGGTTTTGAGTTTTTTAACAAAGCGGATTTTACATTAACGCCTTTCAACCGTCCGAGTTTGCCTGTAAGAGCTCCGATCCTGTCAAGATCGCCATAAAGCACAAGGGAGATCACACTTCGTTGTGTTTCCTGTTCCAGCAAGGGAATACCCTGGCGGCCCACAACGATATCACTATGCTCTGACACAATTTCATTGAGCCGTGATACTACATGCTTGTCTTCGATAAGAATAATGACTGTACCTATTCTCTTTTCCATCAGGTTTTCCTCCGGATCCGATTGATTTTTATGAAATGCACCCGCTTTTACCGGGCAAATCTCATCCCGATAAAACGGGATTAAACGTGTAAACTTTGTAATGAATAGAATCCATTACTCCGTTTTGTTATTGAATTAACAAAGATAAAACAGTTCCGGTTAAAATCCAAATAATTCTTCTTGAAAACGAAAAAAACAATCTTTTCCTCTAAATACATCTTTTTATTAAAAAAAAAATAACATCATCTTCCTTTTGACATACATGCTGTTAACCAAACTTAATAAAATATACCGACAATTATTCCGTAAGATATTTTGGATAACCGGGAATATGCACTTACATTTGCACCCGGTTTAGGTGAAATAATCAAACGCCGGCAAATTATTTCTTAATAGGGAACCGGGTGTAAATCCCGGACAGTACCCGCTGCTGTAAGCTCTAAATACTTTGTAGTCCTCTTTACCACTGTCTGCCAATCGGCAGACGGGAAGGTTACTACAAAGGGAGTAAGTCAGAAGACCTGCCATAAACCACAACTAAAAATAACAAAGCTTTCGGGTTAAAGGCTTGTGGATTATAATTATAATTTCAATTATTCTATTCACATTAGCTTCCAGTCCTGAAGGTTTTTTAAAGTTAAATATTGTTTAAAAAATTAATAAAAAACCTTTTTCAAAGATGAATACAATAAAAAATGGCGTTATTCGCCCGATCGTAGTATTTATAATTGCTGTGGTATTTTCTCTTACAGCAAAAGCACAAACCCTTGAAATAAGTGAATATACTGTTGATTTCGGAGCTATTGATACAGCTCAGACAGAATTAACGCACACCATATACTTAAAAAATACCGGCAGCAGCCCGCTTACCATCGATAGTATTACAAATCCCCAAACCCTTTTTGGTTTATCCGGAGCACCGGCTAACAACACAACAATTTCTGCACAGGACAGCATTTCACTTGATGTCCTTTGCCGTCGCGACAGTACGCCCGGCCTGTATCAATCGTCTTTTGAGGTCTTTTCCAATGACATTGACACGACAGTAGCCACCCAAATCCAACTGAGCTGGGCAAAATCAGCATTTACATTTGATGACATCACCTTTTGGATTGGTAATGGCAGTAATGTAGCTATGCTGGTTGTTGACTTTAATGACACAAGCAGCACAGAAAGTTATGCCTGGGGCTACCGTTTTGACGGTAATATCTCAGCGGATTCCATGCTTGCTGAAATTGCAGCTGCCGATACAAACCTGAACATAAATACAGGCGGTGGATTCCTTAACACGATCGAATACAAAACACATAGCGGCATTGGTGGTTCTCCCCATTACTGGGGCACCTGGAGCGGCACAGGGCTTCATGACTGGATGATGAATGCCGGGCTATCCACAACAATTTCCGACAGTGCCTGGTTTGGCTGTTCGTATACGGACTTTATGCCGGCACTTATACCGGAGTTACCGGTAGCTGCTGATGATGTTACTACACAAATTGCGTCATCACAATATAAAAACCTGGCTGTTTATCCGAATCCCGTTCGCAATAAAATGACAGTAAATCTGCCGTCAGAAATCAAAAACAGCCGGATTGTGATTTACAACTTGCAAGGTCAGATGGTGAAGACAAAGCAAATGAACGGAAATGCTACTGTTAGCTTAACCAACCTTTATCCGGGAATGTATATTGTAAAAGTTATTACAGATCAACAGCTATACAGCACGAAAATTCAAAAATTATAAATCTGTGAAATCGACATACTCATATATTCGATTTGTTTTTAGCTTAGCAGCCATTGGGGTATTGTGTCTTTGGAGCTCCGCTCTGACGGCGCAGTACCACCCTGCTGCTAATAAACCCGGAACATCAGCCATTCACCGTGACAGCTCTGTCTTTATCGACTGGGCCACTACCGTTGAAGACTTTGACCGCGGATGGAAAAATATAGCACAGCCTGCATCAGGTAACGTTACACACGGAGATTCCAGCAACGTCCTTTATAAAGCGAACGAAAATGTTGTTAGTCTGGGAGACAGTGGCTACATCACATTATCGTTTACACAGCCTGTCGCTAATGGCGACGGTTGGGATTTCGCTGTTTTTGAAAATTCCTTCGGCCATTATTATCTCGAACTGGCATTTGTTGAGGTAAGCTCCGACGGAACTCATTTTGTGCGTTTCCCGGCTTCCTCGCTGACCGATACAACAACACAAAAAGGAGCTTATGATACATTAAGCCCCACAAAAGTCAACAACCTGGCAGGAAAATATATCGGCACACACGGCACGCCTTTCGATCTGGAAGAATTATCCGATTCCGGTGCCATAGACCTGAACAATATTCAATACATCAGAATTCTTGATGTTACAGGTACTCTTATAGATTCACTGGCAAGCTATGATGTCAACGGCAGGAAAATCAATGACCCCTGGCCAACCAGTTTCGCTTCCGGAGGCTTTGATCTGGATGCTGTGGGAGTAATTCATAATTCTACGAATGTGGGAACTCAGAAAAAAGCGGCCGTCCGGTCCTCCATTTATCCCAATCCGGCAGACGATAAACTGCAGATCAGAAGCCCAGTGCCTATTCTGGACTACCGGCTGGTTGATGTGAATAATCAGATCCATAGGAAAGCCGGAAACATCAATAACCGGCAGGTACAGCTACAAACACAAAATCTGGCAGCAGGCATTTATTTATTGATTTACAGAACTGTTACCGGCACAAACACAAAAAAAATTCTGATCCGACATTGAAAAGAATAAGCATAATCATATTAACCTTTTTCGCAATTATTGCCAGTTCCGAGGCCCAGGAGAAGCAGGACACAATAACCCTTGAAGCGGTGTCCATACAGGAGCAGCGCTCAAGCCAGATGAACGGTGTTAACAGGCAGCGGATGGATAGTTTAGATATGCAACTAATCAAGCCCTTATCGCTATCAGCAACTCTGGCTTCGCACAGTCCTGTGTTCATCAAATCCTATGGCCAGGGTGCCCTTTCCACCTCTTCATTTCGCGGAGCGGGAGCCTCACACACACAAGTGCTTTGGAACGGAGTCAATATCAATTCGCCTACCCTGGGGCAAACAGACTTTTCACTGATCCCGATGAATATAATGGACCAACTAACCCTGTTGAAAGGAGGAAATTCCATTTTCAGCACCAGCGGAGGATTGGGAGGTGCCATCCATCTGGACAATAAAGCCAACTGGAACGACACGCTTACAATCTATGTCAACCAGAAAATCTCAAGCCTGAAAGGAAGTGAAACAAGTGTAGAAAACAACTTTATTACGGGGAAATTATTAATCAACACCCGCCTGTTCCATATCCAATCGGAAAATGAATATACATACAAAAACAACACCAAAGGAAAACCACCCTATCCCGAGGAAACTCAAAAGAATGCAGCTTACCGTCAGAGTGGATTAATGGAAAATATACATTATAAAATTGATCGTAACAATACGCTTAGCGCAAGAATATGGGCTCAAAGCAATTTCCGTGAATTACCACGACCACTTACGGTGAAGGATATGAAGCGAAACGAAGAACAAAGCAATGAGTTTGTCCGCACACAGTTGTCCTGGGAAAATCAAAAAGGAAAAGACCATATTTTTATCAGGACAGCCTGGTTTGATGAGTCCTACACATATAAAAATCCCGTTGCCGGTCTGCAGACAACAAATAAATCCCGGCTATTTTCTTCTCATGCAGCCTACAAATATTATATTTCTTCCGATGCAACGATCGAGACGGGTTTGAACAGTGACTTATATAATGTACGGTCTTCCGGTTATGAAGATAATTTTACTCGCAATCACTTGTCTGCTTTTACAAGTTTTATGTACCGGCCATGGACAAGACTTCAAACCTTATGGGTTGTCAGGGCGGAGAAAATCAATAATAAAAAGATCAACATACTCCCGTCAGCATCCCTGAAGTTTTCTTTATTAAAACCATCCAGACTAATATGGATGGCCAATTTCTCGCGTAACTACCATTATCCAACGATGAATGACAAATATTGGAATCCGGGAGGCAATCCCGGTCTGGAAGCTGAATACGGAAATTCTTATGAAACAGGCCTGCAGTATAAAAAACAAAACAAACAAAAAAATCTCCTGTTAGAAGCTTCTGCTACTTACTATTACTCCTCAATCCATAACTGGATATTATGGCAACCCGATTCCATAGCCAGCTACTGGACCCCTTCGAATCTGAAAAAAGTTCATTCACAAGGAATTGAAACCGGTTTGACGATCACAAAGAAATATAAAAATTCCATGTTTCGCCTGAATACACAATACACATATACGAGTACAAAAAATGCCGAAAAGCTCTATCCGGGAGATGCTTCCGTGGGGAAACAATTGATTTATGTACCAAAACATAGTGGAAATGTAATGGCTTTTGTCAATTACAAACAATGGGATCTGATTTACAAATACAATTATACCGGCAAACGCTACACTACCTCGGATAATTCTCGCTATATGCCGGATTTTATGCTGCACGATCTGGAAATTGGAAAAACCTGGGAACTTAATAAAGCCAAACTATCCACTTCCATTCGTGTGGACAATATTTTAAACACCGACTATCAGTCTGTAGCCTGGTATCCTATGCCCGGCCGTGTTTTTCATCTAAAATTAGGATTAAAATGGAAAAGAAATTAATACATTACTTAGGCAAAATTCTCGTGTTATTCCTGATCGTAAGCTTATCGGGAAGTTGCGAAGATGATGAATTCGGAGAAGAACATAACGACAGCAGCACGTATACTCAAGAGGAAGGTCTGTTTATTATTAACGAAGGGAATTATAGCAGTGGCAATGGTTCATTGTCCTTTTACAATCCTGCAGATAAGACAGTAAGCAATGAGGTATTTTATTCTGTTAACGAGAGACCCTTGGGAGATATACCGTTTCAGATAGAGTTTTTGAATGATCATGCAATAATTTCCATCAACAATGCGGGAAAAGTTGAAGTTGTCGATTTGTCCGATTTTTCGTCTGTCAAGACCATCACAGGACTAAGCAGCCCCCGACATATTCAGTCGACCTCTTCCGGTAAGATATTTATCTCTGACCTGGAATCGAGCAACATGCATGTTATTAGTTCCAATAATTACGAGTATACGGGCAATTTAGATGCCGGTAAATCCACTGGCGCTATGTTGTATAACGAAGATTTGATTTTTGCATGCAACTGGTCAGAGTTTTATGTAAATAAGCCTAATAATACAGTTACTGTAATAGACCCACTATCCGAAACCGTTATCCAAATCATTCCTGTGGCCAAGGAACCCAACAGTATTGTAATGGACAAAAACGACAATATATGGGTTTTAAGCAGCGGGGGATACAATCATGATGAGGTTCCGGCTTTAACCCTAATTGACCCTGACCAGCTGGCTGTCCTTCAAAGCATACCATTTCCTCAACAAGAGATTTCTCCGGAAGACCTTACGATAAATGAGCATGGCGACAGTCTGTTCTTTACGAACAAAGGGATTTATGGGATGTCAATAAATGACACTGTTATTCCCACACAAGAATACATCAAAAAAGCTAACCGTAATATTAACTCTTTAGCCATAGATCCTGACAACGGGGATTTGTATTTTTCCAATGCACTGGACTACCAGCAAAAAGGCTGGATTATACGCTATAACAGAAATACCCAATCCGTTTGCGACAGCTTCAGAGTGGGAATCAATCCGGGAGCCATGAAATTTTATACGCCTTAGTATTTGTCCATAATGTTTTATCTGCAATGTTGCTCAAATTTTAACTCTTCGAATTCGTCGGCTGGCAAATACTGCGATTTAAGTTTTTTTTATGACGTTATTTTTTTAAGCATTCCCAGCAATTATGCGGGCCAGGCTAAGAGCTCACTTTGTTCGGTTCGCACACCTTCGATAAATGCAGGGTTAACTTTGAACTCGAACATTCTAAATCAAACATTTGACTTTAGAGACAGACATTAAATATGGTCTGCCTCATTTTTTCGTATTTTTGAGCAAAATTTTAAACCATTTACCATGAAACATAGCAGAATATTCCTTACGGCAGGCTTAACGCTGATCCTTTTTATCACAGCCACTGCACAGGAAAACCAAAAACTGAATTTGAGAGATATATGGGCCAGCGCAAAATTTTATCCGCGTTCGGTACAATCCATGTATCCTATGAATGACGGTGTACATTATACCGTACTGGAAAACGGAAAAATTAACCGCTATTCCTATAAAAAGAAAAGTGAGCCCAAAACTCTGCTAAAAGAAAGTGATTTAAAGCTTGCAAATGAAGATAAAAAAATCAACATAGAGGATTATTCATTTAACTCCGATGAATCCAAAATTCTCATTACTGACAATCAAGAGTCCATCTACCGTCATTCCACAAAAGGATATTTTTATATCTGGGACAGAGATGAGGAAAAACTTACTCCGTTAAG
Source organism: Bacteroidales bacterium (assembly GCA_021738505.1). GTDB lineage: Bacteria > Bacteroidota > Bacteroidia > Bacteroidales > PWNQ01 > PWNQ01. Next base: position 42,627 of record JAIPBW010000015.1, on the reverse strand, counting down.
TGATGAATCTAAAGGGAAACAACGCCTGGCGGAGTTTTCTCCTGACGGAAAACATATCGCATTTGTTCGCAAAAACAATGTCTTTATTGTCAACTGGAAAACAGGAGAGGAAATTCAGGTTACCCATGACGGCGAAAAGAACAAAATCATTAATGGTACCACGGATTGGGTTTACGAAGAAGAATTTAGCTTCACCAAAGGCTTTCAATGGTCACCTAAAGGAGATCATCTTGCTTTTTACCGCTTTGACGAAAGCCATGTTAAGATGTTTCAGATGACATTATATGAAAACAAACTATATCCCGTAGAAGAAAGATTCAAATATCCCAAAGCCGGAGAAGATAATTCGATTGTCAGCATCCATGTTTATGACCTGAATAAGAAAAACGCCAAAACAATGGATGTGGGAGAAGAAACAGACCAGTATATTCCACGCATCAAATGGACCAACACAAACCATTTGCTGGCTATTCAGCGCCTGAATCGTTTGCAAAATAACCTGGACGTGCTTTTTGCCAACGCCAATGACGGTAGCTCCGAAGTTGTCTATCATGAAGAAAACCCCTATTATATTGACATCGATGACCACTGGACATTTATGGAAGATGATAGTTTTATCTTCACAAGTGAAAAGGATGGATACAATCATATTTATCATATCAATTCGGATGGAAAAGAAAAACAAATAACACGTGGCGATTGGGTTGTCACGGACGTAAAAGGTGTTGATCAGGAAAACAATCGAATCTATTACATATCCACAGAAACCAGTCCTCTGGAGCGTAATCTGTACAAAATCAACCTTGACGGTTCAAAAAAAGAGCGTATCACCAAAAAGAAAGGAACCCACAGCGTTGAATTCTCCGGTGACTTTTCCTATTTTCTGGATAGCTGGAGTACAGCCGACCATCCTCCTGTTCATGCAATATACAAGGAAAACGGGGAACAAGTTGAGGTGTTACAAGACAATCAAGCCATCGTTGACCGCATGAAAGACTACAATTTTTCCGGTATGGAGTTTATCAAAGTTCCTACGGAAAACGACATTAAGATGAATGGATTCATCATCAAACCCCATGATTTTGATAAAGACAAAGAATATCCTTTGTTAATGTTTACTTACGGCGGTCCTGGTTCACAGGAAGTATCCAATAGCTGGGGCTATTTCAACTATATCTGGTTCGAGTATATGGCTCAGCAAGGTTATATCGTCGCTTGTGTTGACAACCGGGGAACAGGATATCGCGGACAAGAGTACAAAAAATCCACCTACCTGGAACTTGGCAAATTGGAAACAATTGATCAAATCAATGCGGCAAAGCATTTTAAAGAATATCCTTATATCGACAGTGCCCGTATTGGCATGTTCGGCTGGAGCTATGGTGGCTATATGACTTTATTAGCCTTAACCAAAGGTGCTGATCATTTTTCAACAGGAGTGGCTGTCGCTCCGGTAACCAACTGGAGATATTACGACAATATCTATACGGAACGTTTTATGAGAACACCGCAGGAAAACGGAGAAAACTATGACGATAACTCTCCCCTGTCCCATGTATCTAAATTAAAAGGAGATTTATTCCTGGTTCATGGCGGAGCAGACGATAATGTGCATCCTCAAAACTCCATGATGCTTATCAAAAAGATGGTACAACAAAACAAAGATTTTGACATGATGCTTTATCCGAATAAAAATCACGGAATTTACGGTGGTTATACCCGGTTGCATCTTTTCAATAAAATAACTGAGTTTATTAAAGAAAATTTGTAATATTAAAATTACACACATTTCGTTGTTAAACAAAAAGCCCGGTTCATAATAGTGAACCGGGCTTTTCATTTAATAACCTTTTCTGAAGATCAATCGGTGGCTAAAATCTTAACACGTTTCCCGCCAACATATTTCCCGATAAACGCATCGGGCACATTCTTTCTTAATTGAATTAGCTTGGTCTTCGCCTTCGAGTACTCGGAATATTCACCAATTGTATAGCGATGCCATCCACCGGAAGTCTCAACAGAAATTGATTCACCTTTTAGATTGAACTTATCAGCAATAACAGCCCTGGCCGCTCTGTCCTGATCACTGGAAATGGCCGCAATCTGAACCTTATACCATGCTCCTTCTTTTTCTTTCGCAGGCTTATCTTTCTGTTGATCGTATTTGATTTTATCTACATCTGCTAATGCATCTAAGCGTTCACCATTATGAAAGGCGACAACAAAAGCACCATCAATTCCTTTTTCATTTCTCAGGTGTTCGCGGTATTCGCGTGCCTGGGAATAGGAATCAAAATCGCCGGATGAATATTTTGCATATCCTTTATGGAAATGTTCATACACATCGCCTTCCAATCCATAAACACGTCTTACCTCTTTTATGGATTGTTTACCGTTGTAGATCGCCCTTACCTGAACACGATAAACGATCGAATCCCGGACATCTTCCTCTTGCTTTTCTTTCTGAGCTACGACAGGTTCAGGTGTGGGTTTAGGTATAATCCGGAACGATTTGTCAAAAGCTTTAACTTTCGATTCGTCATTTTCATTATAGCTAAACGTCCCTTCGGTTTTATATTCTCCTTTTGCTATCTCTTCAGTTTTGATGTTTATTTTTAATGTAATGAGATCTGCTTTAGGCATATCATCCCATTCAAAAGTGATCTTTTGTTCATCAAACTTAAATATAGCTCCGGAAGCTTTGCCTGATGTAGCTTTCATACCTTTAGGCAGGCTTTGTTCAAAATTAGCTTTACTTGTTAAATCCTCTTTATTAACCTGATGCACCACCTGAATAATTGTATCCTGATATATTTCATTGGGGAAATTGATTTCCAAATGAACATCAGCCGGCTTTTCAGCAATTGTTGGTTTGGGTTCAGGTTTAGGTTCAGGCTCGGGCTGAGGTTTCGGTTTAGTCTCTTGTTTTTCTCCAAATTTATAATGGAAGCCAAGGGAAGTATAGGAATAATAATCATTGACTTTAGTACCGCCCGTTGTAGCATCTAAATTATCCGAATTCACCCAGTTAAAGGTAGTATTCAAAGTAACGTTAAAACGTTCACCCAGATACCATTTCACTCCGGCGCCATAAGGAATACGCAATTCAGATTTCAGAGCCTCCTTTTCTTGTCCCCGGTTACTATACCCTACCGAATTAATATAATCGCCGGATTCCAACTGATGAGTAACCGAACGATAATGAATGTGTCCTACCCCTCCAAGTAAATAAATATCAAAGTTTCGCTTTTTATTCTTCTTATAAATCAAATCAATCATATTTAAACGAAACCTAAGGGAATAGTCAAAATATTCTCCATCAAATTTTTGATTTAACTTATTTCCCGGAGCATATTTGTCGCGTATTCCTCCTAATTGACCATAGGAAAAATCACCACCCACATACGCAAAAGGCAAAATACGATATTCTATGTTCGTTCCAAAAGACCAACTGTTTTCATCCTGAAATTTTTTGAGATAATCTCCATTATCCTCCCCAACACTTAAATCGCCCCAGAACAATGTCGGCCCACCATGAATTCCAATCTCCCAATCTTGAATATTCGACTGTGCAAACAGGCTCTTACCAAAAATAAACAGGAATATAAATAAGACTATAGTATTGGTGTGTTTCATAAAAATGTATTTAATTAAATAGCTGTTATGATTACCCCGTCGTATTTGCGGGGGAATTAACCCGACTTCACAGGCGTTCGTTTCATAAATATTGGATTTGCTTAATGGACAAAACTAATAAATTTAATAGATTATCCTTTCATTTATAACTTTTCAATTAGCTTCATTTAAAACTAAAAGATAACTACCCTTTTTAATTAGCTATTTGGGGGAGAATTAGCTATATTATTTCTGATTATTGCATATATAAAATTAATATCAGTTTTCAAATATCAAAATAATTATTTGAAAATCCAATATTCTTTTTTACATTTGCACGCGGAAAAAGTTACAAAAATACATTGTAAAATTATTTTAACTCAAACGAAAGGTGGTATAAACCAATGATTATTGTTCCTGTAAAAGAAGGTGAGAATATTGACCGTGCTCTGAAAAAATTGAAACGCAAGTTTGAAAAAACAGGTGTCATAAAAGAAGTAAGAGAACGTCAGAATTACACAAAACCTTCAGACAAGCGTAGACAAGAACTGCTAAAAGCAGAATATGTTCAAAAGATGAGGGACAAAGAAGAAGGCATGTAATCATGCTTTTTTTGATTGAAAAGGAAGAAAACTTGAATTAAGTTTTATTTTGAATTATCTTAGTAAACAATATTTAATCAAGATTTCTTCCTTTTTTTTACATCAATGATAGTACAATTAATAACTGAATTTTTAGCTTATATAAAGCACGAGAGGCGATACTCGGAACATACGATTAAAGCCTACCGGATGGACTTGCATGAATATGCGGATTATATTCAGCAATCGTATGGCAAAATTACACTGGAGGCACACACGCATTTAATTATTCGCTCCTGGTTAAGTTACTTAATAACCCAGGGCCTACAAGCCAAAACAGTAAGTCGGAAAATGTCCAGCTTAAAATCGTTCTTTAAATATTGTCTGCAAAACGGATATATCTCTCATAATCCGACTGCAAAGTTAAAGCCCTTAAAGATACCTCAACGACTGCCCGTCTTTGTTCAGGAAAAAGAAATGCAAAAACTATTCACCGAGGCGGAATTTAAAAACAATTATTGTGGGATTAGAGATTATACGATACTTAATTTACTGTATAATACAGGAATGCGTGTTTCAGAACTTGTAAATCTTAATGTACAAGATATTAACACAGGCAATTGTTCTTTGAAAGTTTTAGGTAAACGGAATAAAGAAAGGATTATTCCCGTTAATGATTATATGATGACAACATTGGAAACGTACCTGCAGGAGAGAGAGAATTTCTTGCTTGAGAAAAATGTTCAGCCATCAGAAAAATCGCTGTTCTTAAGTTCTCAAGGCAAGAAACCATATGCTAAATTGATCTATGACATTGTAAAAAAATATCTTGAGCAGGTAAGTACGATCGATAAAAAAAGCCCACATATATTAAGGCATAGTTTTGCAACCCATTTGCTCAGCCATGGGGCTGACTTAAACGCCATTAAAGAACTTATGGGGCATGCCAATCTTGCGGCAACGCAAGTATATACGCACAGCACTATCGATCAGTTAAAATCAATATACGAACAAGCCCATCCAAAGGGCAAATAAACAGGAGGTCCTATTTATGAAAGTAGACATTAATTCAGTACATTTTCGTTCTGATTCAAAATTAGAAAGTTTTGTTACCGAAAAAGTAAATAAGCTGGAGCAATATTTTGATGGCATTTTAGGAAGTGAAGTAATCCTTAAACTTGAAAATGCAGATGGGAAAGAAAATAAGATATCCGAAATCAAAGTAAAAGTTCCCGGCGACGATTTATTTGCCAAAAAACAGGCATCTACATTCGAAGAAGCAACCGATCAGGCTGTCTCTGCACTACGAAAACAGCTAATTAAATACAAAGAAAAGTCCAAAGACAGTTGATTAACAGCGAGATAAAAAATAAATATAAATTTATTAAAAAATTATTTGGTAATTTATATTAACCTTCATACATTTGCAGACCTTTAAACGGGGTCTGCATTTATTATTAAAAAAGCAGAATAAACAAAAGCCGATGTAGCTCAGTTGGTCAGAGCAGCTGATTTGTAATCAGCCGGCCGGCGGTTCGAATCCGTCCATCGGCTCAACAACAGTTCTAAAAAAGATAAACCAATATCACACCAGGGGGGGATACCAAAGCGGCCAACTGGGGCAGACTGTAAATCTGCTGGCGTATGCCTTCGGAGGTTCGAATCCTCCTCCCCCCACCAAATGACAACGCGGGAGTAGCTCATCCGGTAGAGCGACAGCCTTCCAAGCTGTAGGTGGCGGGTTCGAGTCCCGTCTCCCGCTCTAAGATCAAGCTGAAAAGAGACAATATATAATTGTGCTCTTTTTGTCGATTACGGGAAAGTAGAAACGTGTCTTTCCTATCTTTAAGCCGATGTAGCTCAGGGGTAGAGCGTTTCCTTGGTAAGGAAGAGGTCACGAGTTCAATTCTCGTCATCGGCTCGGCAACAGAAATAAATTAAAAACCAACCAAATACAAGAAGTGTTATGGCTAAAGAAAAATTTAACCGGTCAAAAAAGCACCTGAACATAGGTACTATCGGTCACGTTGACCACGGTAAGACTACTTTGACTGCTGCGATTACAATGATCCTTTCTAAAAAAGGACTTTCGGAGATTAAATCATTCGATTCAATCGATAATGCTCCGGAAGAAAAAGAACGTGGAATCACTATTAATACTGCTCACGTTGAGTACCAGACTGCTAATCGTCATTATGCTCACGTTGACTGTCCAGGACACAGTGACTATGTGAAAAATATGGTTACCGGTGCTGCTCAAATGGATGGTGCTATACTTGTAGTTGCCGCTACTGACGGTCCAATGCCACAAACTCGGGAGCACTTGCTCCTGGCGCGTCAGGTTGGTGTACCAAGAATCGTCGTATTCATGAATAAAGTGGATATGGTGGATGATGAAGAGTTGCTCGAACTCGTTGAAATGGAAATCCGCGAATTGCTCGATTTCTACGAATTTAACGGTGATGAGACTCCAATTATTCAGGGTTCAGCTCTTGGTGCCTTGAATGAAGAAGAAAAATGGGTTGACAAAATTATGGAATTAATGGATGCATGTGACTCATGGATCCCATTGCCAGAACGCGATAAAGATAAACCATTCCTCATGCCTGTGGAAGATGTATTCTCCATTACAGGACGTGGAACAGTGGCTACAGGTCGTATCGAAACAGGTATTATCAATACCGGAGACCCGGTAGAGATTATCGGTATGGGTGCAGAAAAACTTAAATCTACCATTACCGGTGTAGAAATGTTCCGTAAGATCCTTGATTATGGTGAAGCTGGTGACAACGTAGGACTTTTACTGCGTGGTATCAACAAAGACCAGATCAACCGCGGTATGGTAATCTGTAAACCAGGTACTGTTAAGCCTCATAACAAATTCAAAGGTGAGGTTTATATCCTGAAGAAAGAAGAAGGTGGTCGTCACACCCCATTCCATAACAACTACCGTCCACAGTTCTATTTCAGAACCACAGACGTAACCGGAGAAATCAAACTTCCCGAAGGTGTTGAAATGGTAATGCCAGGTGATAACCTAACCATTACTGTAGAACTGATTTCCGACATCGCTATGGATGCGGGACTGCGTTTCGCTATCCGTGAAGGTGGACGTACTGTCGGTGCCGGTCAGGTGACTGAAGTTCTTGACGATTAATAAACAGAAGATAATATAATAACTCCGGAAAGGTATTTTAGTTAAGCATGCTTAATCCAAAATACCTTTCCTTCCCAATAAACGGGTGTAGCTCAATTGGGAGAGCAGCGGTCTCCAAAACCGCCGGTTGTGAGTTCGAGTCTTACCACCCGTGCAAAATATTGAAAAAATGGCTAAGATCAAATCATATTTCAAAGAAAGCTACGATGAATTAATACATAAGGTGTCGTGGCCTTCATGGGGCGAATTGCAAAACAGTGCTATTGTTGTATCCATTGCTTCCCTAATAATCGCGCTCGTCGTGTTTTTGATGGATATTACGTTTAGAAATATACTGGAGCAATTTTATAGCCTCTTTGGTTAAAAGTCATTTATTTTAATATTTAATCTCGACAGTAAGTAACGTGTGGTATGTCTGAACAGCAAGAAAAGAAATGGTATGTAGTTAGAGCGCTCAGCGGAAGTGAGAAGAAGGTTAAAAAGCATATTGAAAGTGAGATCAAACGACTTAACCTTCAGGATCAAATTTCCCAGGTGCTTATTCCTACAGAAAAAGTATACCAGGTGAGAAATGGTAAGAAAATCAGCAAAGAACGGAACTATTTTCCGGGCTATGTGCTGATCGAAGCCAATCTTGTTGGTGAAGTACCCCACCATATTCGGGAGATTCCCGGTGTAATCGGATTTCTTGGCGCTTCTAAAGGCGGTGAACCCAGTCCTTTAAGGCAACACGAAGTCAACCGGATTCTCGGAAAAGTAGACGAACTGTCGGATACAGATGAACAACTCAATATTCCATTTATGGTTGGCGAAAATGTAAAAGTCATTGATGGGCCATTTAACAGCTTTACGGGAACGATTGAAGAAATTAATGAAGAAAAGAAAAAGCTGAAAGTCATGGTGAAAATCTTTGGCCGCAAAACGCCATTGGAACTTGGGTTTATGCAAGTAGAGAAAGAGTAACTTTCTCGTAAAACACCCATTCACAAATCAAATATACGGAGAAAAAAAATGGGAAAAGAAGTTGACGGTATTATAAAACTGCAGATCAAAGGAGGTGCTGCAAATCCATCACCACCCGTTGGGCCGGCATTAGGTGCCAAAGGGTTAAATATCATGGAATTTTGTAAGCAGTTCAATGCACGAACGCAGGAACAAGCCGGCAAAATTTTACCTGTCATTATTACGGTTTATAAAGACAAATCCTTTAAGTTTATTGTAAAGCAACCCCCGGTAGCTATTCAGCTCAAGGAAGCTTCAAAAATAAGCAAAGGTGCATCCGAACCAAACCGTCAAAAGATAGGTAGTGTAACCTGGGATCAGGTTCGCGAAATTGCCGATGCCAAAATGAGTGACTTGAACGCATTCACCGTTGAGTCTGCAATGACAATGGTTGCCGGAACAGCTCGAAGCATGGGACTTATCGTTAAAGGTAAGAAACCGTTTTAAGTCGTTCCGAAGAAAACCAGAATACCTTAAAAAGTAAAATAGACTAATACCCTATCAAGAATGTCAAAAGTAGCAAAGAAACATAAGGAAGCTTTAGCAATGTACGACAAAACTGAAGCGTATCCATTAAAAGATGCTTGTAAATTGGTGAAGGATATAACCACATCCAATTTTAACGCATCTGTGGATTTGAGTGTACGACTGGGTGTAGACCCTCGTAAAGCAAATCAAATGGTGCGCGGTTCTGTTACTCTTCCACACGGAACAGGTAAAGAAGTAAAAGTTTTGGTCCTATGTACTCCTGATAAAGAGGAAGAAGCTAAAGCAGCCGGTGCAGACTTTGTTGGGCTTGATGACTATATTGACAAAATTAAGGAGGGTTGGTTGGACATGGATGTTATTATTACCATGCCCAGCGTAATGCCGAAAATTGGTCGCCTGGGAAAAGTACTTGGACCTCGCGGACTAATGCCGAATCCGAAAACCGGAACGGTTACTATGGACATTGGTGAAGCTGTTAAAGAAGCGAAAGCCGGTAAAATCGACTTTAAAGTGGATAAATACGGTATCATCAATACATCTATTGGAAAAGTGCAGTTTGATGAAAAACAACTTTATGAAAATGCAAGAGAATTGCTAACAACAATTCAAAAGCTAAAGCCTGTTGCATCAAAAGGTACATATATGCTAAGTGTTCATATTTCCAGTACGATGAGTCCAAGCATTAAAATCAACCCGAAGTCAATCATTTAAGCTATTAACAAAGACGCTCATAAACAAGAAGTGATTGAACTATGAGAAAAGAAGAAAAAACTCAGTTGATCCAGGAATTGACCGAGCAATTGAATGAATATCCCGTCATCTATTTAACCGATATTTTAGGGTTGGATGTGGCGAAGACCAATCAATTGCGTCGTCAATGCTTTGGAAAGAATGTAAAACTGAGAATGGTCAAAAACACATTGCTCAAAAAGGCACTGGAACAGACTGACAAAGCTGATGAAGAGCTTTATTCAGCCCTGACCGGTTCCACAGCAGTAATGTTTAGTGATACAGGTAATGTTCCGGCTAAATTAATTAAGAACTTCAGGAAGTCGTTTGATAAGCCTATTCTTAAAGCAGCATATATTGAAGAAACCGTTTACCTCGGTGATGATAAAATCGACGCGCTGACAGCAATTAAGTCTAAAGAAGAACTTATTGCCGACATCGTATCGCTCCTTCAGTCTCCTGCAAAGAATGTTATTTCAGGCTTACAAGCTTCAGGAGGTCAAAAAGTTGCCGGAATCCTGAAAACACTATCAGAAAAATCAGAATAACCTATTTTTTCGAAAAATAACCGAATTGTAAAACATCTTAAAACAATAATAAAATGGCAGATTTAAAAGAATTTGCAGAACAGTTAGTTAACTTATCAGTAAAAGAAGTTAATGAATTAGCTGAAATTCTGAAAGACGAATATGGTATCGAACCAGCAGCTGCAGCTCCTGTAGCAGTAGCAGGCGGTGGCGAAGCCGAAGGTGGCGAACAAGCTGAAGAACAAACCGAATTTGACGTAGTATTAAAATCAGCCGGAGCGAAGAAACTCGCTGTAGTTAAACTCGTTAAAGAACTCACCAGCCTCGGGCTGAAAGAAGCAAAAGAACTGGTTGACAACCTTCCAAAACCGATCAAAGAAGCGGTTACTAAAGACGAAGCAGATGGTCTGAAAAGTCAACTTGAAGAAGCTGGTGCTGAAGTTGAAGTTAAGTAAATATCAACTAACGACCTGATAATATGGACCTTCCCTGCCTAACCGCAGGGTTAGGTCTATTTCTGTTTTATATATTTCGTTCTTTATTAATCTTCTTTGCTAACTTTAAAAAATTAAAGCCTTGGCCTCAAACATGAATCAACGTATTAGCTTTGCATCATCCCGCATCCCGGCAAAGTACCCTGACTTTCTGGACATCCAATTGAAATCCTTCCAGGATTTCTTTCAACTGGAAACCTCTCCGGAAGAAAGGCAAAATGAAGGTCTTTACAAAGTTTTTTCAGAAAACTTCCCGATTACTGATGCTCGTAACAATTTTGTTCTGGAGTTTCTGGATTATTTTATTGATCCACCCAGATACACGATAGAAGAATGCCTGGCGCGTGGGCTAACCTACAGTGTCCCGCTAAAAGCAAAACTCAAGCTTTATTGTACCGACCCGGAACACGAAGATTTCGAGACCATCATTCAGGATGTGTATCTCGGTCTTATCCCTTATATGTCGCCCAGTGGTGCCTTTATTATTAACGGTGCCGAACGCGTTATTGTTTCGCAGCTCCACCGCTCCCCCGGTGTATTCTTCGGTACCAGCCGTCATGCGAATGGAACACAACTCTATTCCGCACGCATTATCCCATTTAAGGGATCATGGATCGAGTTTGCTACAGACATCAACAATGTGATGTACGCCTACATCGACAGAAAGAAAAAATTACCTATTACTACCTTGCTCAGGGCTATCGGGTACGAAAGCGACAAAGACATCCTGCAAATTTTCAACCTTGCTGATGAGGTGAAAGTGTCCAAATCCGGACTGAAAAAAGTCATTGGACGCAAACTAGCGGCAACAGTGCTACGCTCATGGATTGAAGACTTTGTTGATGAAGATACCGGAGAAGTCGTTTCTATTGAACGTACCGAAGTAATCATCGACCGGGAAACAGAATTAGAAGAGCATCATATCGATCAAATTGTAGATGCTGGCGTTAAAACCATTTTACTGCACAAAGAAGGTTCTTCTTCCAACGATTACGATATTATCTTTAGCACACTGCAGAAAGATACAGCCAACTCTGAAAAAGAAGCTGTTGAGTTTATCTATCGACAGTTAAGAAGTGCTGAACCACCGGATGAAGAAACAGCAAGAAGTATTATCCAAAACCTCTTCTTCAGTGACAAACGTTATGACCTGGGAGAAGTAGGCCGCTATAAGATCAACAAAAAACTGGAACTTAATATTCCGCTGGATACAAGAATATTAACGAATGAAGATATCATTCAGATTATCCAGCATCTGATTCGGTTGATCAATGAAAAAACGGAAGTTGACGATATCGACCACCTTAGTAACCGTCGTGTGCGCACAGTAGGTGAACAATTATATAATCAGTTTGGTGTAGGTTTATCACGTATGGCAAGAACCATACGTGAGCGTATGAACGTACGCGACAATGAGGTCTTTACACCAACCGATCTGATTAATGCCAAAACATTATCTTCTGTGATCAACTCCTTCTTTGGAACAAATCAGTTGTCACAGTTCATGGACCAAACCAATCCTTTAAGTGAGGTTACCCATAAACGTCGTATTTCGGCATTAGGGCCAGGAGGTCTAACGCGTGAGCGAGCCGGATTTGAAGTGCGTGACGTTCACTATACCCACTATGGACGTCTGTGTACGATAGAAACACCAGAAGGTCCGAATATTGGTCTTATTTCTTCCCTTAGTGTATATGCCAAGATCAATAAACTCGGTTTTATTGAAACTCCATATAATAAAGTAGATAACGGACAGGTAAAAATTGATGAAGATCCGATATTCTTGACTGCGGAAGAAGAAGAAGACCAAATTATAACGCATTCCGTCATTGATATTGAAGAAGACGGTAAAATTTCTCAGGAAAGGATCAAAGCCAGAAAAATGGCAGATTATCCTTTGGTGTCACCAGAGGATATTGACCTTATTGATATAGCACCAAACCAAATTGCCTCAGTAGCCGCTTCGCTGATTCCGTTTTTGGAACACGATGATGCCAACCGCGCACTTATGGGATCCAATATGATGCGTCAGGCCGTGCCATTAATGCAACCTGAAGCACCTATTGTAGGAACCGGACTGGAAAGACAAGTAGCTCTTGACTCCAGAACAAATATTGTTGCTGAAGGGGACGGTGTTATTGATTTTGTTGATGCCAACAAGATAAGAATTCGATATACACGTAGCGAAGAAGAAGAATTGGTATCTTTCGCAGAAGAAACCAAAGAATATCCGCTGGTAAAATTTGCCAAAACGAATCAGGGTAGCTCAGTAAACCTAACCCCTAATGTACGAAAAGGGCAAAAAGTTAATAAAGGAGAAATTTTAACCAAAGGATATGCTACATCAGACGGCGAACTTGGTATTGGCCGTAACCTGAAGGTAGCATTCATGCCCTGGAAAGGATATAACTTTGAGGATGCCGTCGTTATTAGCGAAAATCTTGTACGTAATGACACATATACTTCCATTCATATTGATGAATATGTTATGGAAGTAAGAGATACAAAACGTGGCGTTGAAGAACTGACACCGGATATTCCTAATGTTAGTCTGGATGCAACGAAAAATCTCGATGAAAACGGAATCATACGCATCGGTGCAGAAGTGAACGAAGGCGACATTCTCATTGGAAAGATTACTCCGAAAGGAGAAACAGATCCTACTCCTGAAGAAAAATTGCTTCGCGCAATCTTTGGTGACAAAGCCGGTGACGTAAAAGATGCTTCGCTTAAGGCACCACCTTCATTGCACGGCGTAGTTGTAGATAAAAATTTATACTCCAGATCCGTTAAGGATAAAGGGACACGCAACAAGGAAAAAGAACAACTTGATAAGCTGGAAGCGCAGCATAATGCAAACCTTGAAGAACTGCGTGAAATTTTAATTGAAAAGTTACTATCTATTGTCAATGGTAAAACATCGCAGGGAGTAACAAACAAATACAAAGATGTAATCATCCCCAAACGGACGAAATTTACCAAAAAAGTTCTTTCCGGAGTAGATGATTATATCAATATCAGTCCGCGAAAATGGACCACAGACAAACAGAAAAACGAACTCATAAAGAAACTGCTCCACAATTACAGCATAAAATACAAGGAAGAAGTAGGACGTTTCAACCGTGAGAAGTTCAATATTACTGTAGGCGACGAGCTACCTACCGGCATTGTTCAGATGGCTAAAGTTTATATAGCCAAAAAACGTAAAATCAATGTTGGTGATAAGATGGCCGGACGTCACGGAAATAAAGGTATTGTGGCCAAAATAGTTCGGCAGGAAGACATGCCTTTCTTAGAGGACGGAACTCCTGTAGATCTTGTTCTTAACCCGCTTGGCGTTCCATCGCGGATGAACCTTGGACAGATTTACGAAACTGTTCTTGGCTGGGCAGGTGAAAAACTCGGACTTAAGTTTTCCACACCTATTTTTGACGGAGCTTCCGTAGATCAGATCAATGAATACCTAGAAAAAGCCGGACTGCCGGAAAATGGTAAAGTTCAACTTTATGATGGGGAAAATGGTATGCCGTTTAAGCAGAAAACAACAGTAGGAATTATCTACATGCTTAAGTTGCACCACATGATCGAAGATAAGATGCACGCCCGTTCCATCGGCCCTTATTCTCTAATTACTCAGCAACCTCTTGGCGGAAAAGCACAATTTGGTGGTCAGCGTTTTGGAGAGATGGAAGTTTGGGCTCTTGAAGCATTTGGCGCAGCAAATATCCTGCAGGAAGTGTTAACGGTCAAATCTGATGATGTCAATGGACGTGCCAAAGTTTATGAATCGATTGTCAAAGGGCAAAATATGATTAAACCCGGTATTCCGGAATCGTTCAAAGTGCTGGTGCACGAACTGAACGGACTTGGTATGAACATCGACTTCGATAAATAGTTCACAGGAGCAATCCTTTATATTAACAGTAAGCAATAAAGTATCCGAATATGGCTTTCAGAAATGATTCAAATCTAATAAGAAACGATTTTTCTAAAATAACTCTAAGCATAGCATCGCCTGAGTTGATTTATGAACAATCACATGGCGAAGTATTAAAGCCGGAGACAATCAACTACAGAACCTATAAACCCGAACGTGATGGTTTATTCTGTGAGCGTATTTTTGGGCCGGTCAAGGACTTCGAATGTCATTGCGGTAAATACAAGCGTATCCGTTACAAAGGTATCGTTTGTGACCGCTGTGGTGTAGAAGTTACAGAGAAAAAGGTAAGACGCGAACGCATGGGACATATCGAACTTGTAGTCCCTGTTGCGCATATCTGGTTTTTCCGGTCATTGCCCAATAAATTAGGAGCCCTCTTAGGACTACAATCCAAAAAGCTTGACTCCATCATTTATTACGAACGCTACGTGGTCGTTAATGCCGGAGCTGCCGGCGAAAACGGAGTTAACTATATGGATTTCCTCACAGAGGAAGAATATTTTGAACACATGGAAAAAATTCCTGTGGAAAATCAATATCTTGACGACTCCGACCCCGATAAATTCATTGCCAAGATGGGTGCTGAAGCCATTCATGAGCTACTGGCCCGCCTTGACCTCGATGAATTATCGTTTAACCTCCGACACAAAGCAAATACAGAAACGTCTCAACAACGGAAAAAAGATGCGCTGAAACGACTCCGCGTGGTTGAAGCTTTCAGAGATTCCCATAAAAGAAAAGAAAACCGTCCCGAATGGATGGTTATGAAAGTAGTCCCGGTCATACCTCCCGATCTCAGGCCATTAGTACCACTGGACGGTGGCCGTTTTGCTACTTCTGACCTGAATGATTTATACAGAAGAGTTATCATCAGAAATAACCGCCTTAAAAGGCTTATGGAGATCAAAGCTCCTGATGTAATCTTACGTAATGAAAAACGTATGCTTCAGGAATCCGTGGACTCCCTGTTCGATAACTCCAGAAAATCGAATGCTGTCAAAACAGACTCGAACCGTCCGCTCAAATCATTGAGCGATAGCTTAAAAGGAAAACAAGGTCGCTTCCGTCAAAATCTTTTAGGTAAACGTGTTGACTACTCCGGACGTTCTGTTATTGTTGTAGGGCCAGAACTGAGACTTAACGAATGTGGAATTCCCAAGGAAATGGCTTCCGAATTGTTTAAGCCATTTATTATCCGCAAAATGTTAGAACGCGGTATTGTTAAGACCGTAAAATCAGCGAAGAAAATTGTAGACCGTAAAGATCCGGTTGTTTGGGATATCCTGGAAAATGTTTTAAAAGGACATCCTGTTATGCTTAACAGAGCTCCTACCCTTCACAGGTTAGGTATACAGGCTTTCCAACCAAAACTAATTGAAGGAAAAGCCATCCAGTTACACCCATTGGCATGTACTGCTTTTAATGCTGACTTTGATGGTGACCAAATGGCTGTGCACGTACCTTTAGGAAATGCAGCAATTTTAGAAGCTCAAATTTTGATGTTGTCCTCACATAACATCTTAAACCCGGCGAACGGAGCTCCCGTTACTGTCCCGTCACAGGATATGGTATTAGGGCTTTATTATTTAACCAAAAGCCGCAGAAGTACGCCTGATAATCCTGTTAAAGGAGAAGGCATAACTTTCTATTCACCTGAAGAAGTCATTATTGGCTTTAATGAAAATCGTGTGGATATGCATGCCATTATCAATGTGCGTGTTGAAATTCCGGATAAAGAGAACGGTGGATTCAAAAAAGAAATCATTGAAACAACGGTTGGTCGCGTTTTATTTAACGAAGTGGTTCCGAAAGAATACGGATTTATTAATCGTTTATTAACCAAAAAGTCCGTCCGTGATATTATCGGAGACCTTCTTAAAAAGACAGATAATAAGAAAACAGTTGAGTTCCTTGATAATATAAAGGAAATGGGGTATCGCTTATCCTATGAAGGTGGACTTTCCTTTAATATTGGCGATGTAATCATTCCAAAGATAAAAGAAGAAATGATTGCAAAGGCTCATGAAGAAGTAGATGAAGTAATGAATAACTATAATATGGGATTCATTACCAACAACGAGCGTTACAACCAAATTATCGACATTTGGACACATACGAACTCGCATTTGACAAACAGGCTCATGAAGCAACTAACAGAAGATAAGCAAGGCTTTAATCCTGTTTTCATGATGCTTGATTCCGGTGCTCGTGGTTCAAAAGAACAGATTCGTCAGCTGTCAGGTATACGTGGACTAATGGCTAAGCCGCAAAAATCAGGTACTACTGGTGCGGAAATCATTGAGAACCCTATTCTATCAAACTTCAAAGAAGGGCTTTCAGTACTTGAGTACTTTATTTCAACACACGGAGCACGTAAAGGTCTTGCCGATACAGCCCTGAAAACAGCGGATGCGGGATATCTTACCCGCCGCCTGGTTGATGTTTCTCAAGACGTTATTATCTCCGAAGAGGATTGTGGCACATTACGAGGCCTTTCGGCAACTGCTCTCAAGCGTAATGAAGAAGTTGTAGAAACTCTTTACGATCGTATTTTGGGGCGTGTATCCATTCATGATGTTTTCAACCCGCACACCGGTGAGCTCATCATATCTTCCGGAGAAGAAATTACAGAACCTATTGCCAGGAATATCGAAAATGCCAATATTGAAACTGTAGAAATAAGATCAGTATTGACATGTGAATCGTCAACAGGTGTATGTAGCAAATGCTACGGCCGTAACCTGGCAACAGGAAGAATGGCTGAACGTGGAGAAGCTGTTGGGGTTATTGCCGCTCAATCAATTGGTGAACCAGGTACACAGCTTACACTTCGTACATTCCACGTAGGTGGTACAGCATCAAATATTGCAGTTGAAAACAATATCACTGCAAAAAATGATGCCTACATTGAAATAGATGAACTGCGTGCAGTTGATTATAAAGATAAAAACGACAATACGTATAAGGTTGTCGTTGGTCGTTCTGCTGAATTACGCCTTATTGACCCGAACACGAACGTTGTATTAGCATCACACAACATCCCGTATGGTTCGCAACTTTATAAAGATGACGGCGATACGGTGAAAAAAGATGAGGTCATCTGTGAATGGGATCCGTATAACGCATTGATTATTTCGGACGTTAAAGGTACCGTTAAATTTAAAAATGTTGTTGAAGGCGAAACATTCAAAGTCATTTCTGATGAGCAAACAGGATATCAGGAAAAAGTAATCATTGAAACACGCCGCCGTTCGAAAAATCCGTCTATACAGATTTATGACGGCAACGATGAGCTTGTTAAAGTCTTTGACTTGCCTGTGGGGGCTCACCTTAGCGTAGATGAAGGAGATTCCGTTAATCCGGGAGAATCACTCTGTAAAATTCCACGCGCATTAGGAAAATCCGGTGACATTACAGGAGGTTTACCCCGTGTTACCGAATTGTTTGAAGCAAGGAATCCTTCAGATCCGGCAACAGTCTCAGAAATTGACGGAGTTGTATCATTTAGTAAAAAGCTAAAACGCGGAAACCGTGAGGTAGTTATTACTTCAAAAACCGGAGAATCAAAGAAATACCTCATTCCTACTTCTAAGCAAATTCTGGCCCAGGAAAATGACTTTGTGAAAGCAGGTACAGCATTATCTGATGGAGCAATGACTCCTGCAGACATCTTATCTGTTAAAGGTCCGACAAAAGTTCAGGAATATATTGTCAACGAAGTACAGGAAGTATATCGCCTGCAAGGTGTAAAAATTAATGACAAGCATTTTGAAGTCATTGTAAGGCAGATGATGCGTAAGGTAGAAATCAGTGATCCCGGCGATACCCGTTTTCTGGAAAGTGAAATCGTTGAGAAAACCGATTTCCAGGCTGAAAATGACTGGATCTTCAACAAAAAAGTTGTGGAAGAACCTGGTGATTCCGGTAATTTAAAAGCCGGGCAAATTGTGAGTGCAAGAAAGCTGCGCGAAGAAAATTCCATGCTGAGAAGACAAGATAAAACGCTTGTTCAGGCCCGTGAAACGCAACCTGCAACAGCCAAACAGGTCTTACAGGGAATTACAAAAGCTTCGCTACAAACGAAAAGCTTTATCTCTGCAGCTTCCTTCCAGGAAACAACCAAAGTACTTACGGAAGCAGCCGTTAACGCAAAAGTTGATAAATTGCAGGGGCTGAAAGAAAACGTTATCGTTGGTCACAAAATACCTGCCGGTACCGGCCTGAGAGACTATAACGACATTATTGTCGGCTCTCAAGATGAATATGACAAACTAAGAGAACAATCTGAATATCATCAAGAGGATCAAACCCTTGAAGACTCAGACAATAGCTAACAGTAAATCTTTTCAATTATGGATGAAAACCAAAATAAAAAGCGCGATCCCAATCAAATCAATATTGAATTGGGAGAAGATGTTGCAGAAGGAACATATTCGAACCTTACCATCATCAATCATTCCAATTCGGAATTTGTGATCGACTTTATCCGTATGATGCCGGGAGCCCCTAAAGCAAAAGTGAAATCGAGAATTGTGCTTACACCACATCACGCAAAGCGTCTTTTGCGGGCATTATCCGACAACATTAAGAAGTTTGAGTCCATGCATGGAGAAATTGAAGAAAGTGAGCCTAACAATCAGGCACCTCCGATGAACATGAGCCCCGGAGGTCAAACACAAGCATAAGGAGTGAATTTTTCTATACCGAAAAAAGGCTATCGACAAACAATGTCAATAGCCTTTTTTTATGCTATGTAAAGTTTAACCGGTTCTTTTAGGTTAGGCAATGTCAATATCTTTACAGAGATATACATCCTGAATCGCATTCAGGAGTTCCACGCCTTCTTTCAACGGTTTCTGGAAAGCTTTTCTTCCGCTGATCAATCCCATTCCGCCGGCACGTTTATTAATAACTGCAGTAGCAACAGCATCCGCCAGATCAGTTTCACCTTTTGAAGCTCCACCAGAGTTTATCAGACCTGATCGGCCCATATAATTATTAATCACCTGATAACGCGTAAGGTCAATAGGATGTTCAGTTGCCAGTTCGGTATACATTTTTTCATTGGTCTTAGCAAAGCCTATTTCTTTAAATCCGCCATTATTCACAGGTAATTTCTGTTTGATAATATCAGCCTGTATAGTAACACCTAAATGGTTGGCCTGTGCTGTGGTATCTGCCGCCAGGTGGTAATCCTTATCACGTTTAAATTCATTATTGCGTAAATAACACCATAATACGGTATACATTCCCAATTCATGAGCACGTTCAAACGCTTGTGATATTTCAACAATCTGACGGTTGGATTCCGGAGAGCCAAAGTAAATCGTAGCTCCGATTCCGGCTGCACCCATTTCCCAGGCCTCTTCTACACTGCCAAAAGAAATCTGATCATAGGTGTTTGGATAAGTTAAAAGCTCATTATGATTGATTTTTACGATAAAGGGAATTTTATGCGCATATTTACGAGCTACAGAACCTAAAACACCCACTGTTGAAGCGACAGCATTTGCTCCCCCTTCAATTGCAAGTTTTACGATATTTTCCGGATCGAAATAATCTGCATTAGGTGCAAATGACGCGCCTGCAGTATGCTCAATCCCCTGATCAACCGGAAGGATAGACAAATAACCTGTTCCCCCTAAGCGGCCATGATCAAATGTATTCTGCAAATTCCTCAATACTTTAGGGTTGCGATTGGAATGATAAAGAACCCTGTCAATAAAGTCCGGGCCCGGCAAATGCAACCTGCTTTTATCTATTGTTTTACTTTTGTGTTCAAGGAGATATTCGGCATTATCTCCGAGTGTTTTAACAATTTCTTTGTAATCCATATCTTTAATTATTTTGGTTTTTAATTGGGTATTTAATTTAGATTATCTGATTTGACAATATGGCAACCTGCATCTTTCATTTGCCTTATAGCTTGTTCGCCATCGCCGGGATTCACATTCACAGCCCGGATCGCATCTTCAATAACATAGGTATCAAACCCGGCATTCACAACACTTATAGCCGTATCCTTAACGCAATAGTCCGTTGTAAGGCCACTGATATACACCCTGTTTACTTTTTTATCTTTCAAAAACTCTTCCGCATCCACATTGGTCGCTTCTAAGGCAGAATAGCCATCGTCTTCACCTTCTGTCCCTTTTAAGAAAATATTATCAATTTTATCTGTATTCAGATCCGGGTGAAATTCCGCTCCATGAGTATTTTTTATACAATGTTTTGGCCATTTTTCAAAATGCACTGACTCCTCAGGGTGCCAATCCTTTGACGCCACAACGAGTTTAAATTTATCCATTAATTTGTTAATTACCGGAACAACCTCGTCTCCATTAGGAGCAGCTAATGCTCCTCCGGGACAAAAATCATTCTGAACGTCTACAATAAGTAAAGCTTCCATAGTTAACCTCCGTTATTTTGTTTTTCAAATGCAATTGAGTCTCTTAGTTTCATTAGTTTATCACTTAACCCGACTTTATAGATATGTGGGTTTTCGAGCCGGGTAATGGATCCATCCAGGCCTAAAAGCCGGTCCTGAACAAATTCTGCAATCTCCTCGGTATTCTGAGATTTGATTTTTCTTTCACCCTGAATCATAACAGGCAAAAGTAGTGTTTCGTAATCCATATCTAGCAAACGGCATCTTTTATCTTTATAATGCGGATGAATCATCTCATGAATATCTTTTTCATCTTCAAGAATAACAGCATCAGCATAAAATTGGTTTACGGAATTAAAATACCGGATCACATTTTTCTTCCCCGGCAATGATAGCTTAGTAATATTATCGGATATCTTTAATCTTGACTCACCGTCATATTCGGACATCTTATAAACTCCATCAAGCGCAGCATCCGTTGCACCGGTGATCAATCTTGTACCAACACCAAAAACATCAATCGGGGCTTTTTGAAGATTTAAAGACCGTATCAAATATTCATCCAACTGATTAGAGGCTACGATATTGACATATTCAAGTCCCTGTTGATCTAATATTTTCCTTACTTCTTTTGACAAATAAGCCAAATCGCCACTGTCGAGCCTAACACCTATTAGTTTGTGTCCTTTTTCTTCCAGTTCTTTAGCAATGGTTATCGCATTTTTCAAACCTATGTTGATTGTATCATAAGTATCAATCAATAAAATGCAACTATTCGGATAAATAGATGCATAAGAACGAAAAGCTTCAATTTCCGTATCAAAACTTTGCACCCAGCTATGAGCCATCGTTCCGCTAAGCGGTATATCATATTCGGCTCCTGCAAATACATTGGAGGTTGAATTGGCTCCTCCGATTATAGATGCTTTTGAAGCATAAACGCTACCCAAGCCTTGCGCCCTTCGCAATCCAAAGTCGGCAAACTTCCGCTCTCCGGCTTCATGCCGAATGCGTACTGCTTTAGTAGCTATTAAAGAAGTGAAGTTCAATATATTTAACAGCATGGATTCGATCAACTGAGCTTCTACGATGTTACCATCTACCCTGAGGATAGGTTCCAGTGGAAAAACAATTTCTCCCTCTTTACACGAATATATGTCTCCACGAAAACGAAAATCAGCTAAATATTCCAGAAATGAATCCTGAAAACCCTTTGCTTTTAAGTAATTTAACGCATCCTGACCAAATTGAAAGGCCTCCAACTCATCTAAAAAATCAGACAATCCGGCAAAAACAACATAACCTCCATGGAATGGATTCTTACGATAAAAGTAATCAAAGGTCGCCTGCTTCTTGTGCATCCCGTTAAGAAAATATCCCTGAGCCATAGTCAGCTCGTAAAAATCCGTATAAAGGCCTGTATTTTTCAAATTTATCATAACGAATACAATTAAATCCTATCTGCTCAACAAAGTTAAGATTTTACAGGATATTTGTAAAATTTAATTCCTTTAATCTTTAGCCTACATTATACCCTGATATTACAATAATTGAGCAATGGAATATATACATTTGATTCTCTGCAATCCTAAACAAGACATCTGAAATAAACCAATGGTTCAATTTTTTTTGGATTTGAAGCCTAAATTGTAACATTTAAACAAACAATCCATTTTCGCTTTTGAACTGCTCAACTATTCCTTTCGCTTGCTATCCTTTGGGTTAACAAAAAAAAAACGGGAATTAAGTTTGTCATTAGTTGTTCCGGAATAAGAATATGCGCCTTCTGAATAAGTCAGAAGTGAGTACCACAGAGATTCATTGTTTAGAATTGAAACACACGTTAAACCATTGGCTAACAATATCCTCACTAAAAATGTACTGTTTTTTTAAATAATGATCTAATAACCTTGCATCTCATAACTATAAAACGTTATAGAACATATAATACCTGTTTGTAAGGTGTTGTTGTGCATTCTCCGGTTATCTTTAAAAAGCAAAAAACTGGTAATTCTATAAAAGGCTAGAATTATTTTATTAATAAATTTTGTTTTGATAAATAATGATTTTAATTTTAGCACAAAATAAACCAACAATTTCTTATTTTCAAGCTTATGTCTAAAATCCGTTTATCGATCCTCGTGACGGCATTAATCCTTGCCGGTGTTCTTACCTTGATTTTTATACCGAAAACCAACGAACCCATAAAGGTGAATCCGGAATTTCGATCTTATGTTAATGCTTTTACTTCAGGGATCATTCCCAAAGATGCCCCTATTCGTGTACAATTACAAACAAAACAAGCGGACTCCGGCATGATAGGAAAACCGGTTAATAAGTCTTTGTTTCACTTTTCCCCTGAGATTAAAGGGAAAGCCTTTTGGATAGATGCTTATACTGTAGAATTCAGACCTAAGGAGTATTTAGAAGCCGATCAAATATACAATGCTGAATTTTATTTGTCCGAATTAACCGATGTACCTAAAGATTTTAGCACCATGGAGTTCAGCTTTAGAACTACAGCTCAGTCCATGGAAGTTAAGATCAACAATCTGAAATTTTTACCAGGAAAGCAGGTAAAATGGTTAACCCTGTCAGGAAAAATATTGACAGCAGATGTGGAAGATGTGAAAAATGTCCGGAAAATACTAACAGCAGAACAGGACAGCAAAGAGTTAGATATTTCCTGGACTTCCACAGAATCATCAAAAGTTTTCAATTTTAAAATTGACAGTATACAACGAAAAAAATTACCTGAAGAATTAAAGCTGACATGGGATGGAGACGAGATCAACGCAGAGGAAAAAGGAATAAAATCCATTGACATTACACCTTTGGGAGATTTTATTCTAAGAAATTTAAAGGTTACGCAACAGCCTGAGCAAAAAATAATACTAGAATTTTCTGATCCGCTGGATCCGGGACAGGATCTCAGAGGACTCATCGAAATCACAGGAAAAGAAACTCAAACAGTTATAGATCAAAATATAGTAACCATCTATCCTGATCAACGCTTATATGGCTCCAAAACTCTTTTTATCAGCAATGGACTAAATAATATCAAAGGCAAGACGCTTTCTGAATCCATACGTAAAGATTTACGATTTAAAAACGTAGAACCTGATATCAAATTAAGAGGCAAAGGGGTTATCATGCCCAGCTCCAATGGTTTAATGTTTCCATTTGAGTCAGTAAATCTTCGTGCAGTAGATATTACCATTTATCAAATTTATGAAAATAATATCCTGCAATTTCTCCAGGAAAATGACCTTGATGAATACAGCAACTTATCCCGGGTAGCAAAAATTGCCTACAAGGGAACTGTTTCTTTGAACAGTACTGAAAATCCGGTGACAGACTTCTCAAGCTGGAACAATTTTGCCATAGATCTGGAAAAATTCATAAAACCAGCTCAAGGAGCCTTATACAGAGTTCAACTAAATATCCGGAAAGAATATTCGACTTATCCTTGCCAGGGACAAGAGCAGGATAATATGAAACCAATACAAACACAAGAAACCGAAATTGACGAAGAAGAACAAGCAGATTATGATGACTGGTCCTATCACAGACTTTACCGGGCTTACGGCAACTATCCTTCGGACTATAGCTGGCGTGAACGCGATAATCCGTGCCATAGCTCCTACTTTTACAGAAAAAGTTATACAAAAAATATCCTGGCTTCGGACCTTGGCATTATAGCCAAACGAGGCAAGAATAATAAAACTACAGTTTTTGTTACGGATATCGTTTCTGCTGAACCTTTATCAGGGATAAAGCTTAATGTTTATGACTATCAACAACAGTTAATCCATTCATCAAAGACCAATTCAGACGGGAAAGCTACTTTCCGGTCCCAGAAGAAACCTTTTGTCATTATAGCCCAAAATAATGATGAACGCGGTTATTTAAAAATGAATGATGGATTATCCAACAGCTTAAGTAAATTTGATGTTTCCGGAGCCGGACTGCAAAAAGGGCTCAATGGTTTTATATACGGAGAACGCGATGTATGGCGCCCCGGCGACACATTGTTTATTTCGTTTATTTTAGAAGACCAGCTAAACAAACTTCCTGACAATGTACCCGTAATTTGTGAATTCCATACACCTCAGGGCCAGCTCTATGAGCGCATCGTCAATAATAATCCCCTGAATAAGGTCTATGATTTTCAACTCAAAACAGAGCAAGAAGACAAAACAGGCATGTGGCGTATTCGAATAAAAGTAGGCCATGCAACTTTTACAAAATACGCAAGGATCGAAACAATCAAACCCAACCGCCTGGATATAGACCTCACCTTTGACAACGATCATATTAAGCGCTGGGATGTAAAACCTGGCAAGCTTAATGTGGAATGGCTTCACGGTGGTACGGCAAGTAATCTAAAAACAAAAACTGAGGTTACACTGCGACCCGTAAAAGCTGATTTTAAACAATTTAAAGATTATACTTTCCAGGACCCGTCCAAATCATTCCATTCTGAAACCTATACAGTTTTTGAAGGACAAATTGATAAAGAAGGAAATGCTCTGATTATTCCCGATTTCAACCTTCAAAATTCAGCTCCCGGCCTTTTAAATGCTCATTTTGAAACCCGTGTATTTGAAAAAGGCGGGAACAGCAATATCAACAAAAAGAACTTTACATATTACCCCTATCGTTCTTATGCAGGCATTAAAAGCCCCGGAGGAGATAGTTGGTACAATCCGCTGGAAACAGGCGAAGAAAATATATTAAAGCTTTGCAATGTTGATGCTGACGGAAAAGCAGTTAACAACAATTCACTAAAAATCGACATTTATAAACTTAGCCATAGCTGGTGGTACGATTATTCCGGTAACAAGCTGGAACGATTATTAAACGATAACAGCACAGAACCCTATATTTCCGGAAGAGCAAAAATAATAAACGGCAAAGCTAAGTTTAACTTCCGGGTAAATAAGCCTGATCACGGGCGTTACTTTATCAGAGTAACGGATATGAATAGCGGACACTCAGCAGGTGAATTAGTTTATATTTCCGGACGACGCTGGTGGCAAAAGGATAAAAATAAAGACTTTGCTTCTTTGCTGATCTTCAACAGCGATAAAAAAGATTATGAAACCGGTGATAAAGTTAAGCTACGTATCCCATCTTCAAAAGGCTCTCAAATGCTGGTAAGCCTTGAAAATGGTTTACGTGTATTAAATACGGAATGGGTGGAAGCAAAAGAAGGGGAAACCGTTTATACTTTTACTGCAACAAAAGAAATGGCTCCGGCCATATATGCTCATGTTACCCTCTTACAACCCCATTCCCAAACCGAAAACGATCTGCCCTTGCGATTATATGGTGTTATCCCCATCAAGATTGAAGAAGCGGAAACACATCTGGAACCCCAAATTATTTCTTCTGAAACATTCCGCCCGGAGTCAAAAGCAAGTATTAAAATAAAAGAAAAGAACAACAGGCCTATGACCTATACCCTTGCGGTTGTAGATGAAGGTTTATTAAATCTTACTAATTATCAGACTCCCGACCCATGGAAACACTTTTATCAAAGAAAAGCATTAGGTGTGAAAACCTGGGATTTATACGACTATGTTATCGGCGCTTTCGGAGGTAATATGAACCGTATTCTTTCCGTAGGGGGTGGCGGATATGCTGAGATCGATAAAGATCAGGGTGAGGTTAATCGTTTTAAACCTATGGTACGTTATCTGGGACCCTTTGAGCTTAAAAAAGGAGAGACAGCCAACCTTCAAATTGATATTCCTCAATACATAGGTAGTGTCAGGATTATGGCCGTTGCAAGAGAAAACAACGCATACGGACATAAGGAGAAAACCGTAAAAGTAAAAAGCCCCCTCATGGTCATGGCCACCATGCCCCGGGTACTTTCACCAGGGGAAGAAATAGACGTTCCGGTCAATGTTTTCGCCATGGAAGATAATGTGAAAGATGTTGATGTAAGCATCAAACACTCTGATATTTTTGAGTTGAAAGACAATAACAGGCAAAACCTTAAATTTAGCAAAACAGGTGACAAGCTGGCCACATTTAAGTTAAAAGTGAAAGAAGCGATCGGAACCGGAAAAATCGAAGTTTCAGCTCGCTCTGGAAATCATACAGCCAACTATACTATTGACATCAACATTGAAAATCCGAATCCTTTAATTACAAACACAATCTCCAAAGTGGTTCATGCAAATAATTCCATAAACATCAAATATGAACCAATGGGTATGAAGGGGACGAATAAAGCAATCCTTGAGATCTCATCAATTCCTCCTATTGATCTAAGCAAAAGGCTGGAGTACTTAATCCGTTACCCATACGGTTGTATTGAACAAACTGTTTCTTCAGCTTTCCCTCAACTTTACTTAGCAAACTTTACAGATGTTTCCACACAAGAAAGCCAGGATATTGCAAGAAACATCAAAGCCACCATAAATTCCATCAAACGGATGCAGCACAGCAACGGCGGTTTTGGATACTGGCCGGGATCTTCCAGTGCAAGTCTCTGGGGAACAAATTATGCCGGCCACTTCCTTACGGAAGCTCAGAGGAAAGGCTATCAAATTCCCGAAACAACACTCAACAGATGGTATTCTTATCAGAAGGGAAAAGCCAACTCCTGGAGTATCAGGCAGGAAAAAAACCAAAGAGGCGATTTAATACAAGCTTATAGGCTTTATACTCTTGCTAATTATGGGAAACCGGCAATCGGCGCAATGAACAGACTCAAATCAAAACGCAAGATCGATCCGGCGACAGCATGGATGCTTGCCGCTGCCTACGCCAAAGCTGGAGAGAAAAATACGGCGAAGCGTATCCTGGCAAAGGCTCCTGAAAGCATTCAACCCTATGAAGAATACAGCTATACTTATGGAAGTCATATTCGCGATTATGCCATTATCGCAGAGGCATATATATTGACAGGACAATCCGGGAAAGCTTTTACATTCATAAAAGAAATCGCTGAACAATTAAGCAGCGACTCCTGGCTCAGCACTCAGACAATTGCATTTTCATTGCTCTCTGTTTCTGACTATCTGAAAGAAAACAAAATTTCCGAAGGAATAGAATATGAAATTACTATTAACGGAAAACAGGAAAAGATAAAACAGCTTAAACCTTTCCAAAAAACAACAATCAACCCTGACAAGCCGCAAAATATTGAAATTACCAATAATTCAGGAACCAGCTTATATTCCCGCCTTATAAAAATGGGGAAACCAATGAAAAACCCGGTAGAATCGAAACAGAAAAATCTGAATATGACCATTAAATACCAAGACCTGAACGGAAAGAGTATAAATCCGGAACAATTAACACAGGGAACAGACTTTATTGCAGAAGTAACTGTTAAGCACAATGGCAAACTACGAAACTATAAAGAAATGGCTCTTGAGCAGGTTTTCCCCTCCGGATGGGAAATAACAGGAATGCGTTTACAAGACGGAAACGGACGTCACATGAATTCAGACAGTTACGATTATCAAGATGTTAGGGATGACAGGGTTTATACCTTTTTTGACCTTAACCAACATGAGTCGAAAACATTCCGTGTAATGCTAAACGCAAGTTACCTCGGCACATTCTATCATCCTGTTAATCAATGTAAAGCAATGTACTCAGATGATATATACGCTTACAAATCCGGGTTTTTAGTTCAAGTTATCAGACCCTAAACGGATGGCTTTTATGCGGTCTTTAATACAATCGAAACCGGCGAAATTCATTTATCTAATGCTAATATCAGGGATGATGTTATGGTTTTGGCATGCATTGCCCCGTCCGTTATTTACAGACCCAAGCTCCACCCTACTTGAAAGCCGCGACGGAAGACTTTTAAGCGCTATTATTGCAGAGGATATGCAATGGCGGTTTCCGGAGCAGAAACAGGTCCCTCAAAAATTCAGCATCTGCATACAAGAATTTGAAGACCGTTATTTCAAATATCATTTGGGAGTCAATCCCCTGGCTATAGGCAGAGCATTATATCAAAATATCAGGGCCGGGAAACGTGTCAGCGGAGCCAGCACAATAAGCATGCAAACGATCAGGCTTTCACGCAAAGGTAAACCACGTACCATCGGACAAAAAATAATAGAAAGCCTTTTAGCTATCCGTCTTGAGATGGAATACAGTAAAGAGGAAATACTTGCTTTGTACTCCTCTCATGCACCTTTTGGCGGCAATGTTGTCGGGCTTGATGCTGCAGCGTGGCGCTATTATGGCCGTCCGGCGAATGATTTGAGCTGGAGTGAAGCAGCGACTCTTGCGGTATTGCCTAATGCTCCCTCATTGATATTTCCGGGAAGAAACAAGGATAAACTTCGCCAAAAACGAAACAGATTGTTAAAACGACTTTTATCTGAAAAATATATTGACTCAACAACTTATGACCTTTCCTGTCTGGAGCCACTTCCGGATAAACCTCATAATATACCTCAGAATGCTATGCACTTACTAAACCGTTGCTTAAAAAACGGGCAAAAAGGAAAACGCATTCAATCTACTGTTGATTATCACATGCAAAAACAAATCAACAAATTGGCGCAGCACCACCACAAAAGACTATCTAACAACGGGATACAAAATATTTCTGCCCTTATTATTAACAATAGCACAAATGAAGTAGCTGCTTACATAGGTAATGTGGCTGACCAGAATGAGGAATATGGTGGAATGGTAGATATCATAACATCACCACGCAGTACGGGAAGTATTTTGAAACCTTTTTTATATGCCGGCATGATAGATGAGGGTAAACTTCTTCCGAATGCTTTGGTAAGTGATGTCCCGGCTATATATGGTAATTACCGGCCGCTAAATTACAACCATCAATATACGGGAGCATTACCTGCATCGCAGGCATTAAGCCGTTCTTTGAATGTCCCGGCCGTTCATATGCTCAGCAAATATGGCGTTCCCCGTTTTCACCAGAAGCTTCGCAACTTAGGCCTCAGCACCTTAAGATTCAGACCGGATCATTATGGTTTATCGCTGATTTTAGGTGGCGCCGAAGCAACGTTATGGGATTTGACCAATGCCTATTCTTTATTAGCCAAAACATTGCTATACACCAATAAAGACAGTGCAGACTTACAAAGTGTCTTTCATCAGGCCCGGTATAACAAAAACGAAAAAACGGGAAGCCTCATTCATTCAACCTTACCTTATGAGGCTTCTTCCGTTTGGTGGACATTGGAAGCCATACAATCCACCAATCGCCCTTCAGCGCAAGCCGGCTGGAAAAGCTTTTATTCTTCTCCCGTCGTCGCCTGGAAAACCGGAACGAGCCACGGAAACCGGGATGCCTGGGCAATTGGTATTACTCCGGAATATACCATAGGAATTTGGGCAGGGAATGCAGATGGAGAAGGCAGGACTAATTTAACAGGGATCAAGGCTGCTGCTCCGTTTCTTTTTCACATTTTTGATATTCTTAAACCCGTCAACTGGTTTGAAATCCCTCTGGGGCACATGCAAAAGATCGAAGTCTGTGAGCGCAGCGGATTTAAAGCCTCACCTCTATGTCCTGAAACCAAACATATAATGGTGAATTCCCGTGCCCATCGTTCTAAGGCCTGCCCTTTTCATAAGATCATACATCTTGATAAAACTAAGCAATTCCGGGTAACAACAGCTTGCGAAGAGCCGAAGGATATCGTAACAAAAAAGTGGTTTGTATTACCCACTCTTATGGAAAAGTATTATAAATCAAGAAACCCCTTCTATAAAGTGCTGCCGCCATTCAAAGAAGGATGTCAAAAGCAAAATACAAATGTGCTGGACATTATATATCCGGAAAATCATGCGGAGATTATGCTTCCGCGTGACATGAACAAAGAGAAAAAACAGGTGATCTTTAAGGCAGCCCACAGGAATGAAGAAGTTGAATTATTCTGGTTTATAGATCATTATTTTATTACAAAAACAAAACATTTTCATGAGGTCTCTGTAGGCCCTGAAGTTGGAAATCACACTTTAACCATAACAGATGAATATGGGAATTCGATCAGTAGAAAATTTGTTATCAAATAAAAATTAATACGCTTTGTGATTTTGCTATCCGGGTTGACTTTTGTATTTTTGTCTCAAGAGTTGGATAGCACTGTTTACTTCCGTCTCAATTCCTCACTACTTGCACATGTGTTATCCGGCTCTTCTTTCTTTAATCATAAAACATCCAGGAAATACCAAACTGAAAAGAATCATCCCGCATCGGATAAGAAGGCATCAGGAAATATCGTTTGTTTCCTAATAATGCATTCAAATGAGAATATCTTACAAAAATTCGTGCCCGCTTAATTTTGAAGTTTGCAAACACATCTAAATACGGATAATTTCCCAGCTGCTGATCATTTTGAAGAACAAAAGCTTGTGTTGCCGGAATATATTTATGCCCTGTAAAAGAGGAATGAAAAGTTAGCTGAGTACCTATCTGTGTTTTTAATACGTCCTGAATTAAATTAAAGGAATAATACAATTCATGTTTCGACATAAATTCCGGTAATCTCAAATAATCATCACCAAATACCTTTTGGTATTTCAGAATATTTTTAAAGGTGATATCGTTCCACTCTATCTTAGGTTCCAGGTTAAATTGCAAAAGTTGAAAAGACTCATCATTTTGCTCCGGTTCTCCGGCATTGCTGAAATAAATATAGTCAGTGATGTTAGAAAAAGACACAGAACCCATAATATTCGGATGTTCCGCTTCTGCAGCAAGATATACCAGATCTGTGTTATCAAAGTGTTTATCCCAGCTATAATAGGTAGAATGATACCAACTATGAAGAACCGACGGGAATGCATTCACATACCCTCCTTTCAAATGGGCAGCAAATTGGTTAAATTTCCTGCTTATATTCGCTCTTAATTTCCATTCCTGATTATTTCCCGATCCGGAAAATGCCATATCTCCATATAGCTTAATTCTATTCTTTCCATTTTCGAATGTTACTCCAATGGCAGGATTCCAGATATGAACAAATGTATCTTTTTTCTGCTGCCAGGCTTCATAATATTTGTGTTTAATCCGGGTATCAAAATCAATGGTATTAAAAGAAAATCTTGCACCAAAAGTATTCACCAGTTTTTTAATTGCTGTTGAATCTTTCACCTCCTGTATATTTAGCTGAGCCGGATAAAAGTTATTTATATCTCCACCATCAGTATATGTGTATGTATCTTTCAGGTAATAAAGATCATGATAAAAGCCGATCCCCAATGAATCTTTGGCAGATGTTGAGTCCGCTGAAGGATGATACATTTGATTAAAATGCAGTCCCCCTCCTTTTATCAACAGACGAGCATTAGGCAAGTTTACCGGTATGAGCTGTCTTTCATTATAATCAGTAGAATCTTTAAAGTAAGAGAGCGCCTGAATTCCTCCATGATCATCGGCCTGTACTTTGTTATGAAAATAGGTTGCCGAGGCATGATATTTATTGGAATTGGAAGAATAACGTAAATTAAACACCGGACTTTCGTGGTTTGCCAAATGATGCTGATAAGTGCCGGGTGAATTCAAAACTTTGTACTCCACACTAAAATAAAACTCCGGCGTAATCGGCTGAGCATGTAAAACTTTAAAATACTGCTCTTTATCTTTTCCCATAACATAATACAAATCCGTAATCGGTTTCAGGGAAGTATAATATTTAATATTTCTTTTCCTCCACAGGTAAGGGAAATAAGGATCAGAAAACGCGATATCACGGTCAAGATCAAAAATCAACTCATTATGCGTAACATCCAGTTTTCGTAGCGCATGTCCTATATTGGACTGGCGTTGAAAAAAATCGCCATACTCCAGTTCTGGCCTGTAACGATAGAAACCGTCCATCTTTTTTGAATAACGAATGGAATCATTAACCAAAATATCTTCCTCTTGAGCATACGTATAAAACAATGCTGTTGAATCCACTTTATCCTGAGAATAAATGCTCAACGAAGCGAAGACCAACACGAACAGTAGACTATTTTTGATTTGCTTCTTCATAAAATTCAGTATCCAAAAATACGATAAAACAAAGACAAAAACGAATGAATATGGCAATTGGTATTCAGAAAACCTCTAAACAGGTTTTTATAAAGTTGATTGCTCTTGCCAGGCAATGTATGTTTGGGGCCGATAATGGCTGGTTTTTTAAAAGACCATACACAATTTGAAAAGCAAACTAAAGAATTTACGAAGGATATATTTTGTTCAAACCGATCATTTTTTTCGATCTTTGCCAGCCTAAAATCAACAGCATGATAACAAAAGACCAAATCAATAACTTTCTGAAATACAACTCCAGCCTGTTAGGTTTTGGATTTTTAATGGCATTCTTCTCCAGCTTTGGTCAAACTTTTCTACTATCACTTTATTTGCCTCCTATTGAAACTTTTTTAGGTCTCACAAACACGGAGTTAGGTTCCATTTATGCAATTGCCACCATAGGGAGTGCACTTACTTTACCCTGGCTGGGCGGTTTTTTTGATAAGAAAGACATCAGGTATTACAGTTTATTTGTCATATTGGGATTATTTCTCTCTTTACTGATATTATCTTTTTCCTATTATGTTGTCATGGTGATTATTGGTTTTTATGGTTTACGCCTTTTTGGCCAGGGATTAATGACGCACACCTCCGTATCCAGTATGGCCAGGTACTTTTCTTCCAATCGCGGAAAAGCAATAGGAGCTGCAAGCTTAGGCCACCCTGCGGGTGAAGCTCTGCTCCCTATTCTTATTGCTTTATTAATCAGTGCAACAGGATGGCGGGGTGCACTACAAATCTCAGCAATAAGCTGCATTGTGCTTATTGTGCCTTTGGCTCTGATCCTTTTATACAGATCAAAATCAAAGATGAAGGCTTATAATATTCAGGCCCGGGAAGAAAGCAAAAATGATCAAAAAACTATAAATATCTGGCATATCATAAAAACTAAGAATTTCTGGATAATTTCTCCTGTAATATTTATGGTTGGGTTTACAAATACGGCTATCTTCTTTTTTCAATTAAAACTTGGAGAAGTAAAAGGCTGGAGTCCGGAATGGGTAGCTGGCTCAATATCGGCATTTGCGATAGCCGGAGCCGTTGGCATGCTCGGTATTGGTTCCTTTATAGACCGTTTTACCGGAAAACGCTTATTCCCTTTTTATATGATCCCTTATGTTGCCGGTTTGCTAATTCTTGTATACTTTGACCAGCCACTTGCTTATCCAATAGCCCTGGCTTTTGCCGGATTGGCCAGCGGAGCCGGTCGAACTATAAAAGACTCTATGCTGGCTGAAATATACGGCGTAAAAATTATTGGCCAAATCCGTAGTATTTTTACAACAGTTATGGTAATAAGTACAGCTATTGGCCCGGTTATTTTTGGCGTCATGCTGGATTTAAATATAGGCTTTTCTGAAATATTTTCCGCAGTAACTATTACTATGGTCCTTTTCGTTATAAATGGATTAAGGCGTTTGCATGCAGTAAGTGAAAATTAATCAGAAGTATGCAGAAAGCTTGATAAACCTGCATTTTTTCATTATCTTTATGTCCGGAAATTAACGTTGCATTATTCATGTAATTCAGTGCACTAATTTTGCTTGTATTCAACCAATATTTGGAGGGCTAAGATGAACACTAATGAGCAGAATAAGCATTTGCAGGATCAAGTAGACTCTTTATCCCGGCAAATAGCAGAATTAAAGGAGCGCCTTAATAACTCCCCTGAAAGAGCACTTCAGGAAAGAGTTAAAGAACTTCAATGTCTTTATAAGATCGCGAATTTGTCCCAAAATAAAGATTTATCAATAGAGGGATTTCTTCAACAGGCTGTTAATATAATACCTCCCTCCTGGCAATACAGTAAAATAACCTGTGCTCGCATTCACTATAATGGAAAAAACTATACTACACATGCTTTTCAGGAAACTTCCTGGAAACAATCATCAGATATTATCTATAATAATAAAAGGAAAGGAAGTATTGAGGTATTTTATCTGGAAGAAAAACCAACCGCTGATGAAGGCCCCTTTTTAAAAGAAGAACGAAAATTACTGGATTCTGTTGCTTTACAGTTAGGCCAGTATCTGGAGCGAAAAGAGATAATTAGAAAACAGCAAAAAAATAAAGAATACCTTCAAATCACTTTAAATAGTATCGGGGATGGAGTTATTACGACTGATACAGAGGGAAAAATCACACTTCTTAATCCGGTGGCAGAAGAGCTTACAGGATGGACTTTTCAGGAAGCACGAGGCCATCCGGTCGAAGAAGTCTTTGAAATTAAAAATTCGCAAACAGATGAAGATGCAAGCAATCCTGTTGAAAAAGTTTTGCAAACAGGTAAAATTGTCGGATTGGCCAATCATACTAAATTAATAGCTAAAAACGGCGATGAATATCAGATTGCCGACTCTGGCTCTCCAATTAAGGATAAGCATAATAACATCATCGGAGTGGTTTTGGTTTTCAGGAATGTTACCAAAGAATATAAGATGCAGGACAAACTTAAAACCAGCGAAGAGCGATTCAGAACAATGGTAGAAAGAGCTCCTGAGCCCATCTTTATACAAATCGATCACAAATTTGCTTTTTTAAATCCAGCCGCCTGCAAGCTATTTGGAACATCTTCACCCGATGAACTAACCGGGACGCCGGTAATAGATCGTTTCCACCCTGACTTTCACAAAACCATAAAAAAAATAATCAAAAGACTAAATAAAGAGAAAAAATCTTTTGCTGAAAAATTTGAACAGAAAATAATACGAAAAGACGGATCTGATGTTTGGGTTGAAACCCTTGGTGAACCTATTAAATACATGGGAAAAGATGGAGGGCTGCTCTTTGTCAGGGATATTTCTCAACGGAAAAAAGCGGAAAAAACGCAAAGCCTCCTCTATGAAATTGCTAAAGAGTCTTTAAGCACCTCAAACCTTAAAAATTACTTGAAATATATCCACAAAGAATTGAAGCAAATTATCAAAGCAGAAAACTTTTCCATTGCTTTATATGATAAACACAAAGATACCTATAGCATACCCTTTTTTAAAGATAAATATGACAACTTTAATAATTATACATCCGTCTCATTAAAGAACACTTTAACGGATTATGTCAGAAGAACGGGACAACCACAACTAATTACTGCAGAAAAAGAGAAAGAGATTTCAGAGAATGAACCCATCCAACTTGTTGGCACACCATCCCCGGTATGGATTGGCGCGCCCATTATTGATGCTTTTAAAAACGAGGTTATTGGAGTAATCGTTCTGCAGGATTATGACGACCCCAATGCTTACAATTACGACGATCTAAATGCTTTAAAAATCATTTCAGCTAATATTGGCTTATTTATTGACAGAGTCAAAAATTTGGAGCAACTTCAATTAATGAGAAAAGCTGTAGAGCAAAACCCCACTGCAATAACAATTACTGATGCAAAAGGGATTATTCAGTATGTAAATCCAAGCTTCTGCCAAATTACTGGCTATTCACCTGATCAGGTTATCGGGAAAGATACAACCTTTTTAAGATCAGGGCTGTATACAGAAGATTTTTATCAAAACCTC
The DNA here is from genome assembly GCA_021738505.1 of Bacteroidales bacterium. Lineage (GTDB taxonomy): Bacteria > Bacteroidota > Bacteroidia > Bacteroidales > PWNQ01 > PWNQ01. The sequence goes on along the minus strand of JAIPBW010000015.1, from coordinate 6,153 downwards.
TGGGAAACATTATATTCCGGAAAAGACTGGATTGGAGAGTTTAATAATAAACGTGCCAATGGTGAACTCTATTGGGAAGAGGCTATAATTTCACCCATCGTAAATGAAAACGGAGAAACAACCCATTTTATAAAGGTTAGTGAAGACGTTACAGAAAAGAAAAAAATGCTTGAAGACTTAAAAGAAGCAAAAGAAAAAGCAGAAGAAAGTGACCGCCTGAAATCCGCATTTTTAGCAAATATTTCGCATGAAATCCGCACTCCGATGAACGGAGTGTTGGGATTTATAAACCTCCTTAATGAACCTGATCTGGATGACTCAACACGAAATGAGTACATTCAAATTGTTAATAAAAGTGGAAATCGCCTGCTTGAAACAATCAACAACATTATCGAGGTTTCCAAAATTGAAGCAGGTGAATCACAGGTAACTTATGAGAACATCAAGATCAACAATATAATGAACTACCTATATGATTTCTTTAAAATTCAAACAGAAAAAAAGAATATAACCCTGCAGACAGGAAATCAAATATCAGGTAAGAAAGGACTAATCCGGACAGATAAGCAAAAGGTTGAGGGCATGCTTTCGAATCTAATAAAAAATGCAATCAAATTTACTCAAAAAGGGTCTATTGAATTCGGGAATTACATAGAAAATAATTTCCTTGTTTTCTATGTAAAAGACACGGGCATTGGCATCCCGGAAGACAAAAAAGAAGTTATTTTCGAACGATTCGGACAAGCAGACATTAAGCTTACACGCGACCATGAAGGATCTGGCATTGGATTGTCCATTGTGCAGGCCTATGCTGAGAATTTAGGCGGAAAGGTATGGCTCAGTTCTGAACTTAACAAAGGTAGTACTTTTTATTTTTCAATACCCTATGTCCCTGTTTTGGCTGAGGAAACAGATAAATCAAGTACTGAAAAAGAACCTGCGGATGATAAAACATTAGGAAAACAAACCATTTTAATAGCGGAGGATAATCAATCAAGTTACAAACTGTTAGAAGCTTTATTATCTAATGAGGAAATAACCTTAATACACTCAAGAACAGGCAAAGAAACCATACAAAAATTAAATCAAAACCCGGAAACATCCATTATTTTAATGGACATTAAAATGCCGGATATGGATGGACTTGAAGCGACAAAAGAAATTCGAAAATTTAACAAAACCATTCCTATCATTGCCCAAAGTGCACATGCTTTGCATGGAGACAAAGAAAAAGCTATTAAATCCGGCTGCAACGACTATATTACCAAACCTATAAACAAAGAAGATTTGCTTGAATTGATACACAAACATAGTTAGTGTTTGTCAATAATGTCCGATATCTTCTTTGATGCTTACGCTTACAGACCGCTAAAGATCTTTAACCTCATCAATAAGTTTCTGGATTGTATCTTTGGCGTCACCAAAGAGCATTTTGGTTTTATCATTAAAGAAAAGGTTATTTTCAATTCCGGCATAGCCTTTGCCCATACCGCGTTTTAGCACAACGATATTTTTTGCATTACGGGCTTTGATAACAGGCATTCCATAAACCGGACTTGAAGGATCGTCTTCTGCTGCAGGATTCACAACGTCATTAGCCCCTACAACCATCACAACATCAACATCATCAATCATTTCGTTCGCTTCTTCTCCTTCGAGTAATTTTTCGTAAGGCACATCAGCTTCAGCCAGGAGAACATTCATGTGCCCCGGCATTCGTCCTGCAACAGAATGTATAGCGTACTTTACCTCGACTCCACTCTCCTCGAGCTGCTTATCTAACTCATGGCAAAGATGTTGAGCTTTTGCAACAGCAAGCCCGTAGCCGGGGACGATCATTACTTTACGGGAATAATTCATCATAATGGCAGCATCGGACACGGAAGTTTCTTTGATGCTTCCCTCTTCATTTTCCAATGCAGCACCACCTCCGCCAAATGCACCGATAATTACATTTGTCAGCGAGCGATTCATGGCTTTACACATTAAAACCGTTAGTATCATTCCTGCCGAGCCGACAAGGATACCGCCGGTCAGCATCGCCTGGTTTTCATATAGAAATCCTCCCATTGCTGCTGCAATTCCTGTAAATGAATTCAGCAAAGAAATAACAACCGGCATATCCGCTCCGCCTATCGGCATGACAAACAGCACACCATAAATCAAAGAAACAGCAAACATGACATAGATCAAGGGCATAATTGACTGTGGGTCTACTTCACCCAAACTCATAATATAAACTATAAAACCAATCAAAAAAGCCAAAAGACCAATATTAACAAAACGTAACACTTTTGACCGTATATCTTTGACTTTTCCGTCTAGTTTTCCAAAAGCCACCATACTTCCGGCAAAGGACACACTTCCAATTAATAATCCTAATAAGATTGCCAATACATGTCCGTTAAGCATTCCATATTGGGCAATCAGGTTATCACTAATATGCGGGAACTCCATCAAAGAAATAAGTGCAGCAGCAGCTCCACCCATTCCATTAAAGAAGGATACCAACTGAGGCATTGCTGTCATTTTAACTCTAATAGCAATCAGCCAGCCAATACCTGTCCCGATAGCAATAGCTAAAAGGATCCACCCTACATTGCTAATCGGTTCACCTTCTGAATTACGGTGAAATAAAATGGTTGTCAGAATAGCAATTCCCATTCCTATAGCGGCCCAGATATTCCCACGACGCGCGGTTTCCGGTCTACTTAACATTTTTAAGCCTACAATAAATAAAATCGAGGCAAGCAAATAAGAAATTTCTAACAGGGATTCTCCTGGTGTAAATGATATTTTTTCGGTTAGGGAAATAACTTTATCCATTGCTATTCAGATTTTTTGTTTTTCTTTTTAAACATATTTAGCATTCTGTCCGTCACCACAAACCCACCAACAACATTCAAGGTTCCCAAAATCACAGCCAGGAAACCCAGGGCTTTGGCCGTAAAGGTATCTGCATGTCCCATGACAATAATAGCTCCGATAATAACAACTCCATGAATGGCGTTGGCTCCTGACATCAATGGCGTGTGTAGCACGGCAGGCACATTGGATATAACTTCTATCCCCAGGAATATCGATAACGCCACGATAAAAATGATTTCCCTGTGCACGTAAAAAAACGTTAATATCTCTTCCATAGATCTTTATTTTACAGTGTTATACTGATATGTGTTTTTTACTCTTTCACTTATTATCTCGCCCTGATGCGTTACACAGGTGCCGGCAATAATATCATCATCAAAGTTGATATTCAACTGATTATCATCTGAAATAATTAGTCTCAAGAAATTAAGAAAATTCTTTCCAAACATATAACTGGCTGAAACCGGTACTGAAGAAGGAAAATTGGACTCTCCGATAATGGTAACGCCATTTTCCTGAATAATCTGGTCATTTTGGGTAGCTTCGCAATTACCACCGGAAGCAGCAGCAAGATCAACAATGACTGCTCCTTCTTTCATGTCTTTCAGCGTGTCTTTTGTAACCAATACAGGAGCTTTCTTTCCCGGGATTTGCGCTGTTGCGATAATGACATCCGACTTAGCTGCATGTTCCTGAACGACTTGCATTTGCCGTTTCTGAAACTCTTCGGACTGTTCCACGGCATAGCCTCCGGCACTCTGATCATCTTTAGCGCCTTCTACTTCAATAAACTTTGCTCCCAGGCTCACCACCTCTTCTTTCACAGCTGTCCGCACATCAAAGGCCTGAACAACAGCTCCAAGTCTTCTGGCAGTAGCGATTGCCTGAAGTCCCGCAACACCTGCCCCAAGAACCATTACTTTTGCCGGTTTGATTGTACCGGCAGCAGTCATAAACATCGGAAAAAACTCCGGTAAATAATCAGCAGCCTGGATAACAGCTTTATATCCTGCTACTGTCGCCTGAGATGATAAAACATCCATCGACTGGGCTCGAGATGTTCTGGGAATATTATCCAGGCTAAACGACGTAACCTTTTTGTTTAATAGATTTTCTACATAAGTTTTCTGAACCAATGGCTGAAACACTGACATAAGCACCTGCCCATCCTTAAGTTTGGATAGCTCTTGCTCATCAGGCCCCGATACGGAACCTATAACATCAGCCTTTGACATAATATCGGATCGGCTGACGACTTTTGCTCCGGCCTCTTTAAACATTGCATCAGAAATAAAAGAACCTTTGCCGGCGTCTTTTTCGACCCAAATATCAACTTGATTTTCTTTCAAAAATCCCTGGATTAATTCCGGCAATAATGCGACTCGTCGCTCCGGATCCTTCTCCTTTAGTATTCCTATGTTCATAATGCTTGTACTTTATATAACTCTGTTTTTATTCTGAATTTTTAAGTAAGAACAGGTAGATTATAAATTTCTTCTATCTTATTATATATAAGAAATTTTAGCCATTCTAAATTTTCAGTAACTTCCAATAGTTCAGCCGCCTTAAAAATACAGACTCTATAAATCCAATACGTTTACTCTTTATTTATATTAATTCTAAACAACATAATTCATGTATTGTTTAAATTTCATCTAAATAACCTTGCACGTTTTCTGTTCCTATAATTTAGATTTGGAGATAACAGTATTATTATCCATTTGGCAGGCAAGTATTATTAAACCGATTATCATTTTTTCATAACAAAATGCATTTATTATGGTGAAAAAATATGTAGGTTTGTAATGTAAAATATTAGTACATGAAACTAAAAGAAGTCAATAACAAACAATTAGAAAAGGAATTTTTACAATTCCCTGTTCGATTATATAAGAACGATGAAAACTGGATACGACCTTTGGATAAAGACATTGAGTTTGTATTCAATAGAAATAAGAATAAATTTTTCAAAGACGGAGATGCGATCCGGTGGTTACTGAAGGACGAAAAAAATCAAACAATTGGAAGAATAGCAGCATTTTACCATAAAAAAACTTCAGACCAGAGTGAGCAACCTACAGGTGGTGTTGGCTTTTTCGAATGCATCAACAATCAGCAGGCTGCCAACATGCTGTTTGATGCTTCGAAAGAGTGGCTGCAGAAAAAAGGATTTGAAGCCATGGATGGCCCTATAAATTTCGGAGATCGCAATGAATGGTGGGGGCTACTTGCAAAAGGGTTTCATGAGCCTAATTACAGCATGCCTTATAATTTTTCATATTACAAAGAACTTTTTGAAAACTATGGCTTTCAGAAGTATTTTGAACAATATACTTATCACACAAAGATCAAAAATCCTGATTTACACCCTGATCTTATTGAGAGAGCCAATCAAATCGCAAAGGATAAAAACTATACTTTTAAACATATAAAAAAGCAAAATTTAGATCAGCATGCCGAAGAATTCAGGCATGTATATAATAAAGCCTGGGCAAAATTTAGCGATGTAGGTAAAATGACCGAATATCAGGCAAAAGCGATCTTAAATCGGCTAAAACCGATCATGGATGAAAGGCTCATCTGGCTTGGTTATTATAAAAATACACCCATTGCCATTTTCATTATGATTCCGGACATGAATCAGATTTTCAAATATTTAAACGGTCAGCTAAATATCTGGGCTAAAATCAAACTTTTGTTGATTAAAACTTTTATGAAACAAACCAAAGCTATTGGGTTAATATTCGGCATTTCTCCGGAATACCAGGGAAAAGGAGTTGACGGAGCTATGATAAAAGCTTTTGCGGATTTTGCTCAAAGATCTTCATTTCAATATGAAGACCTTGAAATGAACTGGATCGGAGACTTTAACCCCAAAATGATACGCGTTGTAGAAAAGGTTGGAGCTAAAATTAAAAAGGTGCATATTACCTATCGATATCTTTTTGACCGCTCCAAGCCATTCCATCGTGCACCAATTTTAGAATAGGGCTTGTTTATCCAAACTTTGCCGGAGTTAGTGTTTTTTTACAAACAAAACAAATTAAGCATTGTTAGCCTCTGAAAGGCAACAAATATGAAACCTCCATGGCGAAAATTTTTTCGACACACAGGAGAATGATTAAAGGGCTGGACGAGTTGGATATTGCAAAGAAAACAATGACATTTATTGTCATTAATAGTCATTAATGGTCATTTATAGTCATTTTCTATACTTCTGTGTCCGGTTGCTGTCAAATATAACCGTCTCAGAAAGCCCTTAAGTAAATGACTTAGAGTACAGTA